>NZ_JBWKNR010000003.1:0-471520 GCF_059415665.1 Pseudomonas sp. GW821-FHT10B02 | reverse complement strand
GGGGTATAGCGCAGTCCGGTAGCGCGCCTGCTTTGGGAGCAGGATGTCAGGAGTTCGAATCCCCTTACCCCGACCATATTCAGAGAAAAGGGCACCTTTAAAAGGGTGCCCTTTTTTCGTTTCTGCAGCCCTGAATATTGCCTGCTACTATCCGCCAATATTCTGCAAGGGAGCTGCCCCATGACCCTCAAAGCCTCCGTATACATCGCCACCAGCCTCGATGGCTTCATCGCCCGCGAGAGCGGTGAGCTGGACTGGTTGATGGTTGCCACCACCTCCAGCGACGACCACGGCTATGCCGCTTACATGGCGACGGTCGATACCCTGGTCATGGGGCGCAACACCTACGAGAAAGTACTGACCTTTGGCGAATGGCCGTATCCGCACAAGCGCGTTGTGGTGCTGAGCAGCACCCTGGGCCAGGTGGAGGGTGTCGAGGTGCATCCCGGGCCGATTGCCGACCTGCTCGAGCATCTGCGCGACACAGGCGCCAGGAGCCTGTACCTCGATGGTGGCCAGGTGGTGCAAAGCTTCTTGCGTGAAGGGCGGGTAGATGAACTGACCATCACTCGGATACCGGTGTTACTGGGCAGCGGGATTCCCCTGTTCGGGGCATTGGCGGGGGATGTGAAGCTGCAGCATGTGCGCAGCACCACATTCGAGAATGGTTTTGTGCAGAGTACTTATCGAGTACTCCGTTAATGGGGCTGCTTTGCAGCCCATCGCCGGCAATGCCGGCTCCCACATGCCTGGTGTTGCACACAGACCTGTGGGATCTGGCCTTGCCAGCGATGATGTCAGTGCAGCTTCAGGCGCGGCTCGGTGCCACGGCCAATGCGGCTACCCAACATCAGCATCAGCGTACGGAACGTGCCATACAGCGCCATCTGGTGCATGCGGTACAACGACACGTAGAACATCCGCGCCAGCCAGCCTTCGAGCATGACGCTGCCGGTCAGGTTACCCATCAGGTTACCCACCGCCGAGAAACGCGACAGCGATACCAGCGAGCCGTAATCGCGGTAGGCGTAAGTCGGCAACGGTTTGCCTTCCAGGCGTGCCTTCAACGATTTGGCCAGCATCGAGGCCTGCTGGTGGGCGGCCTGGGCCCGCGGCGGTACATTGCGGTCGCTGCCCGGCTGAGGGCAGGCGGCGCAATCACCGAAGGCGAAAATGTCGTCGTCCAGCGTGGTCTGCAGGGTAGGGCGAACCACCAGTTGGTTGATCCGGTTGGTCTCCAGGCCGTCGATGTCCTTGAGGAACCCCGGCGCACGGATACCCGCTGCCCAGACTTTGAGACTGGCCGGGATCACATCGCCATTGCTGGTTTTCAGCTCGGTGGCCGTCACTTCACTGACTGAAGCATTGGTCATCACCGTGACCCCGAGCTTTTCTAGGGTCTGGTGCACCGGCACGCTGATACGCTCCGGCAACGCAGGCAGTACCCGCGGGCCCGCTTCGATCAGGGTGATGTGCATGTCCTTGGGCTGGATGCGGTCCAGGCCGTAGGCAGCCAGTTCGTGTGCCGCGTGATGCAGTTCGGCAGCCAGCTCCACGCCCGTGGCACCGGCACCGACAATCGCCACGCTGATGGTTTCGTTGGCCTGATCGCCGGCATGGGCGCGCAGGTAATGGTTGAGCAACTGCTGATGAAAACGCTCGGCCTGCTTGCGGGTATCCAGGAACAGGCAGTTCTGCGCCGCGCCAAGGGTACCGAAGTCGTTGGTGTTGCTGCCTACGGCGATTATCAGGGTGTCGTAGCCCAGAGTGCGCGCAGGCAGCAGCTCGCGGCCTTCTTCGTCGAGGGTCGCGGCCAGCTGGATCTGTTTGCTCTCGCGGTCCAGGCCACTCATGCGGCCGAGCTGGAACTGGAAGTGATTCCACTTGGCCTGGGCCACGTAGTTCAGTTCGTCTTCCGAGGAGTTCAGCGAGCCTGCGGCTACTTCGTGCAGCAATGGCTTCCAGATGTGCGTCAGGTTGGCGTCGACCAAGGTGATGCTGGCGCTGCCCTTCTTGCCCAGGGTTTTACCCAGGCGGGTCGCCAGTTCCAGGCCGCCGGCGCCGCCGCCGACAATCACAATACGGTGAGTCATGGGGATATCTCATAAGGTTTACGGAATTCTGGTCGTGAGTCATCGGCCGCTCAGGGCGGGCGGTTTGGGCGAGCGCAAGGCAGCTCATAGCACCAGGTTACTCAGGAGGCGGCTCAACAGGCCCAGGCCAACAGTCACCAGCACCACCATGACAAGGAGCAGCCAGGGCCGGAAAGGCTTGCGCTCGACTTGATGTTGGGGGGCTTGCAGGTATTGATCGACACGACGTTGGTCTTCGGGATTCAGGCGGCTGGTCATGAGGGCCTCGTCAGGTAGACGCTTGTGACTGAAAGGAAGCTACAGGGTTCACTGTAGTTGTTTGAGCAAGGCCCATGGCGCAGTCACGCGGCGGTCATTATGACGAATGATTGCGCTTTGTATCACCGCCACGCAATTTATGCCATTACGCGTTGGCAGGGGGCCAGCTCAAAGGCTGATGCCGACATCGAAAACAATGCTGCGGCCGAGGTTACCGCGCAGAAAGTCCGGCGCATCCGGGTGGGCGAACAGCACCCGGGCGAAGGTCGGCCCCACCAGCGACAGCGAGCGCCAGCCCTGGCGCAGGTATTCGGTGGGCGGCGGGAAGTGGCTGTTGAGGTCGAGCACCTCACGCTTGAGGCTGGCGAAGGCGATGATGTCCAGTTCGCTCAGGTCGAGCCCGCGTTCCTGGTAGTTGTGCGATTTTTTGCGCAAGGTCGGGGCCAGACGCTGCAACAGCTCCTGGGCACTGATCCGCCGCGGCCGCGCTTCGCGCCGCACCAGCTGGCTCAGGGAAAAGGCGCTGCGCCGCCGTTGTAGCTCTTCGCGCCACTCGTCGTTGAGCCGACGGCCTTCATCGAGGACGAAAAACACCTCGAAAGCAGCATCGCGAAACAGCACGTCAGGCGGCTCTTGACCGGCGGGGGTAAAGTCCTCGCTACGGTAAGGAATGTTCAAGCCTTGCAGCAGGCGCTGGCAGACCCAACGCTCACGTTCCCATTTACGGGCATTGGAAAGAAACGCATTGGCTTGTTCGGCCTGAATGGTTAGCAGGCGCAAGTAGTCTGAGTCGTCCATGGGGACAAGCTTAGCGTCCAATTGTGTCTTCAGAAATAAACCCGTTAACCAAGCGTGGGTTACAGCGGCGGCAGGGCTATCTCGCTGAACGGCTTGGGCATCACGATCTGTGATGCTTGCGGCAATGTGGTGCGCACGATCCGGTACAGGGCGTATTCGTCTTTTTCGCCGCGTAACACTTTGAGGTCATCAGGATCGCCACTGAAAAAGTCCTCCCAATGGCACAGTACAACCAGCTTGGGTTGAGTCGCTTCGATCAGGGCCTGTGGATATCTTTTGACTTGAATCCACGACGCCACCGGCAGGATCACGACATCGATACCTCTGTTATCGCCAGGATCGGGAGGAAATCCATAAGGTTCTTCACTTGAACTGTCCTGAAAGTGGATGCGGTAGACGGTTTTGCCGTTTTCATCCAGCAGGTCCACCAGCCAGGCCAGGGTCTGGCCTTCCTTCCAGTTCCGGAAGCTTTTGGGCAAAGTTTTCAGGTCTTGTTGGTAACTGCCACCCATCAGGTCAATTTGTGTGACGTTTGGCGCGTGGCTGCTCTGAATCGGCATGGCCCGGAAAGCGCCTTTTTTCGACTTGAACCAGCCATCTTCCCGGGCAATCGGGCGTGGGCCGTTGGGGCCTGGTAGCCAGGCCATTTTCTGCTCGGCATCTTCGAATTCGCGCTCTGCACTGACTTCAGCACGCAAGATATGCCCGGCAGTACGCGAGCCATAGAAGGTCGCGTTTGGGGTTTTATGGTTCAAAACCCAGGCCACATCGAGCAGGTGATCATAGTGAGCGTGACCGACCAACAGCATGGTCGCTTCCGGCGTTCTGGGCATACCATCCTTGATTCTTTTGACATCGGGTGTGAGCCAGAGCAGTTGGAGTGGAGACGGGCGGCTGAAAAAAGGGTCGAACACTACCGCTTCATCACGCCAGCGCAGCCGAAACCCCGCCACCCCGAAATACTCCAGTTTTGGTTGTGTCAGCTTGTGCTCGTCCGATAGCTTGATCGGGCCGAGTTGGCTCAGGTCCTGGGCACAGCCGGCCGTCATCAGCATCAGCATCAGCACCAACACCATCAGCATCCAGCGCATCGCACATCCTCCATGCTCGCGTTCAGCGCCAAGGCATCGGCGTTACTGTTGTGATTCGGTGATTGTGACGCGCGCGCAGCCCTGGTTATTGCGGTAGAGGAGATCCCCCAACACCGACCCGCCCCCCACATCGTTCACGTAGAAAAACAAAGGACCGTCGCTGCGGGCGGTAAAACTGCTGTTGAAGATTCGGCCGCCTTCCACGGCAACCGCATCAGGAGGGCAGCGCCACGCTTTGGGCCACTCCTCGATCTCCGGTTCAGGATCGCAGTGTTCTGACGGTAATAGTTGTTCCGGCTTGATGGGCAGCGCGTAAATGTCGTCGCCAGCAGTGCCGATACGCACCATGGTCTGAAACCAGGGCAGATCCGGATGCCGGCGCATAGACGTTGAGAGTGCCATTAGCCACGAAAGCGGAAACTCCAGCGGACATTCATAGCCGCCAGGGTTGGCCGGAATCTGCCGGTCACTCCAGCGCCACTGATCAGGCACCTGCATCTTCACCTGATAAGTGCGGCCTTGCTGAACCTGCATTCCGGAGTAGGCGCAGAGTGAGCGCGTGTCGAACCAGAAGGTCGCCGTATTGCTGGCGCTGCCCTCCTTTACCTGACACAAGGTTTGATAGTTAGCCGCCGAAGCGGGCAGCGGCTGGCCCAGCAGTGTTGCCAGAGCAATCACCAAGGGAGCGGTAATGAGAGGCTTGGGCATGACTCACTCCGTTTCAGGAGCGCCAGGGTCGCTTGCGTTTGAGCATAGCTGAAGGCCAGCACCGGCGTGGCTCACTGCTTGAGGTGTAGACTGCCAGCAAAGTCTTGTCTGAAGGGCTCTGCTGCCGTGATTGATGCTCAAGTGCTGTCTGACCACAGCCTGACCCTGGGCTGGGTCGGCTATGTCGTGCTGTTGGTGTGGGCGCTGGCGCGTACGCGTTGGGTCGAGTTGTTCACTGACAGTCGTCGCCAGCATCTGCTGTTCGGCACCGTGTTCGCCTTGTTCGCGCTGTGGTTGGTGCGCCGCGACTTCGACAACGGGGTGTCGTACCACTTCATCGGCATGACTGCGGTCACGTTGTTGCTGGATTGGCCACTGGCGATTGTCGGCGGCCTGCTGGCGCAGGTCGGGTTGATCTTGCTAGGGCGTCAGGACCTGGCCGCCATGGGCGTCAACGGCCTGTTGTTTATCGGCCTACCAGTGCTGGTCACCGAAGTCTGCGCGATCCTGGTGGAACGGGCGCAGCCGAAAAACCTGTTCGTTTATATTTTCTGTTCGGGATTTTTTGCCGCAGCCCTGGCGGCACTGCTGTGCCTGTTGCTCGGGCTGGGGTTGCTGTGGCTGGACGGGCGCTTCGTGATGCCGGAGTGGATCGAAGACTTTATCGGCTACCTGTGGCTGATCATCTTTCCCGAAGCCTTTATCAACGGCATGATCGTCAGCGCCCTGGTGGTGTTTTGCCCGGAGTGGCTGGAGACCTTCAACCGCACCCGCTATCTGCAGGCACCGTGGAAGGACGACGACGCCGGGCGCTGAGGCTCAATGGTGGGCGCGTGGATCGAGCTCGCCGGAAAACAGTTCGTCTTCAGCATCCGGCGCGACCGGGATCTTGTGCTCTTCAGCAGCCCACGCCCCCAGGTCGATCAGCTTGCAGCGATCGGAACAGAACGGCCGGAACGTGCTGGCGGCGTTCCATTCAACGGGGGCGCCACAGGTCGGGCATTCTACGGTCATGGGTTGGCTCATGCTTGGCCTCCTCGCAAAGTCAGATAAAAGTGATGCAGGCGGTCGACCTCCGAATGCAGCCAGGTCAGGTCGCGATCATTGACCAGCACATCGTGGGCATGGCGCAGGCGCTCTTCGCGGCTGGCCTGGGCCTTGAGAATGGCCTGCACCTGTTCCGGGCTGGTCTGGTCGCGCAGCAGGGTGCGCTGGATCTGCAGCTCCTGCGGGGCATCGATCACCAGCAGGCGCTGGGTGCGCTGAAACTGGCCCGATTCGACCATCAGCGGCGACACAAACACCGCATAAGGCGACTCGGCCTTGGCCAGGTAACTGAAAATCTCCTGACCGATCAACGGATGCAGCAGGGCTTCCAGCCAGCGCCGTTGCTCGGGGTCGCTGAAGATCAGCTCGCGCAGTGCCGCACGGTTCAGTTGGCCATCTTCCTGCAGCACACCGGCACCGAAGCGCTCGACGATACGGGCCAGTGCCGGACGCCCGGGTTCGACCACCCAGCGCGCGGCCTGATCGGCATCCACCAAGTGCACACCCAGCTCGACAAAGCGCTGGGCCGCAGCACTTTTGCCACTGCCGATGCCGCCGGTGAGGCCGAGAATCCAGGGAGTGAAAGCAGCGGTGGTCATCACATTCCAGAAAGGTTCAGGTAAGAAGTGGTTATTTGACCACCCCAGAGCAGTGCGATCCAGCCCGCGATGGCCAGATAGGGACCAAAGGGGATCGGCGTGCTGGTTTGCTGGCCTTTGGCACGCAGCATGATCAGCCCGATCACCGCACCAAGTACCGACGACAGCAGCAGGGTCAGCGGCAGGATCTGCCAGCCACCCCAGGCACCGATCAGCGCCAGTAGCTTGAAATCGCCGTAACCCATGCCCTCTTTACCGGTGATGATCTTGAACAGCCAGAACACCGACCACAGGCTCAAATAACCTGCGACGGCGCCCCACAGAGCATCTGACAAGGGCACGAACAGCTCGAAAGCGTTGACGATCAGTCCCAGCCACAACAGCGGCAACACCAAAGCATCGGGCAACAGCCGGTGCTCGATGTCGATCAGGCTCATGGCCAGCAGTCCCCAACTGAACAGCATCAGGGCCAGCGCAGCGGTAGTTGCCCCCAGATACCAGGCGACAAACACCGTCAGGGCCGCGCAGCCCAGCTCTACCAGCGGATAACGGGCACTGATGGCGCTGCGGCAACTGCTGCAGCGTCCGCGCAGCAGCAGGTAGCTCAAAACCGGAATGTTTTCCCAGGCGCGAATGCGATGCCCGCAGTGCGGACACTGTGATGCGGGCAAGAACAGATCGTAACGCTCGGCTTCAGGCTCGCTGGGCAGCTCGAGCACCTCCCGCGCTTCAGCCTGCCACTGGCGTTGCAGCATGATCGGCAGGCGGTGCACCAGCACATTGAGAAAACTGCCGACGACCAGCCCCAGGAGCAGGGCAAAGCTCAGGTATAGCAGCGGCTGGCTGGCCAGCGTATCCATCAGGTCCATGTTCAGATCACACTACCGAGCTGAAAGATTGGCAGGTACATGGCGATCACCAGGCTGCCCACCAGCAGCCCGAGAATCAGCACGATCAGAGGTTCGAGCAAGCTGGCCAGGTTATCGAGCAAGCGTTCAATGGCGCTTTCGTAATGGCTGGCGACTCTGGCGAGCATATCGTCCAGCGTACCGCCTGTCTCGCCGATGGCGCACATCTGTTGCATCAAGCGCGGAAACAAACCGTTTCTGGCCATCGCCTGGCTCAACGACTGGCCGCTGGCGAGGTCCTTGCGCAGGCGCAGCACCGCTTGCTCATACAACGGATTACCGCACGCACCGGCCACCGGCCCCAGCGCTTCCACCAGCGGCACACCGGCGGCGAACGAGGTGGACAGCGTGCGGGCGAAACGGGCGAGGGCGGCGTTGCTCAACAAGTCGCCAACCACCGGCAGCTTCAGCGCCAGGCCCAGACACCACAAACGAAACGCCGGCTGGCGCCGGTAAGCCCGACACAGTCCCCAGACACTGCCGATCGTGAACAGCAGCAACCAGCCAAAGTACTGCCCCAACCAATCGGACAAGCCAATCACCCATTGGGTAAAAGCAGGTAGCTGCGCGCCGAAGCCGTTGAACATTGTCTGAAACTGCGGCACCACCTCAAGCAGCAACAGGCTGGAAACACCGAGCCCGGTCAGCAGCACGATCAGTGGATAGGTCATGGCCTTTTTCAACCGCGAGCGCAGCGCCTGGCGATGCTCCTGCAGACTGGCGACCTGCTCAAGCACGCTTTCCAGGCTGCCGGACTGTTCCCCGGCAGCAATCAGATTGCAGTACAGCGCATCGAAATACCGCGGATGCCGACGCAACGCATCCGCCAGATTGCAGCCTGCGCCGATATCGGTTTTCAGCGTACCCAGCAGGCGGATCAGCACCGGGTTGCTGCTGCTCTGGGCAATCACCTCAAGCGCTTGCAACAGCGCGACACCGGAACAGATCAAACTGGCCAGCTGGCGGCTGAACTGGCTCAACTCGCGGCTACCCAGCGTGCCTTGCCTGCGCCACAACCTGGCCTGTACCCGTTCGACACTGAGCGGGCGAATACCGCGTTTACGCAACTCGGCGCGCAGCAGGGCAGGGCTGCGCCCACTGCTCTGGCCACTGACCAGCGCCCCTTGTGCTGTAGTGCCTTGCCAGCTGTAGCTATAGGTTTTTTCGGTCATCGCGACATCCTTGTGGCGTGGCCCGCACAAACCCGGAAACAGCTTCAGGGCCCGTGCAGCGGGCAGGAGTGCCCGCTGCTCACTAGAGTAGTCGAGCCGGCGTCAGCGAATGACCGGCGCAGAGTGACAAAAGGTGTCCATTCGGGCCTACTGGCGCGCCTGTTGGTGGCCCGATGCTGAGCGCTGCTGACCAGAACCGATTTTGCGAGGGAGAACGTCCATGAAAGGACAACGCGGCATTACCTTGATCGAACTGATGATCGTCGTAGCGATCATCGGCATCCTGGCGACCATCGCCTTGCCCATGTACACCAACCATCAGGTGCGGACCAAGGCGACTGCTGCCCTGGTCGAGATTTCCGCTCTGAAAACCCCGTTTGATCTGCGCATGAACGAGGGCAAAGACGTCACCGACGTCACTGCTCTGGGCGGTCAGGCGACTACCAGCAACTGCGCGATCACCGCCACCGGCACGGCTGCCACTGGCGCGGGTAGTATCGTCTGCACCTTGGTCGATGCCCCGGCTACGGCTTTGGGCAAAACCCTCACTCTGACCCGCTCGGCCAGTGGCTGGGCGTGTGCTAGCACCCTAGAAGAAGACCTCGCCCCAGCTGGTTGCAAGCCTGCTGGAAGTGCCCCGGCGAAGTGAGCATTAGCTGTTATTAAACAGTGATTTGCGTAAGCGATCCGGCAGTGGTAGCGTTGGTGCCACGCCGGTGTAGCTCAGTCGGTAGAGCAGCGCACTCGTAACGCGAAGGTCGCAGGTTCGATTCCTGTCTCCGGCACCATTCAGCTGTTTCGATACGTCTCTCCTTGTATGCGAAACCCTCAGAAAAGCCCGCCATGTGCGGGCTTTCTTGTTTCTACCTATCTCGTTATGTCTCTAGCTGGCGGCAATCGTTCGCTATCGCTGCCAGTGGCAAGGTGCTCAATGGACATCGCTTAGATGAATGGCAGTTCCTTAGCCTGCGGAACGTTCGGAAATCAGCTGTACTTAGAATTCGACATCGAGCTCCTGGAGATCAGATTATGAGAACGCACAGGACGTTTGGTTGGGTAGCCATGATTTTTCTTCTGGTGGCCAACGGGACATCTTGGGCGGCCACCGAACGAGCCGAGACACGTCGTGCCGCGCGCGATGTCAGGCAGGAGACGCGCCAGGATGCGCGTGAGACGAAACAGGACTGTCGAGCGGCCGATGCCCAAAGCAATCCTCGTTGTCGACAGGACAAGCGGCAAACGAAGCAGGAAGGACGTCAAAAAGCCCGGGATATCAAGTACTGAACGTGGACGCTCGAACGGCGGAAACTGACCGATAGCTGCCCGTCTCTGAACAATTTCAAAAAGCCCACGGCTCTCTACAGAACACCCCCCATAAAGCCCGCTCACTGCGGGCTTTATGGTTTTCACCCGCCCATCGTCTTCAGCCACATCCCCCACCAAACGCCATCAACCACCCCCTCCGCCCCTCAAGGTTTCCCCCCTACAACCGATATCAATCAAATGTCCCGGTAAAAAGACTACTGAACACACCATGAATAAAAATCTGCGTTTCAGTCACAAAATTCTTTTGGTTGCGTCATTGATCGTGATGCTCGCCTTTACCCTGTTCACCCTGTACAGCGACTACCTCCAGCGTAATGCGACGCGCATTAATCTGGAAAATTACCTGGCAGAAATGGGTGCCTCGACGTCCACCAATATCCGCAACCTGCTGGAGGGGCGGATCAGTCTGGTGGAAAACCTGGCACAGAACATTGCCCAGGACCCAGCCAACGCCGAGACGCTGATGGGCCAGAACGCCCTGATCTCGAGCTTTCTCACCGTCTACCTGGGCAAGGTCGATGGCGGTTTCAGTGTGCGTCCAGACGCCAAGATGCCCGACGGCTATGATCCGCGCACCCGCCCCTGGTACAAGGACGGTATGAGCGCCAACGGCGCGATGCTCACCGAACCCTATATCGATCTGACCACCAACAAGATGGTCATCGGCATCCTCAGCAAAGTCTCCGGCAGCATCGGTGTGGTCGGGGGCGATCTGGCGCTGGATGGCCTGGTGGAAATCATCAACTCGCTGAACTTCGGCGGTATGGGTTATGCCTTCCTGGTCAACGACCAAGGCAAGATCCTTGTCCACCCGGACAACGCGCTGGTGATGAAGTCGCTGTCGGATCTGTACCCGGCGAACACACCGAGGCTGTCTGCCGAGCTGACCGAGGTCGAGGCCAATGGCCAGGCCCGTCTGCTGACCTTCGCGCCTATCAAGGGCCTGCCCTCGGCCAATTGGTACATCGGCCTGTCCGTCGACAAGGACAAGGCCTACGCGATGCTCAGTGATTTCCGCACCTCGGCAATCATTGCCACGCTTATCGCGGTGGCCATCATTATCACGCTGCTCGGCCTGCTGATCCGTGTTCTGCTGCAACCGTTGAACACGATGATCCGGGCGATGGAAGATATCGCCGAAGGTGAAGGGGATCTGACCAAGCGCCTGACCATCCACAGTCAGGACGAGTTCGGTGCTCTGGGTACTGCGTTCAACCGTTTCGTTGAGCGTATTCATACCTCGATCCGCGAGGTGTCTTCAGCCACCGAGCAGGTCAACGAAGTGGCACTGCGGGTGGTGAGCGCTTCCAACTCGTCGATGGTCAATTCCGACGAGCAGTCCAACCGCACCAATAGCGTTGCGGCGGCCATCAACCAGCTTGGTGCAGCCGCCCAGGAGATTGCCCATAACGCCGCGCAGGCTTCGCAACAGGCAAGCTCGGCGCGTCACCTGGCCGAAGAAGGCCAGCAGGTGGTCGATCGCAGCATTGCCGCGATGAATCGTCTGTCGGATCTGATCAGCACGTCCAGTTCGCACATCGAGACGCTCAATAGCAAGACCGTGAACATTGGCCAGATCCTCGAAGTGATCACCAGCATCTCCCAGCAGACCAACCTGCTGGCGCTCAACGCCGCGATCGAAGCGGCCCGCGCCGGTGAGGCCGGGCGCGGTTTCGCGGTGGTCGCCGATGAAGTGCGTAACCTTGCGCACCGTACTCAGGAGTCGGCACAGCAAGTACAGAACATGATCGAGGAGCTGCAGGTCGGCGCCCGCGAGTCGGTTGACACCATGGGCCAGAGCCAGCGCCACAGCCAGGACAGCGTCGAGATTGCCAATCAGGCCGGTGAGCGTCTGGGCAGCGTGACCCTGCGCATCGGCGAGATTGATGGTATGAACCAGTCGGTGGCCACCGCCACCGAGGAGCAAACCGCTGTGGTTGATTCGATCAACATGGACATCAATGAAATCAACATGCTCAACCAGGAAGGGGTGGAAAACCTGCAGTCCACCCTGCGCGCCTGCACCGACCTGGAGCAGCAAGCCGCTCGCCTGAAACACCTGGTGGGCAGCTTCCGTATCTGATCCGCGCCTGTCGAAATTCCGTGCCTACAGAAACAAGCCCTGTAGGCGCGGGATTTGAACTCACTCGCCGTCATCCTCGGGGAGTTCATCGGTAACCATGACCCGCGCATGCGCGCTGTGCTCGTCTTCGATGCGTAAGCCGAAGTAGCGGGAGTCATTGGCGTCCCAAAACGCCTCGACTTGTGTCATGAGTGCGTTGTTAAGCAGCACCTCAGCACTACGCTCCAGGATGATTGAGTAACGTCTTTCGGTGTTCATTACAAAGGAGGCTCGCAACAGCTGAGGGAAGAGGCTGGGGTGAACCAGCATCGTTGCCATTATGCCGCCTCACTCATTTTCGACCGCAACCGCTCATCGTTTCATTGAGTTTTTTGTCTGTCGCGTGGTGGGCTGGGCGTTGTCATCGAAGCCCGATGCCGACCTGGAGATCAAGGCCTTGGACATGGCCTATGAGCAGCGTGGCCAGCGGGCTGGCGCCTGCTGTGGCCGAGGAAAAACTCAACGCAGTGTCCGGGATTAGTTGACCACTACATTTCGCCTGTTCTGATTGTCTTTTTTAGCCTAAGTAAAATCATGCAAAGCCCATCTGCTGAGGGTTTTGTTGTTTCCTGCTGCCTTGTTTTTACTTTTAGGTATTTCCCTATAGCGCTCACCCAGACGCCACTTTAGGCTGGCGGGCCGTGTTTCCCGGAACCTTTGCTATTCTGACCGGCAATCTCATCGCAGCTGGAGTGTGTTCATGGGCTCTATCTTGTACAACTTTATCGCCTTCATCATTTTTGTCCTGGATATCTGGGCGATTATCAATGTGGTGAGGAGCAATAGCGAAACCCTGAAGAAAGTGCTCTGGGTAGCGCTTGTTGCATTTCTTCCGGTGCTCGGTCTGATCATCTGGGCGTTGGCCGGCCCGCGCGGCAACGTTCGTCTTGGCTCATCACACTGATCAACGCCACGGATTTGTGCGTTTGAATCGCCATGCTTTGGCGCACGAGCAGCGTGCTCGGATTTGGTATTTCCGGCGCTGCTCGGTCAACCATCCAATGTAAAGCAGCCCTATGAAATCACTTCGCTCTGTCGTCCATGCTGTTGCCCTCGTTTCGCTTGTAGCCACTGCCAGCTTTGCCGCCCGTGCGGCCGAAGTACTGTTGAACAGCGAGGCCGAGAATGAATACTTTGAAACCCAGGTACTGGCCGTTGATCCGGCAAACTATCAGGTCACCATCGAAGGCCTTGATAAACGCCCGGTTCCCATCCAGCTCACCGACCAGGCCAAGGCGCTGCGCAACCTGAAGGTCGGCGACAAGGTCGACATCAACGTAACTCGATCGATCGACTACGTACTCGATACCAACGTGGGTGGTACGCCGGGTGTCACCAATGATGCCTGGATCAATCGCGCCACCGATGACAGCGCGCCGGGTGGTGAGGTGTATCGCACGGCCAGAGTTACTTCGAAGATCACCCACGTCGATAGGCTGAAAAACGAAGTGACCCTGCTGCGTCCGGATGGAAAAGAGCAGGTCGTTATTGTCAAAGACCCAAAAGTGCAGGCGCACTTAACGGACCTTGAGCCCGGTCAAACGGTCGACGCTATTTACACAGAAGTGTTGAAAGTCGAAACATCGCGTTAGAGTCGATATCAAAGCAGTCGCCTAGCCTGCGCGCTGGGCGCGCTCCGATTCATCCAGGTGCTCCAGCAGCATCGCTATCGTCGTATCCCGCAGCTTGATTGCCTGTAGCCAGTCCGGCCCTTGCGCCAACAGCGGGGGGCAGACATTGACGTGGATTGCACCGTAGCGCGGGAACCACTGACCGTCGCGCAGCACCCTGCGCGTGCCGCAGATTGCGACCGGCAGCAGCGGCACGCCGACACGCGCGGCGAGCACGAAGGCACCCATATGGAAGGTTCGCAAGCCTGGTTCGCGGGTGAAGGTTCCCTCGGGGAAGAACACCAGGGACTGGCCAGCCTCTAGCGCCTCGGCCAGGGGCGCGGCGTCTGCGGCGCTGCGTTGCAGGTCGAAGCGTTCGACGAAGTGTGCACCGAGCTTGCGCAGGAAGCGGCCGGCGATCCACTGGTCAGCCAGCTCGCGCTTGGCAACAAAGCTGAACTGCGGCGGTAGGGCCGCGCAGAGTATGACACCGTCCAGATAGCTGGCATGGTTCGCGGCCAGTACGCTCGCTCCAGCTTCAGGCAGGTGCTCCAGCCCGGTGACGCTGAACGGCACACCCGTCAAGCCCACGAACAGCCGTGCGGCCATACGGGTAAAGCTGCGGCACCAACGCTGGCGCGGCAGGACCGCGACGCCCAGCCAGGTCAGGGGTGTGACCAGGCAGAACAGCAGCCAGATGTAAGCGGCATACAGCGCCGCGCGGCAGGCCCGCCAGCGCCGACCGATATGCCGGCGTACGGCCTGCACCACAAGGCGCAGAAGCTGGCGCCACACGGCGAGATGTGGCCGCCCCAGCTCGCCACGCTCATACAGTTCGCGACTGGCAGCACGGCGAATCTTGCCGCTGGAGGTCTTCAGTACGCTGTGCGGTGGTGCCAGAACAATATCATCGGGCGACACACCGGTGAGATCGACCACAATGCGGTTGACCTCCTGCTGCAGCTGTTGCCGCACGGCAGCGTCTTTTTCGTAGCTTTCCGCCAACACCACCAGGCGCTCGGTGCCGGTGGCCAGGTCGGGACTGCCGAACACCGCAATGCAACCTTTGCGCAGACCGGGCAAATTGCCGACCGCCGCTTCGACATCGTAGGGATAGATATTGCGCCCGGCACGGATGATCAGATCCTTGGCGCGGCCGGTCAGGTAGACCTCTCCGCCGGCCATGTAGGCGAAATCGAGTGAGTCGAACCAGCCATCGCGCAGTACCCGGCCAGTCTCTTCAGGGTTTCGGTAGTAGCCATCGGTGGTGGATGGCCCGCGAAATTGCAGGTGGCCTTCGTTGCGTTCGGGGAGTTCGACTGCGCTGCTGTCGACGATGCGAATCTGATGGCCCGGCAGCGGCCGGCCGCTGGAGACAAAGCGCAGCACTGCGCTGGCATCCGCCGCCGCAGGCAGTGCTGTGCCGTGGAGCTGAAACGCCTCGCGCTGCACCCGGTCGATCAACGGCCCTCGGCCCAAGGGCGGAAAGGCCACACCCAACGTGGCCTCGGCCAAGCCGTAGACGGGGGCCATCGCAGCAGGTGCAAAGCCGTAGCGCGCGAAACGTTCGGTGAATCGCTGCAAGGTCTCCGGGCTGACCGGCTCGGCACCGTTGAAGGCTATGCGCCAATGGCTCAGGTCCAGGCCCTCGAGGTCTTTGTCGGCAAGTTTGCTCAGGCACAGTTCGTAGGCGAAGTTGGGCGCCGCCGACAACGTACCGTGCAAGCGATCAATGGCCCATAACCAACGCGCCGGTCGCGCCAGGAAAGCCAGCGGCGACATCAGCACCAGGCTGTAGCCGTAATACAGGCTGCCCAGCCAGGCGCCGATCAGGCCCATGTCGTGGTACATCGGCAGCCAGCTGACGAACACGTCCTGCGGCCCCACTTTCAGCACCCCACCCATGCTGCGCAGGTTGGCCAGCAGATTGGCGTGGCTGACCATCACGCCTTTGGGCTGGCCGGTGCTGCCCGAGGTGTACTGCAGGAAGGCAATGTCATTCGCTTGCCGTGGCGGAGTGCGGCACTCGCCGCCCTCGGCTGTCAGCTCGGCCACGCTGGCGATGTGAGTCAGGCTCGGAACCTGTGGTTGGAGCAGCCGGGCAAGCAGCTTGGCTTGCGTCACGGTAATCAGCACTTTGGCTTCGGCGTTGCGCAGGATGCCGGCCTGACGCTGCAGATGATCCTCTATCTGCGACAGGCGTAGCGGTGGGTAGATGGGCACCGGCACACCACCGGCCAACAGGATGCCGAAAAAGCCATGGAGAAAATCGCGGCCGGTGGGCAGCATCAGCGCCACGGTCTGACCGGCGAGCAAGCCACAGCGTTGCAGCCCGGCGGCAACGGCCAGGGCGCCCTGGTGCAAGGCGCCATAGCTGATATCGTCCTGCTGGTCATTTTCGCCCAGCAGGCGCACGTGGAGACGCTGCGGCTGCTGGCGTACTTGCCAGTCCAGTACTTCGATCAAGGTTTGCGCTGCGTCCGGCGTCTGCGCTGTTGTTGTCAGGGCCTCGATGGCGTCGCTGGAGGGCAACGGACGTATGGCCTCGGCGCCATGTCTGCTGTGCAGCACGTACAGTACGTCGGCGGGGGTGTCTGCCGAGGCGAACAGGTTTTCCGGTAGGTGTACACCGAACTCATGCTCGATGCGTGACCACAGTTCGACCCGGGCCAGACTGTCTATGCCCAGGTCCCGATCCAGCACACTGTGCAAGGTAACGGATAAACCTTCTGCCTGCGGACGCAGCTCGACCACGGTGCGCTGGACAATTTCGAGCAATTTTTCCGCATCCCCACTGGCGCGGGGAACGGCGCGAGTCTCTAAAGGCGGATGAGACATCAGAGGCCCCTCATGACAGGACGCTCGACTTCTATTATGCGCCTATGGCGGTGGCTGGGAATGCCATCATGAACGCAAGCGCTCGCAGGATGAGTGAGCCGGGGCTAGGCTCTCAGGACGCAGTGCCTGCAGGGAAATCACCATGCCAGCCAGCCTTGCCCCCGGAGTGACACGCCGAGAAATCTGGGCCTGGGCGATGTTCGATTTCGCCAACTCCGGCTACACGACAGTAGTGATCACCGCCGTATTCAACGCCTACTTCGTCGCTGTCGTCGCCAAGGACGAAGCCTGGGGTACGCTGGCCTGGACCAGTGCCATAGCCTTCTCCTATGCCCTGATCATCCTGACCGCGCCGCTGCTTGGCGCCTATGCCGACGCCTTCGCCTGCAAGAAGCGCCTGCTGCTGTTCAGTACGCTCGGTTGCGTCGTGTTTACCGCTGGGCTTGCGCTGGCCGGGCCGGGGGAGCTTGGTGTCGCGATCCTTTTCATTGTGCTATCGAACTTCTGCTTCGGCAGCGGCGAGAACCTGATCGCCGCCTTCCTGCCCGAACTCGCCCGAACGGATGCCTTGGGCAAGGTGTCCGGCTGGGGCTGGGGATTCGGCTATATCGGCGGGCTGGTCAGCCTGGGCGCCTGCCTGGCCTTCGTCAGCTGGGCTCAAGCGCAGGGCCAGACTGCGGCACAGTTCGTGCCGGTGTGCATGCTGATCACCGCGGTCTTGTTCCTCGTCGCCAGCTTGCCGACCTTCCTGTACCTGCGCGAGCGCAGCCAGCCGCAGTCGTCGCACGGCGACACGCCTATTGCGCAAGCGGTGCTGGCGCGCTTCGCGCAAACCCTGCGCGATGCCGGGCGCTATCGTGACCTGCTGCGCTTTCTTGCCTGCACCGTCTGCTACCAGGCCGGTATCTCGGCAGTGATCACCCTTGCTGCCATCTATGCCAATCAGGTCATGGGCTTCAGTACCCAAGACACGCTGCTGCTGATCCTGGTGGTGAACATCACGGCGTCCATCGGCGCCGTGCTGTTCGGTTGGCTGCAAGACCGCCTCGGCCATCGACTCACGCTGACGCTGACCTTGCTGGGCTGGCTCGGTATGGTCGGGCTGGTCTGGGGCGCGCAGGGGCCGGGGTTGTTCTGGCTGGCGGCCAACCTCGCCGGTCTGTGCATGGGCGCCAGCCAATCGGCCGGCCGCGCGATAGTCGGCCTGCTGGCGCCACCGACGCGGCTGGCGGAGTTCTTCGGCCTCTGGGGGCTAGCGGTCAAACTCTCGGCAATCCTCGGCCCGATGACTTACGGCCTGACCAGTTGGCTGACCGCAGGCGATCACCGCCTGGCAATGCTGATTACCGGCAGCTATTTCGTTGTCGGCCTGCTGATCCTGGCCAGCGTCGATCTCAAGCGCGGGCGGCAGGTAGCTGTCAGTGGCCTGGAGCCTCTTGAGAGGTGAGATGTGCATAACCGGCGGCGCGGGTGAAGTCGGCAAGATGCCAGAGACTCCCGTTCGCGCCCCAGGTGCCATCGGTAACATCCAGCAGTTGTATCGAGGTCATCAGCAAGCGCTGGTCGTCCGGTTCCTGGCACAGTGCGACTGCCTGATGCAGGCCCTGGATGTAGTCCCTGCGCATGGGCTCGTCAAGCACACCGGCAGGCACCTTGACAATGACGATGCAGGGAATGGCCTGGGCATGCGGGTTCACGCCGCCACATAGCCAATCGGTCGAGCGAACTTCTTCGATAAGCACCCAGCACAGGCTGCGTTGGCGTGGGTTGTCGCCTATATGCTCGTGCGCAATGGCTGCCTCGCTGACACGCATCAACAGGCGCGCTCGTTGTTGGTTGTTGAAAGCCCCGGTGGGTACCTTGATCAGGATGTTAGGCATGGCTGAAAACCTTGGCGAAAGTGGAGGTGCTATTGGACCAGCTCCCTCCAATTGCGCATAAGTGACCGATCCGTCTTCTTTCGGGCATAATCGGACAATGCACGATTTCACTATTCTGGTCGTACCGGGGGCATTCGCCTCCAGTGTGAGCGCCACCCTGGACATTCTCGCCACCGCTGCAACTGTCGCTGAACGTCACGGCGAGGCGACACCGCGCTGGCGGGTGTGCGGCCTCCAACCAGGACCGGTGACGCTCGGCCATGGCCTGCAACTGCACGTCGAGCCGCTCGAGAATAGCGCCGCGGACAGCTCTTGCTGGGTCATACCGGGTATTGGCGTCAGTGACGTCGACATGCTTGAACGGCGCTTGGAGGAGGCCTGGGTCGCGCCCTTGCTCTGTGCACTGAACGCCCACCTGTCGAACGGCAAAGAGATTGCCGCGTCATGCTCGGCCGTGTTTCTGCTGCATGCCGCAGGGCTGCTGGATGGCCGCAAGGTGACCACCTCCTGGTGGCTGGCGCCGCACTTGCAGAGGATTTCGCCGCGCTGCTGCGTTGATCCGGACGTCATGGTGCTGGCTGATCCTCCGTTGACCACGGCGGGTGCCGCTTTCGCCCAAACCGATCTCATGCTGCACCTGCTACGCCGACGTCTGTCGCCCGGGATTGCCGACGCGGTTGGCAAAGCCTTGCTGCTCGATCGTCGGCATTTGCAGTCGCCCTTCGTGGTCCCGGCGATGATGGCGCAGGGCAACGCCCTGATCTCGAACCTGACCGCGCAGATCGAAGCGTCCTTGCCGCAACTGCCCGGCGTCAAGGCGCTGGCGGCGCAGGCCGGCATGTCCGAGCGGACCTTGTCGCGTCACGTCCACAAGGCCACAGGCCACTCCACCCGACAGCTCATCCAGCGAGTGCAGTTGAACAAGGCCCGGGCGCTGCTCGAATCCAGTAAATACTCCGTGGAAGCGGTTGCGGAGCAAGTCGGATACCAGGATGCAACTGCACTCCGACGTCTGATGCGCCGGCTGTTGAACGCGAGCCCACGGCAATTGCGCCAGCATTGATTGAAAGTCGACCGGCAAAGGACGCGCAGACTTTCACAAAACGCCGGCCGAAGTACAGTAGGTTAGTACGTCCGGCGCGCTGCTTCTGTGTTGCTGGAATTCAAAGGCCAAGACCGCATTCGAGTATCACCCTGCAAAGCCCTCCAGGTTAATAAACGCACTATCGACATGTAATTCGCCGCGGACAAAAACCGTTTGCCCTAGTGACAGCTTCACGGCGTTCTCAAAAGATACAAAGACAGCCCCCAATACACTGTTCCTGATAACAAAAGAATCTTCTTCTTTTATCGCTATACATATTCCGTTCAGCACGGAACTTGGTGAGCGGGGAAAAGGCTGGTCAAATAAGACTTTCGAATCGCGACACAACACAGAATATGCTAGAGAAAATGAGTTTTCTTTTATGGTTGCGTTTAGCAAGTCATTGTCAATACATGGCTTGTCCATGTATTTATTAACTATTGTCGTCGTGCAATATATCACCACGCCATCAAGCAGGACCTGCAAGTCCCGCTCATATCCAGAGCCACTGGCAGCTATAATTTCCATTGTCACTTCGTCACCTCACCAGCACCCCATGCGCGACGTCCTGAACCATCGCCTTGGCCATCCCGCTCAGGTAATGGGCGGCGCCAATCATGGCTTCATCCTGTTCGAACAACAAATGATGCGTCAGTTTATTCACGTAGCTCATCAACAGCGCTGCCTGTTCCAGAACATAATCCGCATTGTGCCCAGGTTCAATCCGGAACAGGTCTTCAACGGGAGAACCGTTCTCGCCTTCACCGAACACGCCGATGCCTATTGTTTTGAGGCCTGAAGTGCGGCCTGCAAGCGAATCCTCGTTCATCCACCTTCTCCCGGTATGCGCTACGCCCTAAGCGGCCAGCTTTGCGTCGGCAACGCTGGCGCTCACCTGTAGATACTTCAGTGCTGTAACTGAACTCTGCTCAACGCCACTTCAACCAAACTTCGGGCGTTGTCGATTTCATGCATGGTGGACAAGGTCAGGATCTGACCTGGGGAGCTGGAATGGAGGAGGACGGTCTGTTGCGCCACGGTCATGGCACAGACCAGGTATTCAGAGATCTGGACGAGGATGTCTTCGAGGGATTGGTTTGTGTGGAGCGGTGGATCAGGGACGATTTTTAACATGGTGTCTCCGAGTAAGTGGAGCCGCCACGCATCTGCTGTCAAACAAATGGGTGGCAACTGTACGCGGGTTGACAGACCGATCGGAGAACTCGGCGCACACGAAGGTGCCCCACGTACAATTGCCATAAAGACTTGCACATGTCTCACGATGTTGCCGGCCTGTCAAAACCGATCGTTGAAATTGACAACGACCGGTCGAGACTAGGCCCCTCGCGGGACCACTGCAATGGCTTGAAAGCCGCAAAAGTATGATTCGGAAATGGACTACATGGAATCGGGAAATTCTGAAGATTCGTTGCGCTGATGCAGGTGACCCTGCCAGGGCGCAGGCCATCATAGAATTCTGCGTTACATACGAAGGGCAACCAATGCCCTCATTTTTTTGCTGGGGCGATGGATGAAACAAGGGCTGGTTTGGGCACTGATGCTGATGTGTGTGATCTTGACTGGCTGCGCCACCGCGCCGCCCAGGGATCAGAACAATCTCTGCAATATCTTCCGCCAATACCCTGACTGGTACGAAGATTCGCTGGAGATGCAGGAAAAGTACGGCACGCCGCAACACGTGGCGATGGCGATCATGAAGCAGGAAAGCAGCTTCATTCACGATGCACTGCCGCCGCGTGATTACCTGTTGTGGGTAATTCCCTGGGGGCGCGTGAGCTCGGCCTATGGTTATGCACAAGCCCAGGACCCGGTCTGGGGCGAGTACAAGGACGGCACCGGCAATGGCGGCTCGCGGGACAACTTTGATGACGCGATGATGTTCATTGGTTGGTATACCGACGGCACGCAAAAACAGCTGGGGATCTCCAAGTGGGATACCTACAACCAGTACCTGGCTTACCACGAGGGGCGCGGTGGTTTCAGTCGTGGGACCTATCGCAGCAAGCCGTGGCTGATGCAGGTGGCACGCAAGGTCGAGCAGCAGTCGAAGGTCTATGGTGCGCAGCTCAAGCAGTGCCGCGCAGAGCTGGAGGAAGACACCGGCTGGTTCTGATCTGACCTCCAGACTGTCATCAATTGCCAAGCCGCTGACGCTCAATGAAAAGCAGCGAATCTGCCGGTGACGATACTGAAAGGCGCTAGAAAAACTGACAGGGCGCTGTCAGTTGCCTTTCAGGAACGCCATCACAGGGAGCGCGGCATGAAGTTCAGCTTTTTAGGTAGCAACAACCTTGGCCGTCGACGTGTTCTGCGCGATGCCTTTGCCCTGGCGGTGGCAGCTTCGCCGTTGGCGAACCTGGCCAAGGCTGACGAAAGCGCTGAAGGGGTGACCTTCGCCGCCGGCCCACGGCCGCTGGTGCAATACCCACAGAAGCGCCCACTGACCCTGGTGAGCACCCGCCCGCCGCACCTTGAAACGCCATTCGCGGTGTTCAACGAAGGACCGATCACGCCCAATGACGCGTTTTTTGTCCGCTACCATCTGGCTAATTTCCCTACCAGCATCGACCCGGACAGCTACAGGCTGACGGTCAAGGGCTCGGTCGGTACACCGCTGTCATTGTCGCTGAATGAACTCAAGGCTCTCAGCGACCCCGTCGAGGTGGTGGCGGTCAATCAGTGTTCAGGCAACAGCCGTGGCTTCTCGATGCCGCGGGTGTTCGGCGCGCAGCTGGGCAATGGCTCGATGGGCAATGCACGCTGGCTGGGGGTACCGCTCAAGGCGGTACTGGAAAAGGCCGGGGTGAACGCTGCGGCCCGGCAAGTGACCTTCCGTGGCCTCGACAAGCCGGTACTGGCGAGCACGCCGGAATTCATCAAGGCCCTGGACATCAGCCATGCCATGAACGGCGAGCCGATGATCGCCTGGGCAATGAATGGCACCGATCTGCCATTTCTCAACGGTTATCCGATCCGTCTGGTGGTACCGGGATACTTCGGCACGTACTGGGTCAAGCACCTGAGTGAGATCGAGGTGCTCGACCACACCTACGACGGCTTTTTCATGGCCAAGGGATACCAGGTTCCGGATAACGATTGTTTGTGTATCGCGCCCGGCACCACGGCGGCGAAAACCCGGCCGATTTCCACATTGCCGGTGCGCAGCTTCATTACCAGCGTCAAACATGGCGATGTGTTGCCACTTAACCAGCGTGTGTTGCTCAAGGGCATCGCCTTCGACGGTGGTGCCGGCGTCAACAAGGTGGAGGTTTCGATTGACGGTGGTCGGCATTGGCGTGAGGCCACACTGGGTGAGGATCTGGGGCGATTCTCCTTTCGCGAGTGGACGCTGGCGATCAGCTTCGGCAGCCAAGGCGCCACTCAACTGATGGTGCGCGCCAGTAACGCTGCGAGCGAGACCCAGCCGTTACGAGCCGACTGGAACCCCGGCGGCTATCGCCGTCACGTTGTCGAAACCACCCACGTGACCGTCGCCTGAGGAAGCCTGCATGAGCCAGATGAAACGCATGACCACGTTACTGTGCGCGGTTCAGGTTTGTTGGGTCGCGATGCTTGAGGCCGCGCCGCTGTCGATCACCTTGCCGGCGGAAACGGCGGTGTTCAAGGCCAATGGACTACCGGGCTACGCCTTGGCCCAGCAGAAATGTTCCACCTGCCATTCTGCCGATTACATCAGCTTCCAGCCGCCGGGCATGAGCCTGGCGCAATGGACGGCCGAAGCCGGCAAGATGCAGAAGGTGTATGGCGCGCCGATCAGCGATCAGGATGTGAGCATCATCGGTGCTTACCTGGCAGCGACCTATGGCAGTGCCGAGGCGAGCGATGCCGACGTGCAGGCGGCATCGTATCCGGCGCCGGGCAAACCCTCGTCAGCGCAGGGGGCAAAGATCGATGCCATGGCCTTGTTGCAGAACAATGCTTGCCTGTCTTGTCATGCCCTTGATCACAAGGTGGTAGGGCCGGCGTACCGCGATGTGGCGGCCAAGTACGCCAACGATGCGCAGGCATTGGTCAAGGTGACGTTGAGCATTCAGCAGGGCGGTACGGGGAGATGGGGGAGTGTTCCAATGCCGCCGTTTGCGCAATTGAGCCAGGATGATCTGCAGGCTATGGCAGCTTTCATATTGCAGCAGTAAGCGCAGTTCAACCGAAATCCTCGAATCCTCGACCGACGCCAGGCCTCCTGGCGCATGTCGGCGCGCCGGAAATTTAATCAGTACTAAAGTGCTGATTTATCTCTGGGATTGTTGCTAACAAGAATTTTATTGCCGATTACCCTTGGCGGAGCTATATTTTGCAGCATTAAAGTTCCGATTTACGAGGGCGTGATGGCTGAGCAACTCACTCTGCAGGCCTTCGTGGAAGGCCAATGGCACGACGCGTTGGTACTTACCGTTCAAAATGAGCGGCGGGTAGCTGACAGTGCCTGTTCTACTGCCTATAGCCAAGGTTATCTGTTGGAATTCATCGAAAGCATGGGGTCTGCTTTCGAGCCTGCTGTCAGTGTGAATTTGCCGTTGAGCTGGACCGCGACGGATACCGTCGGGTATCCCGCCTTTGTCTACGACATCGTTCCCGCCGGTGCGGCGCGTAAATCCCTTGAGGTCCGTTTCGGGCACGAGAAGCCCGAAGGGATGGATATGGAGCTGTTCCTGCTCAAACGCTGCACGCCAGCCCCTGCTGGACACCTGCGAGTCAAAGAGTCGAGCGAGCATATCGATCCCGCCAGGGACATCGCTTTCTCACGGCAAGACGTTATTGAGCGGTCTAACGATTTCCTTGAATACGCCTATGAGCTCGGCGCCGCCATGGGGGGCGCAACCGGTGCGCAGGGAGAGGCGCCGAAGTTGCTGATGACCGAGGATGCCAACGGCGGTTTACATGCCGATGCAGTGCTCGCCGATGACCAGGCACTCCGCCATTGGCTGGTGAAGTTTGCGCGTAACAAGGTGACTGAACGCGATAAAGATATCCTGCGTGCCGAGTTTCTTTATTACCGGGCGATCGCCGCACTTGGGCTCGATACCGTGGCGGTAGAAGGGTTGGCGCTGGAGGAAGCGGAAAAGCCGAGCCTCTGGATGCCACGTTTCGATAGGCGCGCAGACGGCGGCAGGGTAGAGCGTATTGCGATGGAGTCGATCTATTCAGTCTGCGCAAACACGGTGCCCGGCTCGGCGATGCGGCATGAAGAGGTGGTGCAGCGACTGGTCCATCTGTGGAAAGCAAACCAGCAAGTTGATGAAATCGATGACCTGGTGTTCGAGTACGTACGCCGTGATCTGCTCAACCGCATCCTGGGTAACTCGGATAATCATGGCCGCAACACCTCGATCTTCCGTCACCAAGGACGGCTGCAGTTGGCACCTATCTATGACCTGGCGCCGATGGTGCTCGATCCAGAGGGGGTAACGCGAGTGACCAAGTGGCAGAGTGAGCGAGCAGGTTCACCAGACTGGGCTGCAGTGTGCGCCTCTTTCGATGGTGTGCTTGATACGAACCAGTTGATGCGTAGGTTGAAGCAGGCGGCGCAAGAGTTTCGGGCACTTCCCGAGCTTTTGAGCGAGTTGCCTGAAGGCGTGCGCAGGGCACAATCGATTCCCTTGAACAATCTGGATGTCCGTTTGGCGGAGTGGGGCCTGCAATGAAGTTGATCTCGATTGAAGAGCGCCGAAAGCTCATTGAAGACATCAAGCTGAAAAATGTGGCTGGCCAGGAGACCCTTGGTACCACGATTCGCCGCTTGCGTGTCGAGGTGACCGGCCTTGATCAGGCAACCTTTGCTGCTATGTGCAAAATGTCGACGAAAGCGCTTTACCAGCTGGAAACTGACAAGGGTAATCCGACCATCAATACGCTTAACGGCATTCTGCGCATCTTCGGAATGAGGATGACCCTTGGCTCACTCATCAATATGCCGATCATTCCCGCAGAGGATCGTGCGGTCATCAAGAAACGCGGTGCGCGACCACCGGCCCGCACGGCTAAGGCTGGCTTGTAAGTTTGTCGTCAGCCTTTACTTGGCCAACCAAACAATTCGCACGCATTGCGCGTACTCACCTCAGCCAACCGCTCCACTTCAATCCCGATCACCGCTGCCAGCGCGGTAGCAATCTGCGGCAAATGCTCAGGACTGTTGCGCATCCCGGCATACATAACCGGCGCCATATCCGGCGCATCGGTTTCCAGCACCAGACTCTCAAGCGGCAACTGCGGCAGCACCTTGTGCAAGCGCAGTGCTTGCGGCCAGGTGGCGGCGCCGCCAAGGCCCAGTTTGAACCCGAGCTTGTGATATTCGCGGGCTTCTTCAAAGCTCCCCGCAAATGCGTGAATGATGCCACCACGCGCAAGTTTGTAACGCTTGAGCGTGGCAATCACCGCGGCATGACTACGGCGCACATGCAGCAGGGCGGGCAGGTTGAAGTCGACGGCCAGTTGCAGCTGGGCTTCGAACCAGTGCTGCTGGCGTTCGCGATCCAGTTCCGGCAGGTAGTAGTCGAGGCCGAATTCACCTACTGCACACAGCTGGCGCTCGCCACGCAGGCGGCTTAGCCAGTCGCCCAGTTCACGCAAGTGCTCCGGGCGGTGCTGGTCGAGATAGACCGGGTGCAGGCCGAAGGCGGCATACAGGTGCGGGTCGCTGCGCACCAGGTCCCACACCCGCTGCCAGTTGTCCTGATACACACCGAGCACCACCATGCGCTCGACACCCGCGGCCCTGGCGTTGGCCAGCAGGGCCGTACGGTCAGGGTCGAAATCCGGAAAATCCAGATGGGTGTGGGTGTCGATCAGGCGCATGCTCAGGCCTTGATGATTCGCTGTTTGAAGGTTCGACCGACGGCGTGTACGCCAGGTTCGTAGTGTTTTTCTTCAACCGCAGCCAGGGCCAGTTTCAGGGCGATTTCAGCCATGACGCCGTGTTGCTGGGCCATGGCATTGACCGGCAGTGGCAAAAAGTCGAGCAGCTGGTTATCACCGAAGGTGCCCAGTTGCAGGCTGCGCGAGTCGGCCGGGCGCGCCTGCAGGACGTCGAACACGCCTTGCAGCAGCACGTAGGAGGTGGTGACCAGGGCATCCGGCAAGCCGCCGAGTTCGGCGATCAGTTCGTTCATCAGGCGCTGGCCGCACTCGCGGCTGAAGGCTTCGCCCTGGTAGCGGCTGACTTTGCCGGTAAAGTCTTGCAGCGCTTCATCGAAACCACCGGCCCGCGCCTGGCTGACGCTGAGCTCTGGCCGCGCACCGATCAGGGCGATGTGCGCGGGCTTGGTGGCGAGCAGGCTGCGGGTCAGTTGCAGGCTGGCGTTGCGGTCGTCGCTGACCACGGAGCAGAAATGCGCCGGGTCCAGGCTACGGTCGATGGCGATGATCGGCAGGCCTTTGGCTTGCAGCTGGCGATAGCTGTCGTCACCGGCCGGCAGGCAGCTGGCGACAAACAGCGCATCGCAGCGGCGGGCACGGAACAGCTGCTGCAACTGGCGTTCGCTTTCGGGCTGGTCGTCGCTGCTGGCAATCAGCAGTTGGTAACCCTTGGCCCGGGCGCCTTGTTCCAGTTGTTTGGCAATGCGTGCATAGCTGGGGTTTTCCAGATCCGGGAGAATGAACCCCAGGGTCTTGGTGTGACGGCTACGCAAGCCGGCAGCCTGCGGGTTGGGGGTGAAGCCATGGGCTTCGACCACCGCACGCACACGCTCCACCGTGCTGCTGCTGATGCGTTGCTGTTCGGCCTTGCCGTTGATGACATAGCTGGCAGTCGTTACGGACACACCGGCCAGTCGGGCGATATCGCTGAGTTTCACCGCAAATTCCTTGTTATACCGGGGCTGCTTGCACAGCCTGACCGGGAATTGTCGCCGATTCTTTGATCAGGGCGCAGACGACCATTGTCGCAATTGTCCGACAAGATGGGGCTTCATTGATCGAAGATTATCGAGTAACGTGCTCACAATTCCAGATTAAACGTTTCAGCAGGCGATTTTTCTGCCGAACCACCGCCTGCCGAGGGCTGATAGCAACTGGCCCTATGCTGAAAAATTCACAACAATACCTCAGCACCCGCCGGGTGCTGCAAAGGAGAAGGTCATGCTCGAGCTCACTGTAGAGCAGATATCCATGGGCCAGTCGGCTGTGGATAAGTCGGCGGCGCTGCAGCTTATGGCCGAGCACCTGGTCAGCGATGGCCTGGTTGCCGACGGCTACCTGGCGGGCCTGCAGGCCCGCGAGGCGCAGGGTTCGACCTTTCTGGGCCAGGGTATTGCGATCCCCCATGGCACCCCGGAAACCCGCGATCAGGTGTTTACCACCGGCGTGCGTCTGTTGCAGTTCCCCGAGGGCGTGGACTGGGGCGATGGCCATAAGGTGTACCTGGCCATCGGTATCGCCGCACGCTCCGATGAACACCTGCGCTTGCTGCAACTGCTGACCCGCGCTCTGGGTGAAACCGACCTGGCCGAGGCGCTGCGTCGGGCCAGTTCTGCCGAGGCACTGCTCAAGTTGCTGCAAGGTGCTCCGCAGGAGCTGGCGCTGGATGCGCAGATGATCGGCCTGGGCGTGACGGCCGAAGATTTCGACGAGTTGGTCTGGCGTGCTGCACGTCTGTTACACCGCGCCGACTGTGTCAGCGCTGGTTTTGCCGGGGTGCTGCAGCAGGTCGAGCCGCTGCCGCTGGGCGAAGGCCTGTGGTGGCTGCACAGCCAGCAGGCCGTGCGTCAGCCCGGGTTGGCCTTTGTCACCCCACAGCAACCGCTGCGTTATCGCGACCAACCTCTGCACGGGGTGTTTTGCCTCGCTAGCCTGGGCGAAGCCCATCAGGCTTTGCTTGAGCGCTTGTGCACGCTGTTGATCGAAGGCCGCGGCCAGGAACTGTGCCGCGCCACCAATAGCCGCGCGGTGCTCGAAGTGCTGGGCGGTGAAGTGCCGGCGGATTGGCCCTGTGCGCGCATCGGCCTGGCCAATGCCCATGGCTTGCATGCGCGGCCGGCCAAGGAGCTGGCGCAACTGGCCAAGGCGTTTGACGGTGAAATTCGTGTGCGTGTGGTCGACAGCGGCCAGGCGGCCGTTTCGGCCAAGAGCCTGAGCAAGCTGCTCAGCCTCGGTGCCCGGCGCGGCCAGGTGCTGGAAATCATTGCTGAGCCTAATGTGGCCGCCGATGCGCTGCCGGCCTTGCTGGCGGCGATTGAAGCGGGGCTGGGCGAGGACGTCGAGGCACTGGACGTGGTGGCCGAAGCCGCGCCTGAAATGCTCCCGGAGCCTGAGCTTCAGGCGCCATCGCCGGGTGCGGTGATCCACGGCGTGGCGGCCGCGCCAGGGATTGCCAGCGGCCCGGCGCATATTCAGGTGCTGCGTGAGTTCGATTATCCGCTGCGCGGTGAGTCGCTGCCCATCGAGCGCCAGCGCCTGCAGCAGGCGCTGGCGGCGGTCAATGCCGAGATCGGCGCGCTGATCCAGCGCAGCCAGGCCAAGGCCATCGGCGAAATTTTCATCACCCACCAGGAAATGCTCGCCGACCCCGACCTGAGTGACGAAGTCGATCAGCGTCTGCGCCAGGGCGAAAGCGCCCCGGCGGCGTGGATGGCGGTGATCGACAACGCGGCGCGCCAGCAGGAGGCGTTGCACGATGTCTTGCTCGCCGAGCGTGCTGCCGACTTGCGCGACATCGGTCGTCGGGTGCTGGCCCAGCTGTGTGGCGAGGCGGACATCCCGGCGCCGGAGCAACCCTATGTGCTGGTGATGGAGGAGGTCGGCCCGTCGGATGTGGCGCGCCTGGACCCGGCACGTGTCGCCGGAATTCTCACCGCCCGTGGCGGCGCGACGGCGCACAGTGCCATCGTCGCCCGCGCCCTGGGTATTCCGGCAGTGGTCGGCGCGGGCGATGCGGTATTGCTGATCGCTTCAGGTACTGCACTGTTGCTCGATGGTCAGCGTGGTCGCCTGCACGTCGCGCCGCCTGCCGATGAGCTGCAGCGCGCCCTGGCCGAACGCGATCGCCGTGAGCAACGCCTGCAACTGGCCCGTGCCCATCGCCTGGAACCGGCGTTGACCCGTGACGGGCATGCCATCGAAGTGTTCGCCAACATTGGCGACAGCAAGGGCATCGAGGCGGTGGTCGAGCATGGCGCCGAAGGTGTCGGCCTGCTACGTACCGAGCTGATTTTCATGGCCCACCAGCAGGCCCCCGACGAAGCGCTGCAAGAGGCCGAGTACCGCCGTGTCCTCGACGGTCTCGGCGGTCGGCCACTGGTGGTGCGTACTCTGGATGTGGGCGGTGACAAGCCGCTGCCTTACTGGCCGATCGCCAAGGAAGAGAACCCCTTCCTCGGCGTGCGCGGTATTCGCCTGACCCTGCAGCGTCCGCAGGTGATGGAGACTCAGTTGCGCGCCTTGCTGCGTGCGGCGGGTGATCGTCCGTTGCGGATCATGTTCCCCATGGTCGGCCAGCTTGAAGAATGGCAACAGGCACGGGCGATGGTCGAACGCCTGCGCGAAGAAATCAGCGTCAGCGACCTGCAACTGGGGATCATGATCGAGGTGCCTTCGGCGGCCTTGCTCGCCCCGGTGCTGGCCCGCGAAGTGGATTTCTTCAGCATCGGCACCAACGACCTGACTCAATACACCCTGGCCATCGACCGTGGCCATCCGAGCCTGTCGGCCCAGGCCGACGGCCTGCACCCGGCGGTGCTGCAACTGATCGACATGACCGTGCGTGCCGCCCATGCCCATGGCAAGTGGGTGGGCGTGTGCGGCGAGCTGGCGGCTGACCCGCAGGCGGTTGCCGTGCTGCTGGGGCTGGGCGTCGATGAGCTGAGCGTTGCGGCGCGCAGCATTGCCGAGGTCAAGGCCCTGGTCCGCGAACTGAATTATGAACACGCCCGGCAGCTTGCTCAGCAAGCCCTGCTGCAGGGCAGTGCCAGCGCCGTACGGGCGCTGGTGGAGAACGATTGAATGGCCAAGATACTCACCCTGACCCTCAACCCGGCGCTGGACCTGACTGTCAGCCTCGATACCCTGCGCAGCGGCCAGGTCAACCGCAGCCAGGCCCAGCACAGCCATGCGGCGGGCAAGGGCCTGAATGTTGCGCAAGTGCTGGCGGACCTTGGCCATAACGTCACTGTCGGTGGTTTTCTCGGCGCCGGCAATCTGCAGCCTTTCGAGGATCTGATTGCCCGGCGTGGCTTTGCCGACTGCTTTGTTCGCGTACCGGGCGAGACCCGCTGCAACATCAAGCTGGTGGAAGCCGATGGCCGCGTGACCGACATCAACGGGCCGGGGCCGGAGGTGAGCGAACAGGCCTGTGAACAACTGCTGGCCAAGCTAACGCATATCGCGCCGGGCCATGATGCGGTGGTGGTGGCCGGCAGTCTGCCGCGTGGCCTCAGCCCGCAATGGTTGCGGCAACTGCTGGAACAGCTCAAGGCCATGGGCCTGAAGGTCGCTCTGGACAGCAGCGGCGAAGCCCTGCGCGCCGGGCTGCAAAGTGCGCCCTGGCTGGTCAAACCCAACACCGACGAGCTCGGCGAAGTGCTCGGTAGCAGCGTGCACAGTTTTGCTGAACAACAACTGGCCGCCCGCCAACTGATCGCCCAAGGCGTCGAACATGTGGTGGTGTCCCAGGGCGAGCATGGGGTCAATTGGTTCCAGCACAGCCGCGTGCTCACGGCCGTGCCGCCAACGGTCAAGGTGGCCAGCACGGTGGGTGCCGGTGACTCGTTGCTGGCAGGCATGGTCCATGGCCTGCTCGGCGCCGATTCAGCGGAGCAGACCTTGCGCCTGGCCACGGCGATCGCCGCCCAGGCGGTGACCCAGATCGGTTTTGGCATCAACGACCGCGCGCAGCTGGCGCAACTGCAGCACGACGTGCGCCTGGGCGAAGAACAACAAGAGGGTTGCAGATGAACATTGCCATCGTCACCGCCTGCCCCAACGGCCAGGTTTCCAGTGTGCTCAGTGCGCGCCTGCTGGACGCCGCCGCGCAACGTCTGGGCTGGAGCACCAGTGTTGAAGTGCATGATCCGCGGCAACCCCAGGGGCAATTGTCGGCGGCGGTGATCGCTGCCGCCGACTGGGTGCTGGTGGTCAGCAGCGGCCCGCTGGACTTGCAGCGTTTTGCCGGTAAGCGCCTGTTCCAGAGCTCGCCGGCCCAGGCCTTGAGCGATATCCAGCACTTTCTCTGTCAGGCGGCGGAACAGGCTGAGGTTTATCAGCCGGTCGCAGAAGCGCCATCGACCCCTGTCGAGCGCAGCGCCAGGATCGTCGCCATCACTGCCTGTCCGACCGGGGTCGCACATACCTTTATGGCCGCCGAGGCGTTGCAGCAGGCGGCGCAGCAACTGGGCCATCAACTCACTGTCGAGACCCAGGGCTCGGTCGGTGCGCGCAATCCACTGACGCCTGCCGCGATTGTCGAGGCCGACGTGGTGCTGCTGGCCGCCGACATCGAGGTGCCTACCGAGCGCTTTGCCGGTAAACGCATCTATCGCTGCGGTACCGGCGTGGCGTTGAAACAGGCCCAGGCCACCTTGAACAAGGCCCTGGCCGAAGGCCGCGAGGAATCAACTGCGCAAAGCGCCAATACCAGTACGACCCGCAGCGAGAAAACCGGGGTGTACAAGCACCTGCTCACCGGGGTCTCTTTCATGCTGCCGATGGTGGTGGCGGGCGGTTTGCTGATCGCCTTGTCCTTCGTGTTCGGGATTGAGGCCTTCAAGGAGCCGGGCACCTTGCCGGCCGCGCTGATGCAGATCGGTGGCGAAGCGGCGTTCAAACTGATGGTGCCGTTGCTCGCCGGTTACATCGCCTACTCGATTGCCGACCGTCCCGGGCTGGCGCCGGGGATGATCGGTGGCTTGCTGGCCAGTACCCTGGGCGCCGGGTTTATCGGTGGCATCGTCGCCGGTTTTCTCGCCGGTTACAGCGCCAAGGCGATCAGCCGCTGGGTGCGTTTGCCCAACAGCCTCGAGGCGCTCAAACCGATCCTGATCATTCCGTTGCTGGCCAGCCTGTTCACCGGTCTGGTGATGATTTATGTGGTCGGCAAACCGGTGGCCGGGATGCTCGAAGGGCTGACGCATTTTCTCGACAGCATGGGCACCACCAACGCGATCCTCCTCGGTGTGCTGCTCGGCGGGATGATGTGCGTGGACCTCGGTGGCCCGATCAACAAGGCTGCCTATGCCTTCTCGGTGGGCTTACTGGCGTCGCAGAGCTATGCCCCGATGGCCGCCACCATGGCCGCCGGCATGGTGCCGCCGATTGGCCTGGGCATCGCCAGTTTCATTGCCCGGCGCAAGTTTGCCCAAAGCGAGCGCGAAGCCGGCAAGGCGGCCTTTGTGCTGGGTCTGTGCTTCATCTCGGAGGGGGCGATCCCGTTTGCAGCCAAGGATCCGTTGCGGGTGATTCCGGCGAGTATCGCCGGTGGTGCGTTGACCGGCGCCCTGTCGATGTACTTCGGCTGCAAGCTGATGGCGCCGCATGGCGGGCTGTTCGTCATGCTGATTCCCAACGCCATCAACCACGCGTTGCTGTACCTGCTGGCGATCCTTGCGGGTAGCTTGCTGACGGCGCTGGCCTACGCCGTGCTCAAGCGCAGTGAAGTGGTGGAGCTGACGGTGCAGCCGGTCAAGGCCTGATCAGGGACGGCGGCGCGGGTGCTTCTTGCGCAGGGGCACCAACAGCTCGCCCAGGCCGTTGTGGTCGATCTCGTGCATCAAGGCCAGTAGCCCGCCGAGTTCCCCTTTGGGAAAACCCTGGCGGGCGAACCAGGCCAGGTAATGACCCGGCAGGTCGGCGATCAGCCGGCCCTGGTATTTGCCGAATGGCATTTCGCGGGTGACCAGCAGTTCAAGTGTCTCGGGATTCATGCAATGTGATTCTGTAAAGGGACCTGTCGAACATACATGCAATCTGCATGAAGGCCAAAGGACAGTTCATGCAGAACGCTGGAGCCTGAAGAGTTCAATTAATCGTAAGCTATTGAAAATTATTAAAATATTTTTCAAATTCAGGCTGGCACGAACACTGCTCGGGTTACTGCATCTTCCCTCATGCAAAGGAGTAGTGTCATGACCAGTCCCCACAAAGATGTTATCTCGGTACTCAATGAACTGATCGAGTTCAGCAAGGATGGCGAGAAAGGTTTCAAAACCTCTGCCGAGGATGTGAAGAATCCCGAGCTGAAAAGCTACTTTGTGCAGCGCGCCGGCGAATGCGCTACCGCAGCTGCCGAGCTGCAGCAGCAAGTGCGTGCCCTGGGCGGCGATCCGGAAACTTCCACCAGCGTCAGCGGTGACCTGCACCGTGGCTGGGTCAATCTCAAGTCGATGCTTACCGGCAAGGATGAAGAGGCGGTGCTCAATGAAGTCGAGCGCGGTGAGGACCACGCGCTGAAAGCCTACAAGGATGCCCTGGAAAAACTGGCCAAGCTGCCGTTGGCCGCTGGAAGCGAAGTCATTCCCATGGTCGAGCGCCAATACCATGGCGTGCAACGCAACCATGACCAGGTCAAGGCACTGCGCAACGCTGCCCGCGCCCGTTCCTAGTCTGCGGTTTCGACGCGGTTGCGACCGTTGCGCTTGGCGCTGTAGAGCGCATCGTCAGCACTGCCCAGCAAGGTCGCCAGATCGTGCTGGGCGTCTGGCGTGTAGCAGCCGATACCGATACTCACCGTAACCGGCTGGGTGTCATCACCGAACGGCGGCAGCGCCTCGACGCTGCGGCGAATGCGTTCAGCCAGCACCTGGGCGCCGTGCCGCTCGGTCTCGGGCAGGACCACCAGAAACTCCTCGCCACCGTAGCGCGCCGCCAGATCGGCGGGGCGGCGAATGCTGCGGGCAATGGCGGCGGCGACCTTGCGCAAGGCTTCATCGCCGCCCTGATGACCATGACGTTCGTTGAACGCCTTGAAGTGATCGACATCGACCATCAATACCGCCAGCGGGCGGTGGTTGCGCTGGGCCCGTGACCATTCGCGGCGCAGCACCTGATCGAGCTGGCGGCGGTTGGCAAGGCCGGTGAGGCTGTCGGTGGCGGCAAGCTCGGCCAGATCCTGCTCGGCAGATTGCCGACGGCGTAGCTCACGGCCCAGCAGCAGCGTCAGCCAGAGGATACCGATGCACAGCACGCCAGTGGCGCAGCTGACCAGCAACGCCGTGCGTCGCCAGGACTCGAATACTTCATCGCTTGAGCGCGCCACGACGACGATCAGCGGCAGGTCGGCGACCCGCGCGAAGGTGTACAGCCTGGCTTTGCCGGTACGCCCGGAGTAGCCGGCGAAACTACCGTTGCCATCGGCCATCAGACGCTTGAAGTTGGGGCGGTCGGCGAAGTTGGCGCCGATCAGCGCGTCTTCGGCGATGTTCGATTGCCGGGCGAGCAAAACGCCGTCGGTGTTCATCAGGTTGATGCTGCTGTCGCTACCGATATCCAGGCGCTTGAACAGATCGGTGAAGTACGACAGGCGCAGGGCGCCGGCGGCCACCCCGGCAAACTCGCCGTTGGCAGCGGAAATGCGCCGGCTGAAACTGATGCACCAGTCCAGGTCGCCCAGGCGCGCTTTGAACGGCGGGCTGATGACCATGCCCAGATCGGCATTCTGGCGATGGGCCTGGAACACTTTGCTGTCGGCGAAGTTGGCCTGGCGCGGGGGAACACTGGTGGAGTCGGCCAGTACATTGCCCTGCGCATCAAGCCAGAGCAAGTCGCCGCGTACCGGCATGGCGAAGGCCTGGTTGAACAGGATCTTTTGCCGCAGGGTCGGTGACAGGGATTTCAGATCGGGCTGTTGTACGGCCCAGATCAAGCTGCGCAGGGACAGGTCGTAGAGTTCGACGTTGCGCTGGATGTCACTTTCGATCAGCTGGACGATATTGCTCGCCGCACGGCTGGCGCTCTGCTCGACGTTAATGCGTTCGCGCAGCACCAGGTAGCTGACGATGGCCACGATAGCGAGCACTGCAAGGCAACTGCCCAGGTTCAGGATCAGCTCCGGATGAGACTTGTACAGGGCGGATCGCTGGGATCGGGAGGGCAAAGTCATGGTCGCTGTAGCCGAACACCGTCAGAAGAGTCGCGGCGTGGTTACGCGACGGCGCGGTATTCTAGGGGCCACAGGATTGTCGAACAAGAACTTTGCTAGCGAGCCGACGGAAAGAGCTGGCTAGAGCGCCAGCTCTTGTTCGCGCAGGGTCAGAAGATGTTCAGTGGGTAGTCGACGATTACCCGGTACTCGTCGGCATCGCTGCCGGTCTGCGGGTAGCCCTGGCTGCCACGGTGGCTGGCCCAGCGCAGCAGGACCGAGAGGTCCTTGAGGGTGCCTTGCTGGAACACATACTGCAGGTCGATATCGCGCTCCCAGTGGCGGGCGTTCTCGCCTTCGGGGTTGTACCAGTATTCGCCATAACCGACGCTGTTGGGATCGACCTTGGTCAGGTCCAGTTCACCGCGCGAGTAGGAGACGATCGAGGTCAGGCCGGGAATGCCCTGGCCGGTGAAGTCGTAGGCATATTTGAGCTTCCACGAGCGCTCGTTGGGGCCGTTGAAGTCCGAATAGATCTGCGAGTTGTCCAGGTAGACGCTGTCGCCCTGGTTGATGTAGTCGAACGGGGTGTTGCCATTGACCCGCTGGTACACCGCGGTGAGGCTGTTGTAGCCGACATTGACGGTGAAGTGCAGGCTGTAGGTGTTGTTGTCGATGTTGCCGAGCAGCGCCTGGCCGGTGTCCTGGGTGTGGTAGTAGTGCAGGCCCGGGTTGAGGCTGACCAGGTCGTTGACCTTGTAGGTGTAGTCGAGGTCGAAGTAGTACTGGTTCCAGATGTCCTTGAGCTCGGAGGCATACAGGCTCGAGGTCAGGTTCGGTACGCCGCTCCAGGCCATGCCGGCCCAGTTCAGGTGACGGCTCTGGCGATCATCCGGCAAGGCGCCGTAGAAGGTGTCGATGCGGCGGTGGCCGCTCTGGTTGTAGGGCTTGGTGAAGCTGGCCTGGCCGGCTTCGAGCATCAGGCCTGCGAAGCTGTTGTTGGTCAGGCTGACGCCGCGGAAGGTCTGCGGCAGCATGCGCGACTCACCACCGGCGATTACCGGGTTGGTCAGAAACAGATCACCGGCCTTGAGTTCGGTGTCGAAGGCCTTGAGTTTGACTGCCGCACCGGCGGTCGAGAACGAGTCGTGGGCCTTGCCCGGCTCGCCGTCGCCCTGGGTATTGATTGGCAGGATGCTGCTGCCGGAGGTGCCGGCGCCGCCATCGAGTTTCAGGCCGAGCATGCCATGTACATCCAGGCCGAAGCCGACGGTGCCCGGGGTGTAGCCCGATTCGAACTTACCGAGAAAACCCTGTCCCCACTCCCGATTGTCATGCTCGCCGCGATTCAGCTGATTGCGGTTGAGGTAGTAGTTGCGCGCATGCACGTTGAGGCTGGACCCTTCGATAAAGCCTTCGGCCTGTTCCTCGTTGGCCTGGGCGTTGAAGGGGATCGTTGCAGTCAGTGCAACGAACAGGGGGCTGAAGCGTAAAGCAGTGTTCACCGGGGTGGACTCCTTGAGGTGAAAGTAAGGCAATTTCGGTGGTGCGAAAGTTGATCTTTTTATGAGCAAACGAGCCAGCTGACTGGCACTTTTCGACACACGAAAAAAAAGCCGCTGATCATCAGTGGCTTTGAAAGACAACCGCACAGGCGCTCAAGTCACCTGTGCGATTACCCAAGGAGTCGAAGGGAGATACGGCGTGCTGATCAGCTCTCGGCTGCGTCACTCGAAGAAACCTTGGAAGCGGTCTGTTCTGCGGGCTTTGACCCTTGCTCGGACTGGGCGGCGAAGGCCTCGCGAGCCTGTTCGTGGACGACAGCCAGCTCGGCATTGCGAGCGATGAACGCCTGGGATTCCTCGGCCATGGCCAGAGGAGACAATAACAGGGAAGACAGGACGAATACGCTGGCAACACCCATACTGTTGGACATTTTGAAACAGCCTTCTTGCGGTGCAAGTGTTAAGTAGGTCCGACTAAATTAGTCGGAAACACCGGCAAGAAACAGTGACTTTTTCGAGAAGTACTATTGCGTCCAGGGTAATAGTCGTTGCAGGCATCGCTGGCAAGGCCAGCTCCCACAGGGACATATATGCACAGTTCTTGTGGGAGCTGGCTTTGCCAGCGATAGGGCCCTCAAGCCGGTAACAGGATCCCGAAGGTATTGGCCCCCGCCTGGCTGCGCACGAACACGCTGCCACCATGCATCAGGGCAATTGCCTTGACGATCGCCAGCCCCAATCCATGATTGCCAGCACCACTGGTGCGCGCGGCATCGACCCGGTAGAAGCGCTCGAACAGCATCGGTAGATGTTCCTCGGCAATCGCCGGCCCCGGGTTGCTCACCGCGATGCTGATCTGTCCATCGACCTGTTCGATGCGCACCTGGATGACCTGCTGGGCTGCGGTGTGTTGCACGGCGTTGTTCAGCAGGTTGATCAGGGCCCGGCGCAACTGGGCCTTTTCGATGTGCGCCTGGGCGTCGCCACTGACCTCGACGCGTACCCGGGCGTCCTCGAGGATGTAGTCGAGGTAATCGAGGGTCGCCGCCACTTCTTCGGCCAGCGAGCTGCAGGTCAGGGCCGTGGCCTTACTGCCCTGGTCGGCACTGGCGAGGAACAGCATGTCGTTGATGATGGTGCGCAGGCGTTCGAGTTCTTCCAGGTTCGATTGCAGCACCTCGAAGTAATGCTCGGCACTGCGCCCCCGCGTCAGCGCCACCTGGGTCTGGCCGATCAGGTTGGTCAGCGGTGAGCGCAGTTCATGGGCAACGTCGGCATTGAAGGCTTCAAGGCGGGTATAGGCCAGGTCTACCCGCTCCAGGGTGGAGTTGAAGGCGCTGGCGAACTGCGCCACTTCCGGTGGCAGGTCGGATAACTGCAGGCGACCGCTCAAGCGAGGCGGCGCAAGTTTTTGCGCTTCTGCCGAGAGCGTGCCCAGCGGCTTGAGCCCGACCCGCGCCACCCAGTAACCGAGCAATGAGGCGAGGAAGACGCCGAACACCGACAGGCTGATAATCGCCACCAGCAAGGTGTGTTGTGTCTCCCAGAAGGTTTCGGTGTTGATGGCGATCAGAAAGCGCAACGGCGGGCGCGCGCCCATGGCCGGCAATTCACTGACCAGCACTTTGTACGGGTAGGGGCTATCGCTCAGGCGCAGGTCGCGCATCCCCAGTGCCCCTTGGGCGAAGGCGCGGATGCCGGCATCGGGATGGCCGTACTCGAACGTGCTGTTGCCACTGACCACCCAGAAGCGGATACGGCGATCTTCTTCGCCCAGCAGGTTGAGCTTGTTGGTGATCTTCGCCCAGTGCTCGGTGGTGTCGTAGCGGGTCAGCGACGACTCCAGCACACTGAAGCGCGCCTCCAGTTCCGCCACTGGCAGCAGGTCCAGGCTGCGGTCCACCTGCTTGTACAAGGCGCTGCCGATCAACAGGAACACACCCAGTGCGACCAGGGTAAACAGCGCGCTCAGGCGCAGGGCGATGGAGTTAGCCGGCACGGTTTTCCAGAACATAGCCCATGCCTCGAATGGTATGCAGCAGCTTGGTTTCAAAGGGGCCGTCGAGCTTGGCGCGCAGGCGCTTGATCGCCACTTCGACGACGTTGGCATCGCTGTCGAAGTTGATGTCCCAGACCAGTTCGGCAATGGCGGTCTTGGAGAGGATTTCGCCCTGGCGCCGGGCCAGCACACTGAGCAGCGAGAACTCCTTGGCGGTCAGGTCCAGGCGTTGTCCGGCGCGGCTGGCCTTGCGGCTGATCAGGTCGACCCAGAGGTCGGCGACCTGGATCTGCACCGGTTCGTGGCTGCCGCTACGGCGGGTCAGGGCTTGCAGGCGAGCGACCAGTTCGAGGAAGGAGAACGGCTTGCCGAGGTAGTCATCGGCGCCCTCGCGCAGGCCATGAATGCGGTCCTCGACCCGCTCGCGGGCGGTGAGCATGATCACCGGCGTCTGCTTGCGTGCGCGCAGGGCGCGCAGCACGCCATAACCGTCGAGGCCGGGGAGCATGACGTCGAGCACGATCACCGCGTAATCGCCTTCCAGGGCCAGGTGCAGGCCGTCGATGCCGTCGCGGGCCAGGTCCACGGTGAAACCTTGCTCGGTCAGGCCGCGGTGCAGGTAGTCGGCGGTCTTTTCTTCATCTTCGATAATCAGCACACGCATGTTCGGTTCTCAACTGGCATTGGGCTGCGCCGCGCTTTGCGACGCCTGACGCCGATGGAACAAGCGTTCCAGGGCCAAGTATATGATTGGCGTGGTGAACAGTGTCAGCGCCTGGCTGACCAGCAAGCCGCCGACCACGGCAATCCCCAGCGGCTGGCGCAGTTCGGCGCCAGCGCCCATGCCGAACATCAACGGCACGGCACCGAGCAGGGCGGCGAGGGTGGTCATCATGATCGGCCGAAAGCGCGTCAGGCAGGCCTGGTGGATCGCCTGCTCGGGGCTCAGGCCCAGGTTGCGCTGGGCATCCAGGGCAAAGTCGATGAGCAGGATGCCGTTTTTCTTGACGATACCGATCAGCAGCACAATGCCGATCAGGCCCATGATGCTGAAGTCCTGGCCCGACAGCCACAGCAGCGCCAACGCGCCAAGCCCGGCGGAGGGCAGGGTGGAGATGATGGTCAGCGGATGGACGAAGCTCTCGTAGAGCACGCCGAGAATGATGTACACCGCCACCAGCGCGGCGAGGATCAGCCACGGCTGGCTCGACAGCGAACTCTGGAAGGCCTGCGCGGCACCCTGGAAATTGCCGATGATCGAGTCGGGCATGCCCAGTTCGCGTTGGGTGCGTTCGAGGATCTGTACCGCATCACCCAGTGCCACACCGGAGGCCAGGTTGAACGACAGGTTGGCCGCCGGGAAAAGACCGTCATGGCTGATCGACAACGGCCCTGTACTCGGCGGTGCGACCTTGGCCAGCACCGACAGCGGTACCATTTCGCCGGTCAGCGGTGAGCGCAGGTAGAAGTAATTCAGGCTTTCGGCCTTGCCGCGCTGGCGGGCGTCGAGCTCGAGGATCACCTTGTACTGGTTGGTTTCGGTCTGGAATTCGCTGATCTGGCGCTGGCCGAAGGCGTCATAGAGCGCCTGGTCGATGTCGGTGGTGGTCAGGCCGAAGCGTGCCGCGGCGCGGCGGTCGATATCGATGCGGGTGACGCTGGCGCCCAGCTGCAGGTCGTTGGACAGGTCGCGAAAGGCCGGGTTGGCCTTCAGGCGTTCGGTCAGGCGCTGGGTCCACAGGTTCAGCGCCGCGCCGTCGTTGCTTTTGAGCACGTACTGGTACTGGCTGCGGGTGGGGCCGGAGCTGAGGTTGATGTCCTGGCCGGCGCGCAGGTAGAGGACCACGCCGGGTACCTTGGCCAGTTTCGGGCGCAGGCGATCGATGAACTCGCTGGCCGAGACGTCGCGATCACCACGGTCCTTGAGGGCAATCCAGAAGCGGCCGTTGGCGATGGTCTGGTTGCTGCCGGTGACCCCGACCGCATGGGAGAACGCGCGCACTGCCGGGTCGGCTTCGATGACCTTGGCCAGTGCCTGGTGCTTTTTGATCATGTCCGGGTAGGAGATATCCGCAGCGCCTTCCGAGGTGCCGAGGATGAAGCCGGTGTCCTGGACCGGGAAGAAGCCTTTGGGAATGGCAACATAGCCGACCACCGCCAGCGCCAGGGTGACGCCGAAGATCCCCATCATCAGTCGCTGATGCGCCAGGGCCTTGACCAGCACGCGCTCGTACCAGGCCAGCAGGCGTTCGCCGAAGGTGACCTTGTGTTGGTCTTTGTGTTCGGGGCGCTCCATGAACAGGGCGCATAAAGTCGGTGCCAGGGTCAGCGACACCACCACCGATATGAGGATGGTCGAGGTTGCGGTGAGGGCGAATTCCTTGAACAGACGGCCAACCACACCGCCCATGAACAGCAGCGGAATGAACGCCGCCACCAGCGAAAAACTGATCGAGACCACGGTAAAACCGATCTCTCCGGCACCCTTGATCGCCGCCTCGCGCTTGCTGTCGCCGGCTTCCAGGTGACGGTGGATGTTCTCCACCACCACGATCGCGTCATCGACCACAAAGCCCACGGCGATGACGATGGCCACCAGGGTCAGGTTGTTCAGGCTGAAGCCGAACAGGTACATCAGGGCAAAGCTGGCGATCAGCGACACGCCGAGCACGCTGGATACGATCAAGGTCGCCGACCATTGCCGCAGGAACAGCGCCATCACCCCGATCACCAGGATCACCGCGATCATCAGGGTGATTTCCACTTCGTGCAGGGAAGCGCGGATGGTCTGCGTGCGGTCGTTGAGCACCGAGACCTGGACCGCCGCCGGGAGCATCTGTTCGAGCCGCGGCAAGGCCTCCATGACCCCGTCGACAGTCTCGACGATGTTCGCGCCCGGTTGGCGGAACACCACCAGGTTCAGGCCCTGCTGCTCGCCGGACCAGGCTTTGACGTAGGCATTTTCGGCGCCGTTGATGACCTTGGCGACATCCTTCAGGTGCACCGGCGCGCCGTCGCGGTAGGAGACGATCAGCTGGGCGTATTCCTCGGGGTGGAACAGCTGGTCGTTGGTGGCCAGGGTCGAGACGCTGCTTTCGCCATACAGCGCACCTTTGGCCAGGTTCAGGCTGGTTTGCTGGATGGCCTGGCGCAGGTCGGCGAGGGTCAGCCCCAGGGCGGCGAGTTTTTCCGGCTGGGCCTGAACACGGATGGCCGGGCGCAACTGGCCGGTGATGTTGATCAGGCCGACGCCTTCGATCTGGCTCAGCTGCCTGGCCAGCAGGGTTTCGGCGTAGTCGCTCAGTTCGTTGGCCGGCATCTGCGCCGAGCTGACGGTGAGGATCAGCACCGGGCTGTCCGCCGGGTTGACCTTGCGCCAGGTCGGCGGGCTGGGCATGTCCTGGGGCAGGCGCGCGGTGGCGGTGTTGATTGCGGCCTGGACTTCCTGGGCGGCGGTGTCGATGCTTTTTTCCAGGCTGAACTGCAGGATCAGGTTGGTCGAACCCAGGGCGCTGCTGGAGGTCATCTGGGTCATGCCGGGGATGGCACTGAACTGCACTTCCAGCGGCGTGGCCACCGACGAGGCCATGGTCTCGGGGCTGGCGCCGGGCAACTGGGCGGTGACCTGGATCGTCGGAAAATCGGCCTCGGGCAAGGGCGCGACCGGCAGGCGGGGAAAGGCGATGACCCCGAGCAGCACCAGCGCGAATGTCAGCAGCAGTGTGGCGATCGGGCGGTCGATACACCAGCGCGATAGCGAACCGCGGGCGTTCATGGCTGCACCTGGCCGGCGGCCACGTCTTCAGGTGCGGCCGTTTCGGCGGCCACTTCGACGGTGGCTCCGGGCTTGAGCCGGGACTGGCCGTCGGAGACCAGTTTATCGTCTCGGCTGACCCCGGCGATGATGTTCAGGGCGCTGTCCTGATACAGCACCTTGACCGGCACGCTTTCGACTTTGTTGCCGGCCAGCCGGTACACGTAGTGCCCGTCAATGCCGCGCTGCACCACCTGGGGAGGTACCACCAGGGCGTTCTGCTCCAGTGCGGTCTGCAGCTTCAGGGTCACCAGCTGACCAGGCCAGAGGCGGGCGTCGGGGTTGGCGAACTCGGCCTTGACCCGGATGGTCCCGGTGTTGGCGGCCACCTGATTGTCGATCAGAGTCAGATGACCCTCGGCCAGCAACGTGCCGCTGCTGTCGCCATCGCCTTCCAGGTAGGCCTGGACCACCGCCGGGGGCTGCGCTTTGAGCAGCCCCTGCAAGGTCGGCAACATGTGTTGCGGCAAAGAGAACTCGACCCCGATCGGGTCGATCTGGGTGACGCTGAACAGTCCCTGGGTATCGGCCACGCGCAGGAAGTTGCCTTCATCGACATTGCGGATACCGACCCTGCCGGTCACCGGTGAAAGAATCTGGGTGTAGGACAATTGCACCTGAGCGGCGGCAATCGCGGCCTGATTGCCCAGCACGGTGGCTTGCAACTGATTGAACAGCGCTTGCTGCTGGTCCAGGGTCTGGCGCGATACGCCATTGTCTGTACTGAGCAACCTGTAACGCTTGAGGTCGACACCGGCGACCTGCAACTGCGCCTGACTCTGACCCAGCTGCGCCTTGGCCTGCTCCAGGCTGGCGCGGATGGCGCGGTCGTCGATGGTCGCCAGCAGATCGCCTTGCTTGACCCACTGCCCCTCCTTGACCAGCAGTCGGGTCAGCACCCCTTCGACCTGCGGACGGATGACCACGCTGTGCAGCGACAGCACCGATCCGATACCGCTGACAAAGCGCGGTACATCCTGCTGTTTGACGCTGACCACCCGAACCGGTATGGCCGCAACCCCGGCCGGCTTTTCACTGCCCGAACGACTGGACAACCACAGGGCAGCACCTGCCAGGGCGAGGAGGAGGGTGCAGATCACAAGGGTACGGGAGTTGATTCGCATGCTTGCCGGGCACCGCTGGCAGAGGGGTCATGCCTAGTTTATAGCGGCTCGATCAGGTCAGCAGCGTGACGGCTAACTGACAGCGCGGACAGCTTGTAGGGGAGGGTAATGGCCAATTGCCAATTATCCTGAGCTGGATCAATAAATCGGGCCAATTTGTCACTAGAGTCGTACGCCCTGCCGATTCTCCCAATAACAACGAGTGCCTCCGATGAAGAGCAATATGCCTGTGACCGGTCGCAATGTGGATTATCCCGGTGACGCCAATATCCTTTCCACCACTGATCTCTCCAGTGTAATCACCTACGCCAATGACGACTTCGTCAAGATCAGCGGTTTCAGCCGTGAAGAACTGATGGGCAGCGCGCACCATATCGTGCGCCATCCGGATATGCCGTCACAGGCATTCGAACAGATGTGGCAGACGCTCAAACGCGGCCAGTCGTGGATGGGGCTGGTGAAGAACCGTTGCAAGAGTGGCGATCACTACTGGGTCAGCGCTTTCGTTTCGCCCATCGCCAGTCAGGGTCATACGGTGGAGTATCAATCGGTACGGACCAAACCCAGCGCCGAGCAGATCGAGGCTGCCGAGCGCTGTTATGCACAGCTGCGCAGTGGGCGCCAGGCCTGGTGGCAACGTTTACCGGTGCTGGGGCTTGGCTGGCAACTGTGGGCAGGGGTGACACTTGGGGTGGTGCTGGCCTCGGCGCTCACGCGCTGGTTGCTGCCGGTATTGCCCTGGCAAGGCGTGCTGGAGGTGCTGCTGGCCAGTGCTTTGAGTGCGTTGGTGATTCTTGCCGTGCTCAAGCCGTTTCAGCGTCTGTGTGCCGAAGCCCTGACCATCGCCGATAACCCGCTGAGCCAGCAGTTGTATACCGGCCGACGCGATGGCATTGGCCAGATCGATTTCGCCCTGCGTATGCTCAAGGGCCAGCTCGGTGCGGTGGTCGGGCGCATCGGTGACACTTCCCGGCGCCTGGCCGGACACAGCGGCTCGCTGGCGCAATCGCTGCAAAGCAGTCACAGCAACAGCCTCGAGCAGCAGGGCGAGGCCGACCAGATCGCTACCGCAATCAACCAGATGGCCGCCAGCGTCGCCCAGGTCGCCAGCAATGCCCAGCAAGCCTCCCAGGCCGCCGATCAGGCCGAAGGCGAAACCCGTGCCGGGCATCAGCTGGTCGACCTCAACCGTAGCGCGATCCAGGAACTGGCCAGCTCGCTGGATGCTGCCACCGAGGTTATCCACACCCTGCAGAACCACAGCAGTGAGATCACCGGGGTGGTGGAGGTGATTCGCGGGATCGCCGAGCAGACCAACCTGCTGGCACTCAACGCCGCTATCGAGGCGGCTCGGGCGGGGGATCAGGGCCGTGGTTTTGCCGTGGTCGCCGATGAGGTGCGTAGCCTGGCGCAGCGTACAGCGCAATCAACCCACGAGATTCAGCGCATGATCAGTGTCCTGCAGGTCGGTGCTCGCGATGCGGTGCAGGTGATGCAGCAGAGCAGCGAGCATGCCGGGCACAGCGTCGATCAGGCCCGGCGTGCGGCCAGCGCGCTGGACGGCATCAGCCTGCGGGTCAAACAGATCAGCGAGATGAGTGTGCAGATTGCGGCGGCGGTGGAACAGCAGAGTCAGGTCAGCGAGAGCATCAACTGCAACATCATCAGTATTCGCCAGGCCAGCGAGTCAACGGTGCAGGTCGGTCAGCAGAGCCACCTCAGCGCCAGCGACGTGGCCGCACTGGCCGAGGATTTGCGGCGCCTGGCCGCCGAGTTCTGGCGGCGCTGCCATTGAGGCTGATCAAAAACCGATGAAGCTGTAGTGCCCGGCCGCTTCACTGCGGAACCGGGCACCGCAGGCCTCGAGTTGTTCGCACAGCTGCGGGTCAAGCACATGCAGGGTCCAGGGCGCGATCTGTCCCTCGGGGCGGACTTCTTGCAGTGCCCGGGCCAGGGCCTGGGTGTCAGGCAAATAGGCGGTGAAGCCGTTACCTTTCACGGCGCTGGTATCAATGCCCAGTGCCTGGCAGATGGCGACTTTGCCACGGATATCGTCGCGGTCGGCCTGGCGCGAGCGTTCGATCAATTCGGCCAGGCGCCGGTCGACCAGGTGCTGGCCGTGGATCAACGGCGGGCCGCTTTGCCAGGCTTCGCCGGGGCAGTCCTTGGCTTCGGGGCGCAAGGGAATGTGCGGGTTGATTTCCATCGGATAGATGCGGCACACCAGTGGCCGGATTTCGTAGATGGTGCAACGGTCATCGGCATCCAGATTGCGGCAGCGTTCGGGGTTGAAGGCGGCGAAGGTGATCGCCACATGCGCCTCGGTGCTACCGCACGGCACCGGCCAGGAACGACGCAAGGCATGTTCGCGCTGATCGGCTGGCAAACCCAGGCCGTTGGCCAGGAAGGCTTCGACCAGGACGATGACCTGGCCGCCGGAGCTCGTCCATTGGCGGGCTTCGCTCAGGGTCAGGGGGACGTGGTGGCCAGTGCAGCATTTGCCGCAGCCGGTGCAGTCGAAGCGGATATCGCCAGTTTGGGCAGTGTTCACGGTTTAGCGGGGACTCGATAGACAATGGACTCGATTGTGCCTGAGGTTCAGGCACTTTCAAGCACAACCCTCAGCGCTTGGGTGTCAGCCTTCTGCGAAAGCCACGGCGCGGGCGGCGACGATCAGGCAATCGGTCAGGTCCGGTGAGGAGAACTTGGTCAGCACCGCATTGGCCCCGGCGAGCCTGGCTTTTTCGCTGTTCATGGCACTGTCCAGAGAGGTATGCAGCAGTACATAGAGGTGCTTGAAGTCCGGGGTGTCGCGCAGGGTGCGGGTGAAGGCGTAGCCGTCCATTTCGGACATTTCGATATCCGAGACCACCACGTTGATTTCCTGCTCGGTGCCTTGCAGCTCCAGCAGGGTGTTGATCGCATCCTTGGCACTGCGCGCGGTGTGGCATTCGATCCCGAGGCTGCGCAGGGTGTGCACCGATTGCTGCAGGGCGACCTGGCTGTCATCGACCACCAGTATATTGGTGGCGGCCAGCAGCGACGCATCATCCGCGCTCAACTCGCTGGTGAGCACTTCGTGAGCAGGCGGGGCGATGCCATGGATGACTTTTTCGATATCCAGCACCTGCACCAGGGTGTTGTCGACCCGGGTGACGCCGGTGATGAACGACTTGCTGCCCGAGCCATAGGGCGGCGGTTTGATGTCGGTGCTCAGGCAATGCACGATCTTGCTCACCGCCTGCACATGCAGGCCCTGCTTGGAACGGCTGATGTCGGTGACGATCAGGCAACCGCCCTGAGGATCTTCCAGTGGCCGTTCGCCAATGGCGCGGGACAGGTCGATCACCGACAGCGAGTTGCCACGCAGGGTGGCCACGCCTTTGACGTGGGGGTGCGACTCCGGCAGTTTGGTCAGCGGCGGGCAGGGAATGATTTCACTGACCTTGAGCAGGTTGATCGCCATCAGCTTGCCACTGCGCAGAGTGAACAGCAGCAACGACAGCGAGTCCGCGCGGGCATTTTGCGAGGCCATAGGCACCTTCAGGACAGATTGAAATGGGGAGATGCCGGGTTATCGACCCGCCAGTCCGTGGCTTTAATCGCTTGCACAAATCAGCGTAGACCCAGGCGCTTGGCCAGGCGACCGAGATTGGCGCGGTCCAGGCCCAGTTCGCGGGCGCTGCTGGCCCAGTTGTGCTGATGGCGCTCAAGGCAGGCCTGGATCAGCTGGCGCTGGTAATCATCGAGGGCCTGGCGCAGGTCGCCAGCAGGCAGGGGTACTTCGGCAGGTAGCGGTGCCTGGCTGTGATTGGTTACAGGCTCGACAGGTCTCAGGTCCAGGTCGGCAGCATCCAGGGTCAGAATCTTCGGGCGCTGGCGGTGCTGGCCGAGGGCCTTGAGCGCCGAGCGGCCGATCAGGTGCTCCAGTTCACGCACGTTGCCCGGCCAGTCGTAGGCCAGCAGCGCGGCCTGGGCTTCAGCGCTCAGGCGCAGGCTGCCCAGGCCCATGCGCGAGCGATTCTGTTCGAGAAAGTAGCCGCTGAGCAGCAGCACATCGCGCCCACGTTCGCGCAGCGGCGGCACCAGCAGCGGGTAGACACTCAGGCGGTGATAGAAGTCGGCGCGATAACGTCCGCTGCGTACTTCATCGGCCAGGTCGCGGTTGGTGGCGGCGATCAGACGTACATCGACGCGGTGTTCCTGGTCTGAACCCAGTCGCTGCAATTGCCCGCTCTGCAGCACGCGCAACAGCTTGGCCTGTACGGTCAGCGACAGCTCGCCGACTTCGTCGAGAAACAGCGTACCGCCGTTGGCCAGTTCGAACTTGCCGCGGCGTTCACCGACGGCGCCGGTAAAGGCGCCGCGCACATGGCCGAACAGCTCGCTCTCTACCAGGGTGTCGGGCAAGGCTGCGCAGTTGAGGCTGATCATCGGTTTGTCGGCACGGCTTGAGGTCTGATGGATGGCCTGGGCCACCAGCTCTTTGCCGACCCCGGTTTCACCGGTGATCAGCACGGTCAGGTCGCTGCTGCCGACCAGCTGGATTTCCTCCAGCAGGCGCTTGTGCGCTTTGCTCTGACCGATCAGTTCCTTGTGCTGCTGGCCGCTGGCCTGGCGATACACCTCGGCGCGTTCATGCTCATCCTCGGCGCGTAACGCCAGACGCTCGATGCGTTCGGCGACGTTGACCGTGGCTTCTGCCAGGCTGGCAAAGGCTTGCAGGGCATCGAGTTCGACCTGCTGGAACTGCTCCGGGTCCAGCGCATCGAGGGTGATCAGGCCCCAGGGCTGCTCATCGACATACAGCGGGCAGCCCATGCAGTCGTGGACTTCCAGATGCTGGTGCAGGCCTTCGACCAGGCCGTCGTAAGGGTCGGGCAGTTCGCTGTCGCTGGCAAAGCGGGTGGGCGCGCTGTTGCCGAGAATTGCCTCGAAGCGCGGATGTTCGTTGACCTTGAAGCGCCGCCCAAGGGTGTCGGTACTCAAGCCATCGACCGCCAGCGGCACCAGCCAGTCACCGTCCAGACGCAGCAGCGCGGCAGCGTCGCAGGGCAACAGGCTGCGCATGGCTTCGAGCAGGCGTCGGTAGCGTTCGCGTTCGGGCAGGTCGCGGGCCAGGTCGCTGACCAGCGGCAGTAGGGCGGTGAGCAGGGATTTTGCGGTCATAAAGACTCCTGTTGGTCTTATTGACTATATCGCATTCATGGTCTTTATGACTCTATAAAATATAACTCGTTGATTTATAACGATTTTAAAGTTGGCATGGAAACTGAATTAACCAACGCATTCATCAAGAAGCCACAGGCTCAGGAGTCATTCATGCTCAATGCCCAGGATCGTGCAATCGTCAAAGCCACTGTTCCCCTGCTGGAAAGCGGCGGTGAGGCGCTGACCACTCACTTCTACAAACTGATGCTCAGCGAATACCCAGAGGTGCGCCCGCTGTTCAACCAGGCGCACCAGGCCAGCGGCGACCAGCCTCGGGCCCTGGCCAACGGTGTACTGATGTATGCTCGGCACATCGACCAGCTCGAACAGCTCGGTGGCCTGGTCGGCCAGATCATCAACAAGCATGTGGCCTTGCAGATCCTTCCGGAACATTACCCGATCGTCGGTAGCTGCCTGCTGCGCGCCATCGAAGAAGTGCTCGGCAAGGAAATCGCCACCCCTGAAGTGATTGCTGCCTGGGGCGCTGCTTACCAGCAACTGGCCGATATCCTCATCGGTGCCGAAGCCGACATCTATGCTCAGAAAGCCGCCGCTCCGGGTGGCTGGCGTGGTGCGCGCGACTTCAAACTGGTGCAGCGCGTCGACGAAAGCAGCGAGATCGTTTCCTTCTACTTCGCTCCGCTCGATGGTGGTGCGATTCTCAGCGCCGAACCCGGTCAGTACATCGGCCTGCAGCTGTTCATCGACGGCGTGGAACAGCGCCGTAACTATTCGCTGTCGGCCCTGAGCAATGCCGGTCAGTACCGCATCAGCGTCAAGCGCGAGGCCGGTGGCAAGGTTTCCAACTACCTGCACGAGCAACTGGCCGTGGGCGACACCATCAAGCTGTTCCCGCCATCGGGCGAATTCACCTTGAGTGCCAGCGACAAGCCGCTGGTGCTGATCAGCGGCGGCGTCGGCATCACCCCGACCTTGGCGATGCTGGAAGCGGCGCTGGAAAGCGGGCGTCTGGTGCACTTCATCCACTGTGCACGCAACGGTGCGGTGCACGCGTTCCGTGACTGGGTCGATGGTCTGGCGGCGCGTTACCCGCAGGTCAAACGCTTCTACTGCTATGCCGAAGACGATGGTGTCAGTGAACCTGCCGATGCCGTTGGCCTGCTGACTGCCGACCAGTTGAACGAATGGCTGCCGCAGGAGCGTGACCTGGATGCCTACTTCCTCGGCCCGAAAGGCTTCATGGCCACGGTCAAGGGGCACCTCAAGGGCCTCGGCGTTCCTGAGAAGCAGAGCCGCTACGAGTTCTTCGGCCCGGCTTCGGCACTGGAATAACACGGTTTTTCCAACCTACGGTTGAAAGCACAAGGCACAGCCAGCGATGGCTGTGCCTTGCGGCGTTTGGTCGCCTTCTCAAACACAGCCCCTGGCCTTTTTACTGCATGCAGAAAAAGCGTCATGCGTGTGGCGCATCATCCTCCCAGCCGTATCAAGGAAAGCGAAATCGTGAACATCAAATGGGCAGACAAACTGCGCAAAGGCCTGCATGGCTCGGCGGACTCGCTGGGCAACCTCTGCGTCGAAGCATTTCACTACCTGGCCCTGTTCGGCATCGGTGCGATTACTGCCTATGCGGCGGTGGCGACCTTCATCGATATGCTCGGCAAGGGCGGTGTCAGCGTCGATGACATCCTGCTGCTGTTCATCTACCTCGAGCTGGGGGCGATGGTGGGGATCTACTTCAAGACCAACCACATGCCGATCCGCTTCCTGCTTTATGTAGCGATCACCGCACTGACGCGCCTGCTGATCGGCGACGTCTCGCACCATAAAGCGCCGGATGTCGGTTTGCTGTATGTGTGTGGCGGGATTTTGCTGTTGGCGTTTGCGATTCTGGTGGTGCGTTATGCCTCGTACCAATACCCCTCGACCAAGGCTATTGATGCGAGCGGCAAAGAGATCGAAGAAAGCAAGTAACATCCGGTGGGGTGGCGGTCTGTGGGAGCGGGCTTGCCCCGCGATGCGATGTGACTGAAACACTGCAATCGCGGGGCAAGCCCGCTCCCACCGGGTCTGGTTTCAAGGCAGTTGTTGCAATAAAAAAGGCGAGCCCACCGGGCTCGCCTTTTTACCGTCTGCGTTATGTCATTCAGCTAATACTGCGAGCTTGCTCGTTCTCCAGAAATTCTTCCTGTAGCAAACCGTCGTTCTGGGCGCCGTCAACGCTTTGCTGGGTCACCGCACGTTTGCTGCGCAGCTTGCCGTAGAAGTGCTCCAGGGCGTGGTTGAGCTTGATCGCGGCACCCTCGACAGCCTGGTCGAGGGACGCGGATTTGTGGCTCACGGAAATCGGTTGATGGCCTTTTGGGCGTGCCTCCATCTGGCAGCGTTTGTCGTGCGGACCTGGCTTGTCGCCATTCTCGTCGCGCAAGTGGACCTCGACGCGGGTGAGGTCTTCATCAAATCGTTCGAGCGTGCTTTCTACGGTGCTGCGGACCCACTCTTCCAGTCGAATGTTGCCTTGAATATGGTTGTCGCTATTGACTTGGATTTGCATAGTTCAATCCCTTATTCAGCTAGCTCGCAAGAGAATCGATGGGGCCTTTGCGGCCTGTGGAAACCATCGCCTCTTGACTACAAGGTCAGGCACTTGGCGCAACATTTCAAGTCCTTTTGAAAGATAAATTTCTTGTTGCAAAAAGCCCGGCTTCGGCCGGGCTTTTGCATGCGCTGGATCAAAACGCGACGGAGGTCTGCAGGTATACCGTAAGAGGTTCACCGACGTACTTGCCCTTGTTGTTGTCATCAAAGGAGCGCGTGTAGTACTGGTGATTGAAGATGTTTTTCACCCCGACGGCGACGTTCAGGTTCGACAGTTGCGGGCCGAAATCATAGGCCGCGCGGCTGCTGAACAGCATGTAGCCAGGGATGCGTCCGGTGCTGCCATCGGCACTTTCGCTGGAGGTATTGGCGTTGTCGGCGTACTGGTCGCTCTGATAGGTGCTGTCCAGGTTCAGCTGCCACCGGCCTTCGGTGTAGGCAACGCCGAGGGTGCCTTTGTGACGTGACGAGAAGGGTACACGATTACCCTTGTTCGGCCCGTCTTCGCGGATTTTCGCATCAACAAACGCGTAGGTTGCATACACGTCGAAACCGGCCAGGGCAGGGTTCAGGCCCTCGAGGGCATACTTGACGCTGGTCTCGATACCCTGGTGGCGGGTTTCGCCGCGGGCAATCACCGAGTCGTTGGTCTGGTTGCTTTCGTACTGGTTGTCGAAGTTGATCAGGAATGCACCGATCTCGGCCTGCAGCAGGCCATCGTCATAGCGCGTACCCAGCTCCCAGGTCCGGGCTTTTTCCGGTTTGACTTCGCCGCTGCTGACGCGGTTGGGCATCTGGCTGTACTGCACACTGCCGAAGGAACCTTCGGTGTTGGCATACAGGTTCCAGCTGTCGGTCAGGTGATACATCACGTTCAACGCCGGCAGGGCGGTGTTGTAGTCGCCCTGGTAGTGCTGGCCAGTGAGGTTGTTGTTCTGCTCGGAATCGATCATCTCGTAGCGGATGCCCGGGGTGATGGTCCACTGGCCGATGTCGATGCGGTCATCGAGGAACAACGCATGGGCTTCGGTGCTGCCGCGGGTGTCGCGGTCGTTGCGGCTGGCGGTGGTTGGCAGCTGGTTGGCGCTGATCGGTTCGCGGTAGCGCAGCTCGTGGCCGGCTTCGTTGATGTAGCGGTAGCCGACGCCGACTTCATGCCAACTCTCACCGAGCGCGAAGCCCTGGGAGAAGCGCGTTTCGATCCCGCGTACCCAGTATTCACGCGGCGACAGCGAAACGAAGCTGCCCTGGTCCAGATAGCCGCTGCGCAGGGTCTTGGTGAAGAAGCTGTTGACGCTGAACTGACGGGCATCTTCCTTGTAGTCGTAACCGAAGTTGAACATCGTCCGGCGGCCCCAGAACTTGTCCTGCAAGCGGGTCGACTGATACGGATCGGCATCGTAATCGGCGACGTTCAGGCCGCCGGGCATCTGCGCTTCACCCTCGTAGTACTGGGCCATGGCGTGCAGGCTGTTGGCGTCGTCGAGCTGCAGTTTGCCCTTGAGGATCAGGTCGTCGATCTGTGTGTCGCTGTGCTCGCGCCAGTCGCCACCGCGGGTGCCGGAGTAGAGCAGCGCGCCGCCCAGGCCGTTGTCGTTGGTGCCACCGGCGAGCAGGTTGGCGCTGGTCTTGAAGCCGTCTTGGCTGGACGACGGGCTGGTCTGGGTCTGGAAGCCGGCTTTGACCGTCGGCTCATCAGGAATCGCGCGGGTCACGAAGTTGACGATACCGCCGACGTTCTGCGGGCCGTAGCGCACCGCACCGCCGCCGCGCACGACGTCTACCGCATCCATGTTGCCCATGCTGATCGGGGCGAACGACAGCTGTGGCTGACCATAGGGTGCGAAGGGCACCGGGATGCCGTCCATCAATACCGTGGAGCGCGATGCCAGACGCGGATTGAGGCCGCGGATGCCGAAGTTCAGCGCCATGTCATGGCTGCCGGTGCCGTTGTTTTCCGGGGCGTTGACCCCGGGAATGCGGTTGAGCACTTCTCGGGCGGTAGTGGCGCCTTGACGTTCGAATTCTTCGCGACGGATGACATCGCGGGCACCGGGATGCTCGAAGACATTGTCCTGTTCAGCTGCCCCCAGCCAGTCGCCGACCACGGTCGACGTACCCAGCTCTACAGGCGCGTTGGCAGTGGCTGCCGGTTGCAGGCTGAAGGCGTTTTCACCTTCGGCACGGGCCTGCAGGCCGCTGCCCTGGAGCAGGATATCCAGTGCCTGTTGCGGGCTGTACTGGCCGTCCAGGCCCGGGCTCTGCACACCGCTGGTGACCTGGGAGCCGAACGAGATCAGCACGCCGCTTTCCCGGCCGAACTGGTTCAGGGCGCTTTCCAGCGACATCGGCGCGATGTGGTAGCTGCGTGCTGCAGGCGCGTCAGCCAGGGCTGGGACGGCGGCAACGCTCAGGCCAGCGCCGAACAGGAATGCACGAAGGGCTTGGGCAAGTGGGCTCGGGCGAAGGGGCATGCAAGGGGTCCTTGAGAAGGTCAAAGCAAAGGGTTCTGCCTTCTCTGTCACGCGAGATGAAAAAACGGCTCAGGTATTTTGAAAATTTTTCAGGCCCGTGCTTCGACACTGACCCAGTAGCGGGTAAAGCGCCGAACCCGTACCGGCAAGGCAATCTCGAGCAGGTCGAGGATGCGTTCGCTGTCGGCCAGTGGATAACTGCCGGAAATCAGCAGCTCGGCGACTTCGGGGGCGCAATTGAGCTGACCTCGGCGATAGCGGCCCAGCTCATCGAGAAAGTCACCAAGGCGCATGTGCGCAGCCACCAGCATGCCATCGACCCAGGCCCCGGCATTGCTGTCGAGCAGTTGGCTGGCCTGCCACTGCGGGCCATTGAAGCGTGCTTGCAGGCCAGCGGCCAGGCTGTTGCCGGCCAGGCTGGCGCTGCCTTGATGGACGCTGAGCAGGCTGTAGTGCTCGAACTGACGCAGGTTGTAACGACCACCGCTCAGTTGCAGCAGGCCGAAATCGCTGAGCAAACGCAGAGGTCGGGCATCCTCGGCGACGGTGAGCTGGATTTCCCCTTCGAGCAGGCGCACCAGACGTTGCTCGGCATCGAAGCGCACATCGGCGGCGCTGCGGGTGTTCAGGTGCAGCTGGCTGCCATCGTCCAGTTGCTGACGCCGCCGTTCGCCCACCCGGCTGCGGTAGTCGGCAAGCAGGCTGGGCAGCGGATTGTGCGGTTGCAGGGTCAGGCCGGCAGCGCCGCCGACACCGAGAATCAGCAAGGTCTTCAGTGCCCGCCGGCGGCTGGCCGAACGCGGTGCCTGCAACGCCGCATGGGCCAGTGGCGAAGACAACCCGCGCAAACGCTGGTTGACCCGCTGGATATGCTCCCAGGCCCGGCGATGTTCTTCATGGGCTTGCAGCCATTGCTGCATGGCCTGCTGCTGGCGCGGATCGAGTGCGCCGCCTTGCAGTTCGATCAGCCAGTGCACGGCCTGTTCGGCCACCTGCGGCGAGAATTCCTGATGGGCGCTGTTCACAGGGCGAAGTAACAGCGCATGGCCGCCTTGTTCAGGTAGCGCTTGACCGTGGCCAGGGAGATGTTCAGCTGCGCGGCGATTTCGCCGTAGCTCAGTCCGTCGACCTGAGCCAGCAGGAACGCGCGCTTGACCAACGGTGCCAGGCCATCGAGCAGGCGGTCAAGCTCCAGCAGGGTCTCGAAGATGATTGCTCGGTGTTCTTCCGAAGGCGCCAGTTCTTCCGGCAATTGCGCCAGCGCCTGGTAGTAGGCGCGCTCCAGGTCCTGACGCCGGTAGTGGTTGCACAGCACCCGCTTGGCCACGGTGGTGAGGAACGCCCGCGGCTCGTTGAGCACCGGTGTTTCGCGGGCCTGCAGCAAGCGCATGAAGGTGTCCTGGGCCAGGTCGGCGGCGTTGTCCGGGCAGCCCAGGCGCCGCCGCAGCCAACCGGTCAACCAGTTGTGATGGGCGTGGTAGAGGCCTTCGAGCGAGGAAGAAGAGGCACTGGGCACCGTGAACACTCCGGCGCCAGAATGCGCAACAGAATAAGAATTGTTCTCATTGTAGTGTTTTCGCGGGCTGTTCGGCAATCAGGCGCTGACTGACGGCAAAAGCGCAGGACGGAAAATGTAAATAACGTAAATAAACTGTACTCTCATTTGAGAATAAATAGCATTCGCTCCCTAAGTGGTTTACCAAACCTTTACATTTCTCAGGGAGAGCTCTACGTGTCCCCGCTTTTTACTCGATCCTGCCTCGCCATTACCCTCTGCTCGTTGTACTCCGCCCAGGCCAGTGCCGAAGGCCAGAAGCCCATGGAGCTGGACAACGTGGTGGTTACCGCCTCGGGTTTCTCCCAGCAGATCAAGGATGCCCCGGCGTCGATTTCGGTGATTACCCGCGAGCAGATCGAGAACAAGTCCTACCGTGATGTGACCGATGCCCTGAAGGATGTGCCGGGTGTAGTGGTGACCGGTGGCGCCAGTTCCAGCGACATCAGCATCCGCGGCATGGCCTCCAAGTACACGCTGATGCTGGTCGACGGCAAGCGCCAGGACTCGCGGGCGACCCGTCCGAACAGTGACGGTGCCGGGATCGAGCAAGGCTGGATGCCGCCGCTTGAGGCGATCGAACGCATTGAGGTGGTCCGTGGGCCAATGTCGTCGCTGTACGGCTCCGACGCCATGGGCGGGGTGATCAACATCATCACCCGCAAAGTGACCCCCAACTGGTATGGCGGCGTGCGCAGCGAAGCGACCTTCCAGGACCGCTCCGATTCGGGCGACTACAACAGTACCAGCGCCTTCGTCTCCGGGCCGCTGATCGAGAACCTGGTCGGCTTGCAGCTCTATGGGCAAACGTCGAATCGTGACGAAGACGACTTTACCAACGGCTTCAACGAACAACACACCGACAGTGGTACGGCCAAGCTGTCGTTTACGCCTGATGAGCACAACGACATCACCTTCGAGGCAGGCAAGTCCGAGCAGGACCGTTACGCCCACAAAGGCAAGTCGGCGCGATCTTCCGACAGCTTCAGTGACTATGAGCGCACCAACTTCGCGATCAGCCACTCCGGGCGTTGGGAAACCATCACCACTGACACCTACATCCAGCGCGAGAAAATCGAAAACCCGGGCCGACGTATGGAGCTGGAAAACACCGTGCTCAACTCGCAGGTGTCGTTCTTCAGCGATTCGCACATCACCACCATTGGCGGCTCGTATAAATACGAAGACCTGAGCGATGAAGGTAACCAGTTGGCTGCGGCGTCCGACGTTAACCAGCTGACGCGCTGGTCGTGGGCACTGTTTGCCGAAGATGAATGGCGCCTGACCGAGTCCTTCGCTTTGACCGGCGGTATTCGCATGGACGAAGACGAAAACTACGGTACGCATTGGTCGCCACGCTTGTACGGCGTGTACCACCCGACCGAGCACTGGACCGTCAAAGGTGGTGTCTCCACTGGCTACCGTTCGCCGGACATCCGTGCCGCAGTGAATGACTGGGGCCAGATCACCGGTGGCGGTGGTGACCCGGCGATCATCGTCGGTAACTCCAATCTCAAGCCGGAGAAGAGCGTCAGTCAGGAGATCGGCGTGATCTGGGACAGCCTGGAAGGGGTCTCCACCGGTCTGACTGTGTTCAACACCGACTTCAAAGACAAGATCACCGAAACCCGTCGCTGCACCGACAGCACTGGCGGAGCCTCGGGTCAGTGCCAGATCGGCGGCACCTCGTACAAGTTCATCAGTGACCGGGTGAACGTTGATGAAGCGCAGATGCGTGGTATTGAAGCGACCCTGGACTGGGAAATTACCCAGGCCCTGAAGCTTGCCACCAACTACACCTTCACCGACTCCGAACAGAAGAGCGGCCCGCAAAAGGGCAAGGCCCTGAACCAGATGCCACGGCACATGGTCAACGCCACCCTGGACTGGCAGACCACCGACCAACTGGGTACCTGGGCGCGCCTGAACTACCGCGGCAAGACCTCTGACTACCTGGGTCGCACCACCATGTCCGATGGCACGCCGTCCTACACCTTCGTCGACCTCGGCGGCACCTACCGGGTGACCAAGAACGTGAAACTACTGGCCGGTGTCTACAACGTGTTCAACAAGGAAGTCGACTACGAGAACTACCAGACCGTGCTGGATGGCCGCCGCTACACCGTGGGCGTCGACCTGTCGTTCTGAGGATGAGGCCAGCGGCTTTGCCTATGAGAATATAAATCATTACTATTGGTGGCTCTTCACCAGGAATGGATGCCATGAAAAGCAAAGCCGCCGGGCTGCCCCTCAGTTATCGCCTGGCCGTGACCTCACGTTGCCTGGCCGCCGTATTCGGTGGCTATCTGCTGGCGGCGATGGCCAGCGTTTGTATCACCCTGCTGGCGCCGATGCCCAAGGCTGAAGCGGTGGTCAGCGGCATGATGCTGTCGTTTCTGTTCTACCTGGTGGCCTTTCTCTGGTGCTTTGCCAGTCGTAGCGCCTGGCAGGCCTGGCTGGGTGTGTTGCTGCCGAGCCTGGTGCTGGGCGTGATCAATGGACTGGCCTACTGGATGAAAAACTGATGAAAGAGGGCTTTCGCCAGGCCATGGCCTGGCTGCACACCTGGACCGGGCTGATCTTCGGCTGGCTGTTGTTTGCGATTTTCCTCACCGGGACCATGTCCTACTTCAAGGAGGAGATCAATCACTGGGCCCAGCCCGAGGTACCGGTTCGAGCGCATGATCCGCTGGCCAGCCTGACGCTGGCGCAGAACTACCTGCAGGAGCACGCACCCAATGCCGGCAGCTGGTTCATTCGCCTGCCGGAAGCACGCGAGCCGGGCCTGAGTGTCGGCTGGCGGGCAGAGGGCGCCGGGCGCCGAGGCTTCATTGAAAAAAACCTCGACCCTGCCACTGGCGCAGAGGTCCAGGCCCGCGAGACTCGCGGCGGCGATTTCTTCTACCGCTTCCACTTTCAGCTGGAGATGCCTCATCCCTGGGGCCGCTGGCTGTCGACTTTCGCCGCGTTCATCATGCTCCTGGGGCTGGTGACCGGCATCATTACCCACAAGAAGATCTTCAAGGAGTTCTTCACTTTCCGCCCAGGCAAAGGCCAGCGCTCCTGGCTGGATGGCCACAATGCCATCGGTGTGCTGGTGTTGCCGTTTCACTTGATGATCAGCTACAGCAGCCTGGTGATCTTCATGTCGCTGGTGATGCCGGCCAGCATCATTGCCAGCTATGGCGATAACACCCGGGCTTACTTCAATGATCTGTTCGGTGCGTCCGAAGAGGTCAAGGTGGCCGGTGTTGCCGCGCCGTTGCTGCCGCTGCCGGCGCTTTACCAGGCGTTCCAGGAACAGGCGCCGGGCAGCCGCCACGGCTGGATCGAAGTGCAAAACCCGGGTGATCAGAATGCCCGCGTGCGTTTCTCCCGGCATGGCGGTGATGGCATTGCCTATCAGCGTGGTGGTGGCTGGGTGTTCGATGGCGTCAATGGCACGCTGCAAAACGACAGCAAAACCGAAGCTGTCCCGGTGGTGATTGCCGGCGGTATGTACGGCCTGCACATGGGCATGTTCGCCGGCCCCTGGCTGCGCTGGCTGTACTTCTTCTTCGGCGTCGCCGGCACGGCGGTGATCGGTACCGGTCTGGTGCTGTGGCTGGGCAAGCGTCAGCTCAAACACGCCAAGAGCGGCACACAGCCCTTCGAGCTTCGTCTGGTGGAGGTGTTGAACATCGCCAGCATGAGCGGTTTGTTGCTGGGTGTGGCGGCCTTCTTCTGGGCCAACCGCTTGCTGCCGGTGGGTCTGGAAGGCCGCGCCGGGTGGGAAGTGAACAGTTTCTTCCTGCTCTGGGCGCTGTCGCTGATGCACGCCATGCTGCGGCCGGGGCGTCGCGCCTGGGCCGAGCAACTGGGACTGGCTGCACTGTTGTGGGCCGGCTTGCCGCTGCTCAATCAATTGACCACAGGGCAGGGGTTGATTCATTCGATTACGGCCGGTGACTGGGCCATGGCCGGATTCGACCTGACGGCGCTGGGCTGCGGCCTGTTCTTCGCCTGGGGCGCGCGCAAGATGTGGCGCCCGCCGGTGGTGGTCGCCAAGCGTGCGCCGAAGGCGGCGAAAGCAGCCAGCGCCAACCTGATCGAAAGTGAGGTGAGCTGATGCTGGCCGTTACCCTGTTTGGTTTTGCCGGCTTCGCCTGCCTGTGCCTGGCCATGGAGAAACACTACAAGGACCTGCTCGGCAGCGCGCCCAGCGCGGCGCGTTTGCGCATCCTGCGAATCGCTGGCTGGTTGTTGCAGTTGCTGGCGCTGTCCCTGGCCGTGCATAACAGTGGCTGGGCCATGGGCCTGGTCGAGCTGATTGCGGTGCTGATGGCGGGCGTTACCCTTTGGGTGTTCCTGCTGCCTTATCAACCACGGCTGTTGCTTGGGCTGCTTGGGCTTAGCCTGGTACTGGGGCCAGTGTTGTTGATGTTGCCCGGCTAGGCTGATTTAGCACCTGAAGGCCGCCCGGTAGGCACCGGGCGTCGCCCCCAATGCCTGGCGAAAGCGGTTGCTGAAGTGGCTGGCGCTGGCAAAACCGCACTGCAAGGCGACTTCGCCCAAAGGCAGTTCGCCAAAGCGCAGTAGTTTACGTGCCGTGGCCAGGCGCCGGGCCAGCAGGTATTGGTGCGGTGGCAAGCCGAAGCTTTCGCGGAACATCCGCGCGAAGTGGTACTCGGACAAATTGCACAGAGCAGCCAGTTCACCCAGGCTTATGGCCTGATCCAGATGCCCTTCGATGTAGTCGCTCAACTGTCGGCGCTGATGCGCAGCCAGGCCACCTTTGAGGCGCAAGCCCTGACGCAGGCCGACCTGGCTGAGGACGGCGTGGTCGAGAATTTCATGCGCCAGCGTGCTGGTCAGCAAACGTTCCCCCGGCTCGTCCCAGTCCATTGCGATCAATTGGCGAAAGCGGCGCGCTTGCTCGGGGTCGTCGAGGAACGTTGCTTCCTGCAATTGCAGTTCACGCGGTTCGCGGTCGAGCAGGCTGATGCAACCGAGGGCGAACTGCTCCTGGCTGATATACAGGTGCGCCAAACGGATCGAGCCATTGACCACCCAATGCGACGCCGACCCTGCAGGCATGATGCACAGTTTGTCGGGCGCGCCTTTGTGGCTGGGCTGGTCACGGCGGAAGGTGCCGGTGCCGTCGGCGATGTAGCAGGACAGGGTGTGGTGGGTCGGTGCTTCGTAGTCGCGGGCGTCGTGACGGTTGTTCCACAAGGCTGCTGCCAGGCCGTCACCCAGGTGCGCGCTGTGCTCCAGACGGGCATGGGGTGAGTCGTGCATGGCTTTGAAAACTTGCAGCTGGTCCAACGCGTTCATGTGCGCTACCTCTGGCCGTCATCCTACTCCGCTGCACAACGGCTGACAGCAGCAGGCGCAGCAAAAGCGCAAGAATCTGCAAGCGCGCTCGGCCCGTTCGCCCGGAGACTGGCGGCCTGGATGCGAGGAGCGCTGCCATGAACCTGTCGTTGTACCTGCTGACCGTATTGATCTGGGGCACCACCTGGATCGCCCTGAAACTGCAACTGGGCGTGGTCGCCATTCCGGTGTCGATTGTCTATCGCTTTGCGTTGGCCGGGCTGATCCTGTTCGCCATTCTGCTGCTCAGCCGTCGCCTGCAACCGATGAACCGGCGCGGTCATGGCATCTGCCTGGCCCAGGGCTTTTGTCTGTTCTGCGTCAACTTCATGTGTTTCCTCACAGCCAGCCAATGGATCCCCAGCGGTCTTATCGCCGTGGTGTTCTCCACTGCAACCTTGTGGAACGCGCTGAATGCCCGGGTGTTCTTCGGCCAGAGGATCGCCGCCAATGTCCTTGGTGGCGGTGCGCTGGGCTTGTGCGGGCTGGGCCTGCTGTTCTGGCCGGAACTGTCGGGCCATGCGGCGAGCCGTGAAACCCTGATTGGCCTGGCGTTGGCGCTGCTGGGCACCTTGTGTTTTTCGGCGGGCAATATGCTCTCCAGCTTGCAGCAAAAGGCCGGTCTGCGGCCTATGACCACCAATGCCTGGGGCATGCTTTATGGTGCCGGGATGCTTGCGGCGTACTGCCTGTTCAGCGGCATTCCTTTCGATATGGAATGGAATGCGCGCTACATCGGCTCGCTACTGTATCTGGTGGTTCCGGGCTCGGTGATCGGCTTTACCGCCTACCTGACCCTGGTCGGGCGCATGGGACCGGAGCGTGCGGCGTATTGCACGGTGTTGTTCCCGCTGGTGGCGTTGAATGTGTCGGCGTTCTACGAGGGCTATCAGTGGACGGCGCCTGCGCTGTCTGGACTGGTGCTGGTGATGCTGGGGAATGTGCTGGTGTTCAGGAAGCCCAAGGCCAAGGTGGCTACACCGGCTGTAGTCTTGAGGTAGCGGTTGTTTGTTATGGCCTCATCGCCGGCAAGGCCGGCTCCCACAGGGTTTGCACTGGCTCTGTGGGAGCCGGCCTTGCCGGCGATGAGGCCGGTAGTAACAGCAGGATTACTTCCACACCTGCGGATTCACCAGGTCCTTCGGTCGCTCACCGAGCAGGGCACTGCGCAGGTTATCGATGGCCCGGTTGGCCATGGCGTCGCGGGTTTCGGCGGTGGCCGAACCGACATGCGGCAGGGTCAGGGCGTTGGGCAGCTGGAAGAGGGGGGATTCAGTCAGCGGTTCCTTCTCATACACGTCCAGCCCGGCGCCACGAATGGTGCCATTGCGCAGGGCCTCCACCAGCGCCGCCTCATCCACCACCGGCCCACGCGATACGTTGATCAGGAAGGCGCTGGGTTTCATCAGCTGCAGTTCACGGCTGCTGATCAAATGTTTGGTCTGGGCGCCAAGCGGCACCACCAGGCAGACGAAATCGGCTTCAGCCAGCAATTCATCCAGGCTGCGGAACTGGGCGCCGAGCTCCTGCTCCAGCGCAGTCTTGCGCGAGTTGCCGCTATAGATGACCGACATGTTGAAGCCGAAGCGCCCACGACGGGCAATGGCCGCGCCGATGTTGCCCAGGCCAACGATCCCCAGGGTTTTGCCGTGCACATCGCTACCGAACTGTGCCGGGCCGACGGTGGCCTGCCATTGCCCGGCCTTGGTCCAGGCATCGAGCTCGGCGACGCGGCGGGCGCTGCCCATGAGCAGGGCGAAGCCCAGGTCGGCAGTGCTTTCGGTCAGTACGTCAGGGGTGTTGGTCAGGGCAATGCCACGCGCATTGAAGTAGTTCAGATCGTAGTTGTCGTAGCCCACCGACACACTCGACACCACTTCCAGTTTACCGGCGTTGGCCAGCTGCGCCTCACCAAGCTTGCGACCCACACCGATCAGGCCGTGGGCCTCGGGCAGGGCTTGGTTGAACTGGGCACTGATATCGCCGAGCTTGGGGTTCGGCACGATCACGTTGAAGTCTTGCTGCAGGCGTTCGACCATCGCCGGCGTGATGCGGCTGAAGGCAAGGACGGTCTTTTTCATCGGCGAAATCTCTGCGGGCGGTGGAGAATGGGTAGCACGCTATCATTCTCCACCGCCTGTGTGCAGCAAGATTTCAGTTGGCGATCAGCAGCTCGTGGGTCTTGAGGTCCGCCTCATGGGCGGCGAGGATTTCCGGCAACGAGTTGCGCAGGTATTCGACCCAGGTCTTGATCTTGGCATCCAGATATTGGCGGGACGGATAGATCGCGTACAGGTTCAGCTCCTGCAAACGGTAATCGGGCATCACCCGTACCAGCGAGCCGTCACGCAGCCCGTCGATGGCCGAGTAGATCGGCAAGACACCGACGCCCATGCCACTGCGGATCGCAGTTTTCATCGCATCCGCCGAGTTCACCTGGAACGGCGCCTGGGTGATGTTCACCACTTCCTGGCCTTCCGGGCCGTCGAACAGCCATTTTTCCAGCGGGATCACCGGGCTGACCATGCGCAGGCAGGCATGGTTGAGCAGATCGCTGGGCTTGTGTGCGATGCCGTGGCGTTTCACGTAGTCGGGCGAGGCGCAGACGATGCTGTAGGTGATGCCCAGGCGCTGGGACACGAAGCCCGAATCCGGCAGCTCGCTGGCCAGCACGATGGACACGTCGTAGCCCTCGTCGAGCAGGTCCGGCACGCGGTTGGCCATGGTCAGGTCGAAGGTCACGTCCGGGTGGGTTTCGCGGTAGCGGGCGATGGCATCGATGACGAAATGCTGGCCGACGCCGGTCATCGAATGCACCTTCAGCTGCCCGGCCGGACGAGCATGCGCGTCGCTGGCCTCGGCTTCGGCTTCCTCGACGTAGGTGAGGATCTGTTCGCAACGCATCAAATAACGCTTGCCGGCCTCGGTCAGGGCAATGCGCCGGGTGGTGCGGTTGAGCAGGCGGGTTTGCAGATGGGCTTCAAGATTGGAGACCGCCCGCGAGACGTTGGCGGTGGTCGTATCCAGGTGCACAGCCGCGGCAGTAAAGCTGCCGACCTGGGCTACGCAACTAAAAGCACGCATGTTTTGCAGGGTGTCCATGGGTCGCTCTCAAAGTAGACGACAAATTGTGACATGAAGTAACCGAGGCGGTCTTCAGACTAAAGCCGGATTATCGCTGTTTTCGTAACAAAGATTCGCAGTAATACACGCTTATCGCCAGTGCGGCGGCCCCCTAGAATTGCGTCTCCAAGCGTCATCCACCTTCTACGTCGGGAATTCGCAGCTGTGCCGCGTCGCATCATCAGAGCGCTGAATGCGCTCAGTGTCTGTGCCCTTAGCTTGACCTTGAGCGGCTGTATCGGAACCTGGGGCATTGCCCCGCAAAGCAAGACGCTGCAAGCCAATACCCTGACCACCGACGAGGCGATCCGCGAGGCCGCCCGTGATGCCCACTGGCCTGACCAGCAGTGGTGGCGCGCCTATGGCGACCCACAACTGGACCGCTGGATCGCCCTGGCGGTCAACGACAGCCCGAGCATGGCCATGGCCGCTGCGCGAGTGCGTGAGGCCAAAGCCATGGCCGGGGTGGTCGAGTCTGCCGAAAAACTGCAGGTCAACGGCGAGTCGACGCTCAAACGCCATAACTGGCCGGAAGACCAGTTTTACGGCCCGGGGGCCTTGTCCGGGGCCAACACCTGGGACAACAACGCTGCCCTTGGCTTCAGTTATGCGCTGGACCTCTGGGGTCGCGAGCGCAATGCCAGCGAGCAGGCCGTGGACATGGCCCACATGAGCGCGGCGCAGTTGCGCCAGGCGCAGCTGGAACTGCAGAACAACATCGTCAAGGTGTACATCCAGCTATCCCTGCATTTCGCCCAGCGCGATATCGTCAAGGCCGAACTCGAACAGCAGGAGCAGATCCTGGCCCTGGCCGAACGGCGCCTGGCCGGTGGTATCGGCACCCATTTCGAAGTCAGCCAGGCGCAGACGCCGCTGCCAGAAACCCATCGTCAGCTCGATGCGCTGAATGAAGAAATCGCCCTGGCGCGTAACCAGCTGGCGGCGTTGGCCGGTAAAGGCCCGGGCGAGGGCGCGCAGCTGCAGCGTCCGCAACTGGCCCTTGGTGCTGCGTTGAAACTGCCGTCGGCGTTGCCTGCCGAGCTGGTCGGCCAGCGTCCGGACGTGGTTGCCAGCCGCTGGCAGGTCGCGGCCCAGGCGCGTGGTATCGACGTCGCCCACGCCGGCTTTTTCCCTAACGTCGACCTGGTTGGCGGGCTCGGCTTCATGGCCACCGGCGGTGGTCCGCTGGAGTTCCTGACCGGGCGCAAGTTCAATTACAACGTCGGTCCCGCCATCAGCCTGCCGGTGTTCGACGGCGGCCGCCTGCGCTCGCAACTGGGTGTCGCCTCAGCCGGTTATGACATCGCCGTGGCGCGCTACAACCAGACCGTGGTCGAGGCCCTCAAGGGCATCTCCGATCAGCTGATTCGCCGCGAGTCGATGAACGAGCAGCAGCATTTTGCTGCAGAGTCGGTGGCGTCGGCGCAGAAGACCTACGACATTGCCATGATCGCCTTCCAGCGTGGCCTGACCGATTACCTCAATGTGCTCAACGCCCAGACCTTGCTCTTCCGCCAGCAGCAGATCCAGCAGCAGGTCCAGGCCGCCCGCCTGACCGCGCATGCCGAGCTGGTCACCGCCCTGGGTGGCGGCCTCGGCGCTGGCAACGATGTACCGGATGAAGACAAACAACAGGCGCCGAAAACCCCGGCGACACTGGCCATCTTCGACAAGCCGGACCGTGCCGAATGAGCGCACTGACCCTGCCGTTTCGCTGGTTGGCAAGTCTTGAATGGCGTCGTGGTTTCTTTGAGTGGGCACGCACCGACGGGGTGACCTGGGTCTACATCATCAAGGTCCTCAGCGCCGCGTTCCTGACCCTGTGGCTGGCCATGCGCCTGGAGTTGCCGCAGCCGCGCACGGCGATGATCACCGTGTTCATCGTCATGCAGCCGCAGAGCGGGCACGTGTTTGCCAAGAGCTTCTGGCGCTTGCTCGGGACCTTGGCCGGCTCGTCGATGATGGTCACCTTGATCGCCCTGTTTCCGCAGAACACCGAACTGTTCCTGCCGAGCTTGGCGATCTGGGTGGGCCTGTGCTCGGCCGGTGCCATGCGCTATCGGACCTTTCAGGCCTACGGTTTCGTGCTGGCCGGCTACACCGCGGCGATGGTCGGGTTACCCGCTCTGGAACACCCGGACGGCGCGTTCATGGCGGCAGTCTGGCGGGTACTGGAAATCTCCCTGGGGATTCTGGTGTCGACCCTGGTCAGCGCCGCGATCCTGCCGCAGTCGGCCAGTGCGGCGATGCGCAATGCCCTGTACCAGCGCTTCGGGGTGTTCGCCGGTTTTGTCGTCGAAGGCCTGCGTGGCGACAGCCAGCGCGATCGCTTCGAAAGCAGCAACGTACGTTTTGTCGCTGAAGCGGTTGGCCTGGAAAGCCTGCGCAATGTCACTGCTTTCGAAGACCCGCACATGCGCCGACGCAATGGCCGGCTGGGGCGCATGAACAGCGAGTTCATGGCCATCACCACGCGCTTCAACGCCTTGCACCAGTTGCTTGAGCGCCTGCGCCTGCGCGGCCCGTTGCAGATCGTCACGGCGATCGAACCCGGCCTCAAGGCCTTGACCGAGCTGCTCGATGCCTATGCCGGGCGGGCGCTGACCAGTGCCGATGCCGCGCGCCTGGCCGAGCAACTGACGGCCTACAAGGAAGGCCTGCCGGAGCGGGTGCGCAGCCTGCGCGCCGCCTATGTCGAGACCGGGCCGAGCGATGCCGATCTGCTCGACTTCCATACCGCCTACGAACTGCTGTACCGCTTTGTCGACGACCTGCACAACTACGCCCTGACGCACGCCTCGCTGGCCGAGCACAACCATGCCCGTGAGCAGTGGGACGAGCCCTATGTGGCGCAGACCAACTGGATGGTATCGCTGGCGGCAGGGCTGCGTGCTTCGTTCATCCTGCTGGTGCTGGGCAGCTTCTGGATCCTCACGGCCTGGCCGAGCGGGGCGATGATGACCTTGATCGCCGCCGCCACCGTGGGCTTGTCGGCGGCCTCGCCGAACCCCAAGCGGATGTCGTTCCAGATGGCCTGCGGGACCTTGATCGGGGCGTTCATCGGCTTCTTTGAAACCTTCTTCGTGTTCCCCTGGATCGACGGCTTCCCTTTGCTCTGCCTGGTGCTGGCGCCGGTGTTCGTGCTGGGCGCATTCCTGGCGTCGCGGCCAGCGTATGCCGGTGTCGGTCTGGGCCTGCTGATCTTCTTTGCCACCGGTTCCGTGCCGGATAACCTGACGGTCTACAACCCTTACAACTTCATCAACGACTACATCGCCATGGTCATCGGCATGCTGGTGTGTGCCGCGGCCGGGGCGATCATCCTGCCGCCGAACAGCCGCTGGTTGTGGAGCCGCCTGGAGCAGGACTTGCGCAGCCAGGTGCTGTTCGCCATCAGCGGCCGCTTGCGTGGCCTGGGATCGGGCTTTGAAAGCCGCACCCGCGATCTGCTGCACCAGGCTTATGGTCTGGCCGCCGGTAAACCGCAGGTACAGAGCAACCTGCTGCGCTGGATGTTCCTGGTGCTGGAGGTCGGGCACGCGATCATCGAGCTGCGCAAAGAGCAGGCGATCCTGCCGGTGCACCCGTGTTATGCCGAATCGCAACCCTGGCGCCAGGCGATCCGGGTCATGGGCCGGGCCCTGGCGCGCTTGTTCCTGCAGCCGAGCGCGAGCAACCACGAGCGCGCCCTGGTCGCTGTGGACCACGCCATCAGCCGCGTGCAGGCCACCGACGAACCCTTTGCCCGGCACTTTGATACCTCGGCCCTGCGCCGGGTGCAGAGCTACCTGCATTTCATCCGTACTTCGCTGCTCGACCCCCAGTCGCCGCTGGCCGCACTGGCCCCGGCCCAAGGACTGCCCCATGCCTCGTGAAATCGCCTTCCATGGCGTCTACATGCCGACCATGACCCTGATGTTCCTGTTCGCCGCCGGGCTCGCCTGGGGCCTGGATCGCTTTATCGCAAGTTATGACGGCTACCGGTTTTTCTGGCACCCGGCGCTGCTGCGCCTGTGCCTGTTTATCTGTTTGTTCGGTTCCATGGCCCTGACTCTCTACCGTTGAGACCCCTGTTGATGAAAAAGTTTTTCAGCCTGATCGCCACCTTGCTCGTGCTGGCTGCTGCCGTGGTGATCGGCCGCCAGCTCTGGGTGCATTACATGAACACGCCCTGGACCCGGGACGGGCGGGTGCGTGCCGATATCATCAACGTTGCCGCCGATGTTCCGGGTTACGTGGTCGATGTACCGGTGCGCGACAACCAGTTGGTGAAAAAGGGCGACCTGTTGCTGCAGATTGACCCTGAGCACTATGAAGTCGCAGTCAAACAGGCCCAGGCCCTGGTCGCCTCACGCAAGGCCACCTGGGAAATGCGCAAGGTCAACGCCCACCGGCGTGCGGACATGGACAACCTGGTGATCTCCCGTGAGAACCGCGACGACGCCAGCAACATCGCCAACTCGGCACTGGCCGACTATCAGCATGCGCAGGCACAACTGGCAGCGGCTGAGCTGGACCTCAAACGGACCAGGATCCTCGCCACCGTCGATGGCTACGTGACCAACCTCAACGTGCACCGCGGCGACTATGCGCGCACCGGTGAGCCGAAGATGGCAGTGGTCGACAAGGATTCGTTCTGGGTTTACGGCTTCTTTGAAGAGACCAAGCTGCCGCATGTGAAAGTCGGGGACCAGGCTGACCTGCAGATGATGAGCGGTGAAGTGCTCAAGGGCCATGTGGAGAGTATTTCCCGCGGCATCTACGACCGCGACAACCCGGAAAGCCGTGAGCTGATCGCCGACGTCAACCCGACCTTCAACTGGGTGCGCCTGGCCCAGCGGGTGCCGGTGCGGATTCATATCGATGAAGTGCCGGAGGGCTTTTTGCTGGCGGCGGGGACGACCTGTACGGTGGTGGTCAAGCCGGCGAAAGACCAAGGCTAGCGTTGACCCCATCGCCGGCAAGGCCGGCTCCCACAAAAGTTGGTGCTGCACGTTACTCTGTGGGAGCCGGCCTTGCCGGCGATGCTCTTCAGGCTTGCCGCGAATCCACCAGCACAGGGCATTTCACCTGATCGATGACCTTGTTGCTGATCGACGGATCCAGCAAGCGCCCCAAGCGATTCAGGTGCCGGTGCCCGATGATGATCAACGCGCAATCGAGCCGCTGGGCTTCGCTGACAATCGCCGTCACCGGATCATCCTGAGCCAGCTTGCCTTCGCTCTCGAAGCCCAACTCCCGCAACCGTCGCAGCGCCTGTTGCACGGCAGCAACGGCATGGCGCTGCTCGTCAGTGGCAGCCGGATACTCCTGTTGCTCGTACAGGCTGATCGCCCCGGGGCCATCGCTCAAGGAAAACGCACTGTCGATGGCCAGCAGTACATGCAGGCGCTGGCGGCCGGGCTGACAGTATTGTTGCGCAAGCTCCAGCAAACCGTGAGAGGCACTGGAGCCATCGATGGCGATCAAGACGGGACTGAGCATGCACGGCTCCACTGGGCCAGTTTCGAGCCGACTATTGTTGGCCAAGGCCAGGCGCAGATACATGGCCCGGCGTGCACTGTGTAGTTGTGTGCAACGCAACCCGGTGCTCGCTGCCGAGCTGTTAACATCAATGTCTTTTACCCCATGGAAACCTGGCAATGCAGATTCCGGATATGAACCTGTTGGTCGCCCTCGATGCGTTGCTCGATGAGGGCAGTGTGGTCGGCGCTGCACGGCGCATGAACCTGAGCCCTGCGGCCATGAGCCGGACCCTGGGGCGGATCCGCGAGGCGATTGGCGATCCGATTCTGGTCCGCGCCGGTCGCGGCCTGGTGCCGACACCCCGGGCGCTGGCCTTGCATGACCAGGTGCGGGCGCTGGTCGAGCAGGCCGGGCTGGTGTTCCGCAGCCGTGAGGAGGTCGACCTGGCCACGCTCGACCGGGCGTTCAACATTCGCACTAATGACCTGTTCATCGCCCTGTATGGCGCGCAGTTGCTGCGCATGATGCACGAACAGGCGCCGCGTACCGTGTTGCGCTTTGTCCCGGAAAGCGGTGGCGATGACGATGCGGTGCTGCGCGACGGGCGCACCGACTTGCTCGTCAGCTCGACCATTGACCTGGGCCCCGAGATCAAGGTGCAGAGCCTGTTCAACACTATCTATGTCGGCCTGGCCCGCCAGGATCACCCGATCTTCGATGCGCCGATCACCCCCGAGCGCTTTGCCGCTTACCCGCAGATCAGCGTGTCGCGTCGTGGCCGCGCCAATGGGCCGATTGATATCGAGCTGGCCAACTACAAGGTGCAGCGCCGTGTCGCCCTGATCACCCCGAGTTTTCACTCGGCGATGTTCTCCCTGCCGGACTCCGACCTGCTGCTGCCGATGCCGGCCAATATCCTCTCCAGCGTGACCAAGCTGGGGCTGCCGTTACGTTCGTTCCGCATTCCGCTGCCGATGGAGCGGGTGACGGTGATGCAAGCCTGGCACCCGCGTTTCGACAACGATCCGGCCCACCGCTGGCTACGCCAGACCCTCAAGGCGTGTTGCAGCGAGAGCGCTTGATTAGCGGAATGCGTTTGCTGCACTAGTAAACTGCCAATATGTCAGTTTTCGTCATCATTGCCGCTTCATAGACTTCTGCCGGTAGTTGTTCACCCCCGGAGATGTCTTTTAATGAGTTCGTTGACTGCGCTGCCCACAGCTGTCGCGCCCAAGCCTGTGGCCAGCCCCGGTGGGAGCGGGCTTGCCCCGCGCATCGTTGTCGGGCTGCTCGGCGTGTTACTGGCGGTACTCTGTGCCGGCCTCAACGAGATGGTCACCAAGGCCTCGCTGGCCGACATCCGTGGCGGCATGTTTATCGGTGCCGATGAAGGTGCCTGGCTGATTGCCGTGTATGCGGCAGCGTCGGTTTCAGCCATGGCCTTTTCACCGTGGCTGGCCGCGACCTTTTCCCTGCGTCGCTTTACCCTCTGCGCCATCAGCGTCTTCGCCGTGCTCGGGCTGTTGCAACCCTATGCCCCGAACCTCGCCAGCCTGATGGTGCTGCGTACCCTGCAAGGGTTGGCCTCGGGCGCCTTGCCGCCGATGCTGATGAGTGTCGCATTGCGCTTTCTGCCACCGGGGATCAAGGTCTATGGCCTTGCCGGTTATGCCCTGACCGCGACCTTCGGGCCGAACATGGGCACACCGCTGGCAGGCCTGTGGACCGAGTATGTCGGATGGCAGTGGGCGTTCTGGCAGATCATCCTGCCTTCATTGCTGGCCATGGCCTGCGTGGCCTGGGGCCTGCCTCAGGATCCGCTGCGCCTGGAACGATTCAAACAGTTCGACTGGCGTGGCCTGCTGCTGGGTTTACCGGCGATCTGTGCGCTGGTGATCGGCCTGACCCTGGGCGATCGCATGGGCTGGTTCAGCTCGCCATTGATCTGCTGGCTGCTGGGGGGTGGCCTGGTGTTGCTGGTGTTGTTCCTGCTTAACGAGTGGTCCGAGCCGTTGCCGTTCTTCAAGCTGCAGATGCTCAAGACCCGCAACCTGACGCACGCGCTGGTCACCTTGTTTGGTGTGCTGATCGTACTGACCGCGGCGATCCTCATCCCCTCCAGTTACCTCGCCCAGATCCAGGGTTACCGCCCCGCGCAGACCGCGCCATTGTTGCTGCTGGTGGCCTTGCCGCAGCTACTCGCGCTGCCGTTGACCGCAGCGCTGTGCAATATCCGCGCAGTGGACTGCCGCTGGGTTCTGGCCATGGGCCTGGGCATGCTGGCGTTGTCCTGCGTGCTCGGTAGCCAGCTCACCAGCGTGTGGATTCGCGACAACTTCTACCTGCTGCAGATGCTGCATATCTTCGGTCAACCGATGGCCGTGTTGCCGTTGCTGATGCTCGCCACCGGCGGCATGACCCCGCAGGACGGCCCGTTCGCCTCGGCCTGGTTCAACACCGTCAAGGGCCTGGCCTCGGTGGTCGCCACCGGGGTGCTGGAGGCGCTGACCACCCTGCGCCGGCATTTTCATTCCAACACCCTGGTCGACAACCTGGGCAACTCGCCGCTGGCCGACGGCCAGGTGCCGGGCCTGGCCAAGCGTATTCACGAGCAGGCGCTGGTGCTGGCCTCGGCTGACCTCTACCTGTGCATGGCGGTGCTGGCTGCGGCGCTGATCCTGCTGATTCCTTTTGTACCTACACGGATCTATCCACCGCGCGCGGTGGCTTAGGTTGCGGTTCTGAGAGAACGACATGACGACAATAACGACCCACCGAAAAACCGCCTTGATCGTTGCCGCCTTGGTGCTGGCGGGCCTGGCCGGAGTCTTTGGCCCGATGCTGCTGGGCAGCAACGGCGAACAGAGCACCAACGATGCCTATGTGTCAGCGGATTACACGGTGATTGCGCCCAAGGTGGCGGGCTTTATCAAACAAGTGCTGGTCGAAGACAACCAGCAGGTCAAGGCTGGCCAGGTGCTGGCGTTGATCGACGACCGTGACTATCAGGCGGCCCTGGCGGCGGCGCAGGCGCAACTGCTGGTGTCGACCGCGCAGCAGCACAATGCGCGGGCAACGCTCGAGCGCCAGGCATCGCTGATCGCCCAGGCCCAGGCTGCGGTGAATGCCGACCAGGCCGAGCTGGCGTTCGCCAACCATGAGCTGACCCGCCACAGCCGTCTGGCCGAGCAGGGCGCCGGTACCGTGCAAAATGCCCAGCAGGCGCGCAGCCGGGTCGATCAGGCCAGTGCCCGCCTGGCCAACTCACAGGCGGCGCTGGCCGCAGCGCGCAAGCAGGTGGATATCCTCAGCGCGCAAGTCGACAGCGCCGAAGGGGGGCTCAAACATGCCCAGGCGAGCCTTGAGCGGGCTCAGCTGGATCTGTCCTATACCCGTATCGTTGCGCCCATCGACGGTATGGTTGGCGAGCGCGCGGTGCGTATTGGTGCTTACGTCAATCCGGGCGCCCGGCTGCTGTCGGTGGTGCCGCTGGAGCACGCCTATGTGATCGGCAACTTTCAGGAAACCCAGCTGACCCATGTGCAGCCCGGGCAACCGGTGCAGATCCGCGTCGATACCTTCGCCGATGAGTACCTGCATGGCCGGGTCGAAAGTATTGCGCCGGCTACCGGGGTCACCTTCGCGGCGGTCAAGCCGGACAATGCCACCGGCAACTTCACCAAGGTGGTACAGCGCATTCCGGTGAAGATTGTCTTCGATGCCGACCAGCCCTTGCTGCAGCGTCTGCGGGTAGGCATGTCGGTGGTAGCGAAGATCGATACCGAGGCCAGGCTCACCTCCGGCAAAGAGGTCAGCGCCCGATGAAATCTGCACTCGCCTTATGCCCTTTGTTGCTCGGCCTGCTGGCCGGCTGCACCCTGGGCCCGGACTTTCACCAGCCTTCCAGCCAGGCACCGGCAAGCTGGGCGCCGTTGCAGGAAGCGCCAGCGCCGAGCCAGGCCCTGGCCGAACCGATCGAGCAACGCTGGTGGCAGAGCTTTGATGACGCCAGGCTCAGTGCCCTGATCGAGCGCGCCAGTCAGCGTAACCTCGACTTGCAGATCGCCAGTGCGCGGCTGCTGCAAAGCCGCGCGTTGCGTACCAGCATCGCTTCCGAACAAACCCCGGCGGTCGATCTCGACGCCGGCTACAGCCGCGCGCGCAACAGCGCTGAAGGTCTCAGTGACCCATCCGGCAAGGGCGGCAAGTCGGCCTTCAATCTCTGGCAGGGCGATCTGACCGCCAGTTGGGAGCTGGACTTGTGGGGCCGGGTACGGCGTCAGGTCGAAGCCGCCGATGCCGTGGTTGAAGTTGCCGAGAACGACCGCCGTGGCGTGCTGTTGTCGTTGCTGGCCGAGACGGCCGGCAATTACATCCAGCTGCGGTCGGTGCAGAGCACCCTGGCCGTGACCCGGGAAAACCTTGAGGTCTCGCGGCATAGCCTGCGCCTGTCGCAAATGCGTTTGCGCGATGGTGTCGCCACTGCCCTGGACGTGGCCCAGGCCAGTGCTCAGGTCGCCTCGATCGAGGCGCGCCTGCCGACCCTGGAGGAGCGCCAGGCGCAACTGATCAACGCCCTGAGCCTGTTACTGGCCGAACCACCGCGCAGCCTGCAGGCCGAACTGCTGGCGCCCGCCGCGATGCCGACGCCGCAGCAGCGCTTTGCCATTGGCGTACCTTCGGAGTTGGCTGAGCGTCGCCCGGACATCCTTCAGGCCTCGGCCCAACTGCATGCCGCCACGGCCAGCATTGGTGTAGCCAAAGCCGATTTCTACCCGAGCATTCGCTTGTCGGGCAATGTCGGTTTTCAATCGATGCAGTTGTCTGATTTCGGCGCTTGGGATTCGCGGCGCTTTGGCATCGGTCCGCAATTGAGCCTGCCGATCTTTGAAGGTGGACGCTTGCGTGGCGTGCTCGAACTGCGTGAGGCCCAGCAGCAGGAAGCTGCCTTGCACTATCAGCAGGTAGTGCTGCGCGCCTGGCATGAAATCGATGATGTGCTGCTCCTGTACAACGCCAGTCAATTGCGTCGCGACCTGCTGGCCGAAGCGGTGCGCCAGAACCGCATTGCCTTGCAGACTGCGCAGCAACAATACGAGGAAGGCGCGGTGGACTTCCTCAATGTGCTCAGCGTGCAGGGCGCCTTGCTGGCCAGCCAGGAGCAGTGGGTCGAAAGCTCGGCGGCGGTGTCTCAAGCCCTGGTTGGTTTGTACAAGGCGCTGGGGGGAGGCTGGCAGGCTTTCGACCCGGCCATGAGTGTTGCGGTTACAGCGGGCGGCTAAGGCCGAAGCGCTTCTTCAGGACCGTATCCAGCAGTGCACGAGGCAACCAGCGCGCCAGCAGCGGCAGCGCGCGGCTGCCGTTGCCCAGGCGCACCAAGGACGGCACAGGCTGCTTTTGCACAGCAGCCAACAGGCCTTGGGCGAAGTCGCTGGCGGAAGTCGGGTGGTCCTGGGAAGCGCGGGCGCGGGCGTGTATCTGTTCGCGCAACGGCCACCACGGCGAATCGGCAGCCAGCACCTGTTCGGCCTGGGTCTGGGCGTTGTCGGCAAACTGCGTGGCAATCGCCCCCGGCTGGACCTCCATGACCCGGATGCCCATCGGCGCCAGTTCCAGGCGCAGGGCATCGCTGAGGGCATGCACGGCGGCTTTGGAGGCGCAGTAGGCACCGGCAAAGGGCGTGACCAGCACACCGGAGACGCTGCCGATGTTGACCACCAGCCCCTTGCTGCGCCGCAACGCCGGAAACAGCGCGCGGGTGACACCGACCAGCGCAAACACATTGGTTTCAAACTGGCGCTGCATGGCCTCGACGCCGCCATCGAGCAGCGGGCCCATGGCGCCGTAGCCGGCATTGTTGACGAGAATGTCGAGACCGCCATGGGCTGACTCGATTTCCGCGCTCAAGCGTTGCAAGGCTTGCGCGTCGTTGACGTCAAGCTGTCGCCCTTTGAAGCCAGCCGCGTCGAGGCGGGTTACATCTTCGGCCTTGCGTGCTGTGGCCCAGACCTCATAACCAGCCTTTTTGAAGCTGTCTGCCAGGGCGCGGCCGATGCCGCTGGAACAACCGGTGATGAGAACGATGGGCATGGACGATCCTTCGCGACACAGGGTAAGGAAGGCCGATCATACCCAGCTCGCCAGCACACCGAAACGTTAGTTGGAAAAGCTGCCGCGCAGCTGTTCGGCCCTGAACTCCACAGACTGCGGGCGATAACCCGGGCGCAAGGGTGGCAAGGGCAGGCAGTCACTCCATTGCGCTCCCGGCTGCAGTTCGCCTGGGCCACGGTAACGTGGAGCGCTGTAAGTGTTTTCGCTGAGGTTGACGCTGTCGCCTGGCGCGTAAGCCGCTACTCGCCAGCGCAATGTCAGCAGGGGCACGTCGTTGCTGTTTTTCATCTGCACGCGCAGGGGGCGGTCGGCCGGGCAGCTTTCGGGGGCGTAGGTCAGACGCAGGTCCAGGCGGGCCAGTTGCCGGGTTTCACGGTTGTCCTGCCAGACCACCCACAGCGCCACCAGCCCCAGGCCGAACAGCGCCGACAGGGAAATCGGCAGGGCCTTGGCCGGGTAGCGCAGCAGCAGGACCAGCCAGGTGAGGACGAGCAGGGCGCCGATGATCATGGAGCAAACCTTGTGTGCGGGTGTGCTTTCATCCTAACCGCAAAAATGCCCACCCTCAAAAAGCATCGCCGGCAAGGCCGGCTCCCACAGTGATCTTAGTCAGACTCAAATGCTGAACCGGACTCAGAACCTGTGGGAGCCGGCCTTGCCGGCGATGGGCTTTAAAACAGCCCCGGTGTTACTGCGCGATGGTCTTCACCGAAATCCCGCGCTCGATCGGCGTCGAGCGCCCATAGATATCTTCAAAACGCTCGATATCGTCTTCACCCAGGTAACTGCCCGATTGCACCTCGATGATCTCCAGCGGAATCTTGCCCGGGTTGCGCAGGCGGTGCACCGAGGCGATCGGGATGTAGGTGGACTGGTTTTCGGTGAGCAGGAACACGTTTTCGTCGCAGGTCACCTCGGCCGTGCCCGACACCACGATCCAGTGTTCGGCGCGGTGGTGGTGCATCTGCAACGACAGGCAAGCGCCCGGCTTGACGGTGATGTGCTTGACCTGGAAACGCCCGCCCATGTCCACCGAGTCATAGGAACCCCATGGCCGGTACACTTCGCAGTGGTTCTGGGTTTCGCTGCGGCCCTGTTCGTTGAGGGTGTTGACCAGCTGTTTGACGCCCTGGACCTTGTCTTTGTGGGCAATCATCATCGCGTCCTTGGTCTCGACCACGACGATGTTCTCAAGGCCAATCACCGACACCAGCTTGCCGTTGCCGTGAATCATGCAGTTGCGGCTGTCCTGGACGACGACGTCGCCCTTGGTGACGTTGCCGTTGCTGTCTTTCTCGTGCACGTCCCACAGCGACGACCAGCAGCCGACATCGCTCCAGCCGGCACTGAGCGGCACCACGCAGGCGCGCTGGGTTTTTTCCATCACCGCGTAGTCGATGGAGTTGTCCGGGCAGCAGGCAAAGGTGGCGTCATCGATGCTCAGCTCGTCGCCATCTTCCTCGCTGCGCTCCAGGGTCAGCAGGCAGGTGTCGTAGATGTCCGGGTCATGCTTTTTCAGCTCTTCGAGGAAGCGGCTGGCACGGAACAGGAACATGCCGCTGTTCCAGAAGTAACCACCCGCCTGGACGAATTCGTTGGCACGTTTCTCGTCCGGCTTTTCGACGAACTGGGCGACCCGGCTGATACCTTCGGGCAGCAGTGCGTCCTGGCTCGACCTGATGTAGCCGTAACCGGTTTCCGGCTTGGTCGCCGGCACACCGAACAACACCATCTCGCCACGCTCGGCAGCCACCGTGGCCAGGGCCAGGGCGCGTTGCAGGGCTTTCTGGTCGTCGATCACGTGATCGGCCGGCAGCACCAGCATCAGCTCGTCACGGCCTTCATTGACCAGCTTCATCGCCGCCAGCGCCACCGCCGGTGCGGTGTTGCGACCGAACGGTTCGAGGAGGATCGCCTGGGTTTGCAGTTTCAGGCTGCTCAGTTGTTCGTTGACGATGAACTTGTGGTCCTTGTTGCACACCACCATCGGCGTGTCCATGCCTTCGAACACCAGGCGCGACAGGGTTTGCTGGAACAAGGTGTGTTCACCGGTCAGGGCCAGGAACTGCTTGGGGAACTGTTTGCGCGACAGCGGCCACAGACGCGAACCGCTACCGCCGGACAGGATGACTGGAATCATGAGTGTTCTCCGAAATTTGAAAGGGGCAGTTGATTAACGGGTCGATACCGGGCGCTTGACCCAGACCGGCGACAGGTTGCTGCCGGATCCGGTGACGTAGAGCACCGCTGCTTCGCCGCGCTCCAGAGCCACCGGCTTCAGATCGCTGACTTTCTTGTCGCCTTCATACAGGGCCAGGCTGACCTTGACCGGGTTGATCTCGCGCTCGCCGCGGGCCTTGGCGGCCACCGGCTTGACCACTTCGGTCTTGCCGTCGGCGGTTTTCAGGGTCAGGGCCTGGTCGCTGAGGTTCTGTACTCGTACCAGGGATTTCTGCTTGTTCTTGAACGGCGGTTCCTCAACCAGTTGCGGGGCGCCCGAGGCGTTGTTGACCAGGGTGTAGTAATGGTCGGAGGCGAGCTTGACCGGCAGGCTGTGGCTGCCGAGTTTGGCGCTGTAGTCGCCCTGCGGCATGAAGCTGAAATCGCTGCTGGCCTGGGCCGCCACGTCGTTGATCTGGGTGTTGCCGACACTGGCGCTGACCGCCTGGTTGCCGGCGTTGTAGATGCGCACGAAGGTCGAGCCTTTCGGCGCACTCGGGCCGTACAGGGCGGCATCGGCGCCGGCCCAGGCCTGCAGCGAAAGCAGGCTCATGCCAGCGATCAGGGCAAAGGCTTTGGCAATACGGTGCTTGGTGGTCATGTGCGTTACCTCTCAGTGTTGCGTCCGATTGGACGACAGGGCCAGGTCATGATTGGCGTTACGGGTTTTCTTCAGCTGGGCGATCCACTGCGGATCGAAGTCGCTGAGGTCGTTTTTCATTGGCAGATAGCGTTCCGGGAACTCCCAGATCAGCACTTGCGGGGCGCTGTCCTTGAAGGCCTCGCTCTGCAGGTACTTGAGCATCGGCAGCAGCGGGCCATGGCCGTCTTCGGCGTAATTGACCACGTCACTGCGCAGGGCCTGCTGCAGCGCGCCGAGGAAGTTCCAGTTGGGGTTGGCGCTGTAGCTGGTGCCTATCAGCGCCACCGGGATTTCGTTGTCGGCGAACAAGGCGTCGCCACTTTCGCCCTCGGCTGCAGCCGGGCGGGTGCTGCGCTTTTGCAGGGTGTCCGGCGCTGGTAGCAGGTTGCTGAACAGCGGGTCGAGCGGCAGGAAGTTGGTCAGGTCGCCTTTGTAGGGCGCGCTCTGGCGCTGTTCGGTGATGAACTGCTGCGGTTCGCCGTTGAGCAGGTTCTGGCGGCTGACGGCTTCGGCCAGGTGCTGGGCCGCCACTTCGGCGCCCAGTGGCGTCCAGTGCGTGTCGGTGCGCAGGAACACCTGGCCACGGGCCTTGGCGCTCTGCAACGGGGTCAGCAGGTCGGGAGCGAAGACCCCGGCCTGACGAGCCTGGGCATGGAACTCGTTGTACAGGTCAGCGTGCAGGCTGGCCGGGGTCTGATCGCCGAGGTACTCGCTATACAGCCGCGCCTTGGCCGGCACGATCGCCAGCACCAACTGCACGCCGCGCTGTTGCAGGGTGTCGCGTACGCCGCGGATCAGCGCCAGGTTTTCCTGTTCGAACTGATCGCTGTTGGCGACCGGTTTGAATTCCTCGTCGCTGAACAGCCACTGCTCGCGCCCCAGCACCACGCCGGGGCGGCCTTCGTTGAACAGTTTGAAATCCAGCGCCGCCCACAGGTTGGTGCCGATGCGCTTGAGCGGGAACTGCTCGTCGTAATGGGTCTCGGCGGCTTTGGCCAGCTTGCCGTCGAGCACGCTCATCTGCGCGCTGCGCTGGAAGCTGCCCAAGCCGCCCAGCGACCAGATACCCAGGCCCAGGAGCAGGGCGAGGAACAGCACGGAATAGAGTTTGCGTAATGATCGGGTCATGGTCGGCTCACTCAGAACTGGAAGTAGAGAAACGGCGAGTAGCTTTGCGCCGAGAGTTTCAGGATCGAGGCGATAAACAGCAGCAGCACCAGCGCGCGGGTGGCATACAGGCCCCAGTCCAGGCTCAGGCTGCCGTCGGCCTGCACGGCCACCGGGCTGGCCTTGGGTACAGGTCTGGCGTTGCGGTAGAAGTCGCGCAGGCCGAAGAACGCCAGGGTCGCGTAGGCCACCAGCAGGGTTGCCACTTGCAGGCCGGTAAGGTTGGCGCGGTTGAGCTCGGACAGCTGCCAGTCAGCGAAGCTGAACATGGCGCCGTACATGCGCGCGGCGACGTCGAGGTTTTCGGCGCGGAAGATCACCCAGCCGATCACTACCAGCAGGAAGGTGAAGGCCCATTTCACCGGGTTGAAGCGCTGTGGGTTGGTGTCCAGGCCCAGGGCTCGCTCGATGGCCAGCCACATGCCGTGCCACGCACCCCAGATGATGTAAGTGAAGTTGGCGCCGTGCCACAGGCCGCCCAGCAACATGGTCAGGAACAGGTTGCGGTAGGTGGCGAAGGTGCCGCCGCGGTTGCCGCCGAGGGTGATGTACAGGTAGTCGCGCAGCCAGGTCGACAGGCTGATGTGCCAGCGCCGCCAGAACTCGGTGATCGACTGGCTGATGTAGGGCTGCTTGAAGTTTTCCATGAAGCGGAAACCCATCATCAGGCCCAGGCCGATGGCCATGTCGCTGTAGCCGGAGAAGTCGAAGTACAGCTGCGCGGTGTAGGCCAGGGCACCGAGCCAGGCGTCGCCGGTGGTCGGGTTCTGCAGGGCGAAGCAATGGTCGGCGACCACCGCCAGGGTGTCGGCGATGAACACTTTCTTGATGAAGCCCTGCATGAACCGTGTGCAGCCTTCGGAAAACTTGTCGAGGGTGTGGGTGCGGTGGTTGAACTGGTCGGCCAGGTCCTTGAAGCGCAGCACCGGGCCGGCGATCAGGTGCGGGAAGATCGCGACGAAGGCGGCGAAGTCGATCAGGTTGCGGGTGGCCGGGGTGTCGCCGCGGTAGACGTCGATGATGTAGCTGATCGACTCGAAAATGTAGAACGAGATACCGATCGGCAACAGCACGTGGGTGAGGATGAACGGCTCAAGACCGAACGAGGTCATGATCGCGTTGAGGCTGTCGACACCGAAGTTGGCGTATTTGAAATAGCCGAGGATGCACAGGTCGACCACCACCCCGAGCAGTAGCCAGCGCTGCGCTGACTGGGTGCGCACGCCGGCGGCGCCGACTTTCAGGCCGATCCAGTAGTTCCACAGGGTGACCCCGGCGAACAGGGCGAGAAAGTCCACCCGCCACCAGGCATAGAACAGGTAGCTGGCCAGCAGCAGCAGTGCGTTGCGATAGCGTTGCCCGCTCAAGTAGTACAAGCCGAGAAAGATCGGCAGGAACAGGAACAGGAACACATTGGACGAGAACACCATCCCGATCTCTCCTTGTCGTTATCCACAATCGGGGCAGCAGCCCCCCAAACCCCCCACGCAACATCGTCGGGGAAACCTAAACTGTGGGAGCTGGCGGAGCAGGCGATGGGCTGCACAGCAGCCCCACAAACCAGCAAGGCTGTGCCTTGCATCGCCGGCTTCGCCAGCTCCCACAGGGACTAGCGTCGCTCGCTATTTTTTCTGCTCGGCCTGCGGGTCGTAGACCCGGGTCAGGTCACCGCCGAGGCGGAAATTCCTGAATGGCTGCATGTCGTGCTTTTTCTTCAGCGCATCGGCACCGCAGCGGTAAAGGCTGCACCAGGGTTCGAGCCAGGCGTATTTGCTGTCGACCTTGAGGTCGCCCATGGCTTGTTTCTCACCGCTCTTGGCCTTGAACGGGCTCGGGTCTTTCGCCCCGGACAGCACTCGTTTACCCAAGCGTTCAAGTGCGCCGTTGTTTTCGGGACGCACATCGACACCATTGGCCTGGGCAAAGCTGGCGATCATCGCCAGTGGCGGCAGGGCGTAGTTGTGGTAGGCCAGGGCGCGTTGCTTGCGCTTGAGCTCGTTGGGCAGGAAACCCTGCGCGTCGATCTGGTTAGCCGCCACCCGGTATTCCTTCACCGACCAGTTGAACAGGTCGCGGCGGTCGGTCGCCACGGCAGTGGCCATCACCGACCAGGCGGCCCAGTAGGAGTGGTTGTTGATCTTTTCCAGCGGCAGATCGCTCCAGTCCTTGACCACCTGATCGGCCAGGCGCGCGAACCATTTTTCGATCAGTTCGGCTTCCTGCTGATGCGCGGCCAGGGGTTGGGAGTTGGAAAATTTCAAGTGCAGCCACGACGAACTCAGGCTGCCCAGCGCCCATTTGCGCATGGACTTGCCGGTGTGGTTGTAGTCGGTCGACATCAACGCATCGGCGCGGGCCCAGCTGCTCAACCATTCCAGGGTGCAATCGAGCTGCTGCGGACGGCCGTCGCGCATGTATTGCATGACCTGTTTGCTGACCCCGCGCTCAAGCGTGGTTATGCTCGCGGTGGAGTCGCGGAAGGCTTTTTCCGAGGCTTTGTTCAAGGTTGCGCGAGCGCTGTCCGAACCTTCGTACTTGCTGCGAAATTGCAGCTTGCCGGTATAAGGCTTGGGGATGGCCTCGCACTTGTAGTCGCTGGGGCCGGTCTTGAGTTTTTCGATCCCGGCGTAGTAACCCTGCGGTGGAACCAGGCCGGCGGCCTGCGCGGCCGGGCCGAACAGGGCCAGGGCGAGCAGGGCTGGAGCCGTCAGTTTGCTGATGTGCATGGTGTGCCTCACTGCCCGGCCTGCGCAGTACGTTGCGCAGCGGCGAAGTTGTTGCGTTTGCAGAGCGTCGCTTCGACTTTCTGGGTGCCGCTCTCCGGGCCCTGGACTTCCACTGCGAGCAGGGTCTGGCTGGCCCAGTCCTCGTCTTCGCGCAGCTGGAAAGCGAAGCGGCCATCGGTGTCGGAGGTTTCCGGCTTTTCGATTTTCACGTCTTCATGACGGCCGTTCAGGTACCAGAGCGTGGCCTGCAGCACCTTGACCGAGGTGTCTTCGAACTTGAAGTCCAGCTGGTGACGGCCATTGGTCAGGTCCTTGATCACGCCGCCCTTGCCGTTGACCATCAGTTCGTTCTTGCCCGGCTTGAGCGTGGCACTGGCATGCAACTGCGCCGGCTTGCCTTCGCAGCCGTTGTCGAGCAGGGCGAGCATCTGCCGCCAGATGGTTTCCTGGTCCAGGCGATACAGCGGCGAGAACTCCCAGATGAGGATCTTCGGCGGGTTGTTCTTGAAGTCGTCGCTGCCCAGGTACTGGATCATCGAGCCTTCCAGGCCACCGCCAGGGAAGGCGACGTTGAGTACGTCGGCACCGATGTACTGTTCGAGGAAACCGGAGAAGTTGTAGTTCTTGCCGCTGTGGCTGGTGCCGACCAGGGTGATTTTTGGATTGGCGGAATCGCCGAACAGGTCGTCGCTGCCACTCTCGCCTTTGGGCTCGGTGACGAACTGGTCCATGTACTGCACCGCATAACTGGTACCGCACAGTTGCCCGGCGACGTTGTGCAGGGTGCCGGTCTTGCCCATGCGTCCGGACTTGTGGCTCTCGAATTCGCGCCGGGGGATGTCGGCGAAGGCCGGCATGTTGTGCACGGTGTCGGCGACGATCTTCGCCGCACGCTCGGCGCCATAGGGCGTCCAGTGCTGGTCACCACGGAAGTAGAAGTCCTTGCCCTGGTCGGCGGCGGCCAGTTGTTCGTTGGTCAGCGGCGACAGGTCGGGCACGTTGTAGCCCATCTTGCTGAAGCGGGCGAGCATCGCCTGGTAGTTGCCCAGGGCTTTCTCGTAGTTGAACGCGGCTTTCTCGGCTGGCTTGAGCATGTTGCGGTTCACCAGGCCACGGGTCGGCTGGTAGACCACCACCAATTCGATGCCGCGTGCCTTGAAGGCGTCATGCAGCTGTTGCAGGCGTTTGTAGCCAGCGGGGGTGGTCTGGAATTCGGTGCGCAGATCTTCGCGGGTACGGAACAGCCAGTCACCCTGGGCCTGCACCAGGGTGGTGAAGTTCTGCTGATAGCGCGTGGTGTAGCGGCTGGCGTCGTGCGCTTCGGGGCACAACTGGCAGCAGGGTTCGGCGCTGAAGGTCGGCGCTTGTACGGTGTCGGCATGCGCGCTGTTGTTGATCGCCAGTAAGGCAGCGCTCAGGCCAAGCAGTTTCATCAGATGTGGAGTCATGTCGTGGCTTCCTTAATCCGCCATTTCGGTCTGGCGCTCGACCGGGTCGATCAATACGGCTTTCTGCTGGCGCACCATCAGGTCGAGGATCTCGTCCTGACGCTCACCCAGCACCCCGGAAAAGCTGATGCCGCTGGCCTTGCTCGGGGCCAGCATCGAGACCCGGTACAGTTCCACGCTCAACGGCGAGTCGATCGACAACGGGCCGCTGCCGTTGGCCGCCAGTTCGCCACCGACGACGATCAGCGAGACCTTGGTGTCGAACGGGTCGAGGGCAATGTCGCGGTCGGTGTCGGAGAGGTCCTTGATGTGCCCGTACACCCCGACCAGGCCGTTGGCCATGGCGACGTTTTCGTAGAGGCGGATGTTGACGCTGTTGCGCACGCGAATGCCGTGGCGGCGGTTGTTGATCAGCTTGTTGCCCCAGATCAGGTTGTCGCCGCTCTCGTACAGGGTGATGCCGTCGGTGTGGTTGCGGTAAATCTCGTTGTAGGCGATCAGGTTGTTGACGCTGTTACGGTCGATCACCACGCCCGAGAGCTTGTTGTCATAGCTCTTGTTGTTGATGATCCAGCTGTCGTTGACCTCGCGGGAGACGATGATCCCGTGCTTTTTCTTGGTGCCGTACACGGTGTTGCCGGCGATGATCAGCCGATGCGAACGGTCGTGCGGGTCGATGCCGTAGACGATGTTGTCGCGGTAGGTGCTGTCCTTGACCACGAAGTCGCTGGTTTCGTAGCAGTAGAAGCCGTACCACATGTCGCTGAACTCTGACCCGATGATCCAGCCGGTGGGTTCGGCGCGGCCCATCTGCTTGGCCATGTTCGGCGTGTACTGGGAAATGCTCACCCCGTAGGACTTGCTCTTGGCGTAGCCGAAGCTGGCCATCTGGCTGTTGACGATATAAGTCTCGGTGCCGCCCCAGGACAGCAGGAACGGGCGGAACTCGTTGGGCGAACGGAACGTCGCCGGACCGTTGTCCTTCTCGCGCCAGCCGGTCACTTTGGTATCGGTGACGAACAGTTTGCCGTCGTTGACGATGAAGGAGCCGCCTTCCTGGGACAGGCGCAGTTCCTTGACCTTGGCGTCGATCTCCAGCACGCCCTTGGCACCGACCACGATCGGCAGGCGCGCCAGGTACACGCCTGGTGAGGTTTCGCTCAGGTACTGCTTGGGCACGCGCTTGCTCAGCTCGGTGAAATCGACATGGCCGTCATCGATGAAGATCGCCTGAGGGATACCGTGTTGACGCGCCACCCACTCGGCCATCTTGTTGTCGCCGCCGATGAACTCCTTGAGCGCATTTTCCTGCAGCATGCGCCGCACCGAGACTTTGCCCTTGTGCGTGCGTTCGATTTTCTTCTGCACGGCTTCTGCGGTATAGCCGGACAGGTCGGGCAGGGTCGGCGGCGGAATCTGCAGCGGTTCGATCGGCGCACTGCTGACCGTGTAGGTCTTGGCTTGTTGCAGTCCTTTGGCCACCGGCACCGGGGCCTGGCTGTTGGCCAGGGCGATGCTGCTGGCCAGCAGCAGAGTGCCGGCCAGCAAGCCGTGCAGGGTGTTCGATTGAAGGCTCATATCAGTGCACTCCAGGCATCAGAAGCGCCAGACCACGTCGACGAAGGCGCGGTGCATGTACGAGTCGGTGTCCTTGCCATAGGCATCTCCCGGCTTGAACACCCCGGCACGCAAACGCACCAGCGCCGACGGCTCGTCGACCGACTGGCTCAAGGAGGCGGGCAACAGACCCTGCTTGAAGTACTTGGTGACCACCACGTCCATTTCCTGGCCGAGGTCTTTCTCTCCCTGGATCAGCGGACGGTTGATGCCGTTGTCCTCGACCACCGCGTTGATGCCGCTGCTGCCGATGTTCTGGTCGCCATCGACGCGCCAGAATTTGTGGTAGATCAGGCTGGCGTCGTAGTCGTCGCGCAGCTGCCAGGAAGTGAACAGGGTCGCGGCCTGGAGGTTGCCCAGCTCGCCACGGAAGGCCTCGCCGAAGCGATGCACGCGCGAGCGGGTGCCGGTGAAGTTGGAGCGGTTGCTTTCCAGGCCGGTCTGCTCGTAATTGCCCGAACCGTCGCTGCCGCCACCGCCGCTGCCACGCGCATAGGCGGCGCCGACTTGCCAGTTGGGATCAAGGCGCAAGCGGATACCGAGGTCGGTGGCCCAGGCGTTGACGTCGCCGCTCTGCTTGCCGCTGGCGACCTGTTCACCGTTGACGGTGGTGGTGTTGAGGCTGTCGCGATCGCCGGTCAGCCAGGTCACGCTGCCCCAATAGTTGACGCGGTTCTGGTTGCGCCAGTTGTAGGCGTCGCTGTTGGCCTCAAGGCCCAGCCAGGTGAGGTCGCCGGTGCGGGTCTTGTCCAGCGCATCGACGGTTTTGCCGGGGCTTTTCAGGTTGCCGTCGTCATGGGTGTGATGGGCGCGCAGACCGACCCAGTGCCCAGGCGTCCACTGGCTGGCGACATCGCCGTAGACGTGCAGGCGGTCCTTGTCTTCCGGGGCCAGCTCGGTGAGGTCGGTGCGGTACTCACTGAAGCGCTCGGCGACGCCCAGGTTGGCGCGCAGCAGGGTGGTGTCGAAGGTCCAGTTCAGCGCTTCGATGTTGGTGTCGCGCCACATGCCGTCGTCGTTGCGCAGGCGCTGGCGACCGAAACGCAGCTGTTCGCCGGGGTAGGCGGTCAGGCCGCTGTAGCCGACCCAGAACTCACGCATCGCCAGGTAGCTCTTGTCGGCTTCGCGGCCATCGGCACTGCTGTTGTCAGATTCGGCTTCGTCACCGGACTGGCGCAGGGTGTCGGTCTCGATGATGTCGGTAGCGGCTACCGCCTGGCCCATGGCGAAGGCGCTCCAGTTGCCGCGCTCGCCATAGACCCAGGGGCGCAGGTCCAGACCCATGCCGTTGACGTCACCGCCGGAGCGGGTGCCGAGGTCGCGGTCGTCTTCGGACTGGGCGGTGATTTTCACGTCCAGGCCGAAGTTCTTTTCAGCGGTCATCGCCGCCAGGGTCGGGCACGACCAGAGCAGGGCGAAGCCAAGGCCGAGGCCGGCTTTCATCCACGGGTTGAGTGTCATAGGAAGTCCTCGCCTTCTACGGGTTGTTGCACAGCCTGCAAAGCCAGGGCACCTGCGTCCTGGCCAATGGCGCCACGGGCCTGGCACTCTTGCTGCAACAGGCGCTCGGCCTGGGCCTTCTGCGCTGGGGTGAGTTGCTGGTCGAGCTGGGCGGCCAGCTCACGCGATTGGTCGCTGGGGTTGGCTTGCGCCAGCTGACTGAAGACCCAGGCATTGACCAGGTCCTGGCGGATGCCATGGCCTTCGCTGAACAACTGGGCGAGGGCATAGTCGGCGCTGAGCTGGCCGCCGCGGGCGGCGCGGAGCAGGTGGTCGACGGCTTTCTGCGGATCGACGTTGCCCAGGTAACCACGGCGATAGAGCTGGCCGAGGTAGTAATGGGCACTGATCTCGCCGGCATTGGCGGCGCTGAGCAGGTGGGTTTCGGCCTGCTGTGCATCAGTGGGAACGGTCTTGCCTTCGTAGTACAGGCGACCGAGCAACAGTTCGGCGCGAGGCTGTTCAGCGGCGCGGCCCTTGTCGATGTACGCCATCAGCTTGTCGGTGTCGCCCAGCTCGGGGAAGTCATAGAGCAGTTGCGCGAGGCTGACCCAGGAGCCGGGATTGACCGGTGCGACCTGCTCCAGCAAGGCTTGCGCGGTTTTTTCGTCGGTCTGGCCCAGGCTGCGGTCAGCCAGTACGCGGGCCGTGCTGTCGACCCGCGTGGCCGGAATCGCACCGCGCTGGTAAGCGCTTTTCAGCTGTTCGAGCAGCGCGGCTTGTTGATCAGCCTGGCCGCGTTTCTGGTATACGGTGGCCAGCTCGACGTAGCAGATGTCGGTGGTCGTCAGCGCGGCTTTGCAGATCCGCTCGACGTCTGCCAGGTGCTGGTCGTAGGTGTTCTGGGTGCGATACAGCAGCACCTGGGCCAGGCCCGCTTCCGGGTAGCCTGCGGTGCGCCACTGATCGATCTGCTGTTGCGCATTGGTGCCGGGGAAACTCTGCGGATATTGCAGGTAGAGCATCGCCAGCGGGATCAGGGTGTTGCCTTCGCCATTGGCGAAGGCTTTCTTGAGCAGGGCTTCGGCTTCCTGGCGCTCGGCTTCGGTGGCGTCCGGCTTGGCCGCCAGCAGGCGACCGAGGCGGGCCTGGGCACGCGGCGAGATATCGGCGGCGGCGCGGTAGGTCGCTTCGGCTTGCTTGAGTTTGGCCGGGTCGCGGGTTTCCACCTGGATATCGGCCAGACCGACCTGGGCCTCGCTGTAACCGAGGTCGGCCAGCTGCCGGTAGTTCTGTTCGGCCAGGGCGGTGTCGCCGCGCTTGAGGGCTTCGTTGGCCAGGCGCTGGTCGGGCAGGCCGGCGCAACCGGTCAGGCTGATGGCCAAGGCCAGGCTGCACAAATTCAGGATATAGCTGGTCCTTTGTGGGAGCCGGCCTTGCCGGCGAAGCAAGGCGTAGCCTTGCCCATTGGGGCTGCTGCGCAACCCATCGCCGGCAAGGCCGGCTCCCACGGGGATGGAGGCAATTTTGGCGTTCACCGGAATGTCTCCCTTAAAGCCCACGGGCCACGGCTTTGTCGATCAGCCAGTCCAGCGACGGGCCACGGTTGCTGTCCACTGCCACCGGGCGGCCAGCCAGTTCGCTGGGCAGTGCGCCTTCGGGTTTGATCTGCACGCGAATGTCCGAAGACAGGTCTTCGCTGTTCAGGCTGGTGCTGCTGACGATCTGGCCCGTGCGCCATTCGTCTTCGCCAGCGATCTGGAAGTTGACCCGGGTACCTGGCTGGACGTCATCGAACTGGCGATAGCTGAAGCGCGCCTCGACGCTCGGATTAACCGTGCGCGGAATCAGCTGGAAGATCACCTGGCCTTTGCTCGCGTACTGGCCGTCATCCACCAGTTGGTGGGCGACCACGCAATCGCAAGGACTGGTCAGGGTGCCGCTCATCTGTTTGCCGAACAGCTCTTCGACCTTGCTCGGTTCAAGCTGCTGGTCGTCCAGGTGGCCCTTGAGCATGTCCAGCATGCTGGTGCTGAACGACGCCAGCGGCGCACCTTTGACGATCTGCCCACCACTCTCGACCAGGCCTTGCACGGTGCCGTCGCGAGGCATGGTGACGTTGGTGGTTGGCACGCTGACCACACCGGCCTGGGCATGGCTGACGAAGTACAGGCCGTACACCGACTTGGCGATGAAGCCAAACGCCGCCACGCCAACCACGAACACGCCGAGGCTGAAGGTCACCGCACGCAGGCGGCCAAGGGCGCTCATGCCGCCGTTGGCATCTTTGTGTTTGCGCGCCTTGGTGAAGTTGTCGCGTTGCAGGGTGCTGAGCACATCGCCAACGGTGATCAGCTCGCCCGACAAGTGCGAAGTGATGATGTGGCGCAGGGTGGCGATGTCGCGCGGCTCAAGGTTCTGGAACTGCACGCCGGTACGGCCGCTGGACGGGTCGAAGGAGCGCACCTGGAACTCGATGTCCATGGCCAGGCCGAGCTTGTCGACGGTGAACTGCAAGCGCCCGCGTGACACCTCGCCGACTTTCAACGGCTGCTTGGCATGGAAGCTCAGGCCCCCGGCGGACAGGTCGTCGACCTTCACTTCCAGGGTTTCGCGGCTGCTGCCCAGGTAACGCAACTTGGCCGGGATACGCACCCGGGCGTGCTGGCGCTGGGCTTCGGACTCATGCACGACATTGATGTTCACGGCGGTATTCATGGCGATTTGTTCCTGTTTAATCCAATCGGTTTCCGGCTCACACGACCATGAACAGCACAGCAATGAAGATGCTGGCCGCCGAGAAGGTCATGGTCCGGGAGGACCAGGTGTTGAACCATTGTTGAAAGCTCGCGAGGTCGCGTTTGAGGGCAGTTGGCTGGCGCGTCCAGGACTGCTTGTCGAGGCGGAAGAACACGTAGATCTTCATGATCGCGCCGACGATCTGGTTGTAATAAAGGATCAGCGGGTAGGCCGGACCGATGTTGTGGCCCGAGCACAGCAGCATGAACGTCAGGATCAGGCGGGTGATGCCGATCCACAGCAGGTACACCAACAGGAACGCCGGGCCGAATTTCAGGCTGGCAATCAGCGCAACGGTCAGGCCAAGCAAACTGGTCCACATCGACACGCGCTGGTCGAACAGCACCACGCTGGTGAACAGGCCCAGGCGACGGATCCCCAGGCCCAGGGCCCGCGAGTTCTGCCGCAGGTTGTTGCCGTACCAGCGGTACATCAGCTTGCGGCTGGCCTTGATGAAGCTTTTTTCCGGCGGGTGCTCGACCGTGTTGATCGCCGCGTCCGGTACGTAGAAGGTGTCGTAGCCCAGGCGCATGAGGCTGAACCAGCTGGACTTGTCGTCACCGGTGAGGAACTTGAAGCGGCCAAGGCGCCAGTGCTGCAGCGAGTCGTTTTCGACGTCGGCGATGAATTCGGGGTTGGTGACCACCGCGGCGCGGAACACCGACATGCGCCCGGTCATGGTCAGCACGCGCTTGGACAGGGCCATCGAACACATGTTGATGTGGCGCTGGGCGAAGCGCAGCTTGTGCCACTCGCTCATGATGTAGCCGCCGCGCACTTCGCAGAACTCGTTGGTGGTCAGGCCGCCGACATTGCCGAACAGCTTGAACCACGGCACGGTCTTGCGCACTACGCCTTCACCGAGCACGGTGTCGCCGTCGATCACCGCGACCACGGCATTCTCGTCCGGCAAGTGGCGGGAGATGGCACGAAAACCGTAGGCCAGGCCGTCACGCTTGCCGGTCCCGGCGATACGCACGAAGTCCAGGGTGACACGGTCTGGCGGATTGAATTTTTCCCAGAGGCTTTTCACCAGCAGCTCGTCGGACATTTCCACCAGCGAGCAGACCACCGTGGTCGGGTAGCCGCAGTCGATCGCCTCGCGGATCACCGAGCTGTAGACCTGGGCGGTGGTCAGGGCGTCGATGCGAAAGCTGGTGACCATCAGGTAGACATGCGAGGGATCAGCGGCGCTGCCGAGCTTGCGCACCTTGCGCCGCAGCAGCGGATAGACCACATAGAGAAACAGCATGCCGCGCACAAAGTGCGTGGCACCCATGGAATAGCGCCAGATACCGACGGCACCGACGAGGAAAATGAAGTCCTTCGAGTCGGGGTCGAAAATGGAGTTGGGCAAGGCCAGGGCGATCAACATGAGCAGGCTCACGTAGAACAGCCAACCGGCGACCTGTAGCAGGCCGTGCTTGAGCCTTTGCATGTTCTGCATCCGTATCCAGAGAGGGGAATAGGGTGGTGCGCAAGGCCCGAAGGCCCTGCGCAACCTGCCGGGTTACCAGCAGATACCTTCGGTGCGGGTGGCCGGCGAGCTGGCCTTGTTCATGAACCCGACCAGGTCGATGACCTGTTTGCCTTCCGGCGCTTGCTGGGCGAGGGCGCGGAACTTCTCGTCGCGGTTGCCCAGGACGATCACGTCGGCGTGGTGGATGACCTGGTCGAAGTCGGCGTTGAGCAAGGAGGAGACGTGCGGGATCTTCGACTCGATGTAGTCCTTGTTCGCCCCGTGGACGCGGGCGTACTCAACGTTGCTGTCGTAGATGTTCAGCTCGTAGCCCTTGCCGATCAGGCGCTCGGCCAGCTCCACCAGCGGGCTTTCGCGCAGATCGTCGGTGCCGGCCTTGAAGCTCAGACCGAGCAGGGCGACCTTGCGCTTGTCATGGCTTTCGATGATGTCGAAGGCGTTCTGCACCTGGGACTCGTTGCTGGTCATCAGCGAGTTGAGCAGCGGCGCCTTCACGTCCAGGCTGCTGGCGCGGTAGGTCAGGGCGCGCACATCCTTGGGCAGGCACGAACCGCCGAAGGCAAAGCCCGGGCGCATGTAGTACTGCGACAGGTTCAGGGCTTTGTCCTGGCAGACCACGTCCATCACTTCGCGGCCATCGACACCGACCGCCTTGGCGATGTTGCCGATCTCGTTGGCGAAGGTCACTTTCGCCGCGTGCCAGACGTTGCAGGTGTACTTGATCATCTCGGCCACTTCGATGTCCTTGCGGATGATCGGTGCGTCGAGCTCTTCATACAGCGACTGCAGAACGTCGCCGCTGGCCTTGTCCAGCTCGCCGATGACCGTCATCGGTGGCTGGTCGTAATCCTTGATTGCGGTGCTTTCTCGCAGGAACTCAGGGTTGACTGCCACGCCGAAATCGACGCCGGCTTTTTTCCCGGAGCAGTCTTCGAGAATCGGGATCACCACGTTTTTCACCGTGCCCGGCAGCACGGTGCTGCGTACCACGATGGTGTGGCGGCTGGCTTTTTCGCGCAGCACGAAGCCGATTTCGCGGCACACCGACTCGATGTATTCCAGGCCCAGATCACCGTTCTTCTTGCTCGGCGTACCGACGCAGATCATCGACAGGTCGCTGTCGCGGATCGCCGCGGCAAAGTCGGTGGTGCCACGCAGGCGGCCGGTGTCGATGCCCTGTTGCAAGAGGGCTTCAAGCCCGGGTTCGACAATTGGCGATTTGCCCTGGTTGATCAGGTCGATCTTGGTACTGGAAACATCCACGCCAATCACTTCATGACCCCGTGCGGACAGACAGCCAGCACAGACTGCACCCACATAACCCAAACCAAAGATACTGATACGCATCGCTATCACCTCATGTGTTTATCATGCCGGCTCAACTTTCGGAGCCAGGCCGGGTTGATTAACCAGCAATGTCCGGGCGAACGAAGTTGTGGCAAAAAGATGTCACTTCACCGTGCGCAGGCATATAAATGTGGAGTGCAAAATAATCTGCACTCAAAGTTGGCAGCCAATGGCCAATAGTTATGGACGTGCCCTTAAATGCAGCCGTCTTTATTGCAGTTCCGTGTCCGGATACTGCAGTGCTTGCTCTTTCAAGCGGATAAAATCCTTTGAAATCAACCACTGGGACGAGTTTTGTAGGGCGCGGATCTCCTGGGTTCGTTGTAGGTCATCTCTTACACGATGCTCGAGAATCGTTACCGGTGCTATGAGCGATGGGCGAGGGGATAAGTTCCGAGGGCAGTTCGCTGAGCGTGAAAGATTTTTAAATAATTATTGAAGTGCCATTACTTTCAATTTGATAGCACTGGGCAGTTTCGTCCCTGTATATAAAGGGCGAACTCGGGGAGGGATGTTTTATTGCCAGTATCGGGAAATATTTTTTGAATTTCGTCAAAAAATTACGAATGGTCTTGGTGGCGTTTTGCAATATTGGCGTTATCGCGGGGCAAGCCCGCTCCCACCGGGGCAATATAATTACTGTGGGAGCGGGCTTGCCCCGCGATGCTTTTACTCGTCCGGGTGATCGCGTAGAAACACCAGATTGTCCGGCTTCGATTGCTCGGCACTGTAGTAGTAGCCCTGCACATCGAACTGCTTGAGCTGCTCGGGATCGTTGATGCGTTCCTGGATCACGAAGCGGCTCATCATCCCGCGGGCTTTCTTGGCGTAGAAGCTGATGATCTTGTACTGGCCGTTCTTGAAGTCGCGGAACTCGGTGTTGATGATCCGTGCCTTGAGCGCATTGCGTTTGACCGCGCTGAAGTACTCGTTGCTGGCAAGGTTGAGCAGCAGGTCGTCGCCTTGCTCGGCCAGGGCCTGGTTCAGCCATTCGCTGATGCGCGTGCCCCAGAAGGCATACAGGTCCTTGCCGCGGGCATTGGCCAGCTTGGTGCCCATTTCCAGGCGGTAAGGTTGCATCAGGTCCAGCGGCCGCAGCAGACCGTACAGCCCCGAGAGCATGCGCAGGTGATCCTGGGCGTAGCTGAAGTCGTCTTCGCTCAGGCTTTCGGCGTCCAGCCCGGTGTACACATCACCCTTGAAGGCCAGCAGCGCCTGCTTGGCGTTTTCCGGGGTGAAGGCCGGAGTCCAGCTGCCGAAGCGCGCGGCATTGAGGCCAGCGAGTTTGTCGGAGAGGTGCATCAGCTCGCTGATCTGCGCGGGTGACAGCTCGCGCAGCTGCACGATCAGCTCCTGGGAGTCATCCAGGTACTGCGGCTGGGTGTAGCGCTGGGTCACCGGCGGGGTGTCGTAGTCGAGGGTCTTGGCGGGGGAAATCACCGTCAGCATCGGTCGGGCTCCTGAAATCGTGGCGCCGATTCTACGGGGCGGGGGCGCTGATCTCCAGCTATGACGTTGATAGCCACAGACCATCCCGACGCTTGACGCTATAGTGCGCGGCGAGGAAATCGGGGAGCTCGATCGTGCGCATTGCTTTTCTACTACTGACCGGACTGTTGGCTGCTGCGGTGCAAGCCGCGCCTGTGGCGCCGACAACCTTCGACCGTAGCCACTGGCCAGAGCAACTCGACAGCCCGGCGCTGTTCGATGTCGCCTCGCGGGCCGAGATTCTTGGCTTTTCCCAGGCCCTTGCGGCCAGCGAAGCGCTCGACGAACCGGCGCTGGCAGCCCGCCTGGGCCTCAAGCAGATCAATCTGCTGTCGATCAACCAGGTGCGCGCGCGCCTGTGGCAGCAATTGTGGCGCAACTATGACCTGGCCCAGCAAAGTTGCGAACAGGATGCCTCGTTCTGTTATGCCATCGACGGGCAGGCCGAGCTGCGCCAGCAGGCAGCGAAGTTCACCGTGGCCAGCGATTCCTTCTATGCCGGCTGGGCTGAACCGAGCCGCGAGTTCCATCAGCGCTACCTGGACGAGTTGTTGCGCAAAGCCGCGCTGTTTCCGCAGATCGCCAGCGAGATCGAGCGTTACTCGGCGCTGGAGCGCAACGGCGCTGAACTCAATGACCGCTTGTTCATGCTGACCTTCGACGCTGGCCCCGGCACAGTCGGCGGTGGCACCGATGGCCTGACCGAGTACCTGCGCCGGCAGAAACTCGGCGCCACCTTCTTTGTGCTCGGCAACAGCCTGCAAATGCGCCGCGACAAGACCTCGCTGACCGACCTGCGCGCCCTCTACAAAGGCCAGTGCGTGGGGATTCAAGGCTGGCAGTACCGCTCCCACGGGCAATGGCAGGACTGGCAGCAATCGGTGCTGCGCAGTCAGGCCCGGGTGCAGGCGGACCTGCCCGATCAGTATGTGCCGCTGTTCAGGCCACCCTATGGCCAGCGCCGGGCCGACAGCCAGGACTTCTTCGCCAGCCAGGGGTTACAGGTGGTGTTGTGGAACATCGATGGCCAGGACCAGAGCGCCTTGAGTGGCGAACAGTCGGCACAACGGGTGCTGACCCTGATGCTGCTCTGGCGTCGCGGGCTGATCCAGTTTCACGACGCCCAACCCAAAGCGCAGGAGGCCGTGGCCTGGCTGCTCAAGCAGACGGCACAAAGCGGTATTGGTTGGGAAGATTGCCGGCATTTTGCCGGAAAAAGCTGAAATCAGGGTGAGAACTGTGCGTCCAGCAAGAAAATGTTACACGCAATTCACTGGGCCTGATTTATGACTGTAGCGGTGCTTTGACCCCGCGCCAAGGGCTAAGTGTCATCACGAAAAATAAACTTCAAAAATACGTAAAAATGCTTTTTCCGGTCATGGGTTTTGCGGTATCAAGAAGACAGACCGCCGAACCCTGCATCACAGGTGGCGTCATTGGGCACCATTTTCTGTGAGGGCAGCTTCCCACCCGTAACGACGCGGACCAGGGGAGAACCGGCGGCCACTTCACGGCGCAGCACCGTTCAGGTATTGCGTTGTATGGCTTCCACAAAGGTGACCGAGTATGGATGATCAAGGACGCACCACTTCCTCCAACCAGCCAATCCTTTATGTGCTCGATACCAATGTACTGATCCACGATCCAAACGCATTGCTCAATTTCGAGGAGCACCACGTCGCCATACCGATGACGGTGCTGGAGGAGCTCGACAAACTCAAGACCGGAAAGCACACCATCGCCGCTGAATGTCGCCAGGCCATCCGCCTGATCGACCAGACCCTGGGCGATGCCACGCCAGCTGACGTTGAACAGGGCGTGCCAATCCAGCGTGGCAAGAGCGGGCCCAAGGGCTTTCTGTCCATCCTGATGAGCCCGCGCAACGAGCCCAACCGCCTGCTGCCGGAAACCCTCAACGACAACATCATCATCAACCAGTTGCTTGAGCTGCGTAGCCGGCGCAAGGACATGGATGTGGTGCTGGTGACCAAAGACATCAACATGCGCCTCAAGGCCCGCGCCTGTGGGATCGCGGCCGAGGACTACAGCACCGACCAGCTGGTTGACGACGTGTCCCTGTTGTCCAAGGGCTATCACAGTGTCACCGGGTCGTTCTGGGACCGGGTCAGCAAGGTCGAGACCCGTCAGGAGCGTGGCCGCACCTGGCACCGGGTGCAAATGATCGACAACCTGCCGGCGGTGCACATCAACGAGTTCATCATTGACGAGCAGGGTTTCGTTGGCTGGATCAAGGGCATCAAGGACGACGAGCTGCTGTTGCTCGACCTGCACCAGGAGCCTCTGCTGCACCAGGAAGCCTGGGGCCTGAAACCGCGTGACATCCATCAGAGCCTGGCCTTGTTCGCGCTGCTTGATCCGGACATTCACCTGGTCAACCTGACCGGTGCCGCCGGTTCCGGTAAAACCATCCTCGCCCTGGCCGCGGCCATCGAGCAGACCATGGTCAGCAAGCGTTACCGGCGCATCATCGCCACCCGCAGCGTACAGGGGCTGGACCAGGAGATCGGCTTTTTGCCGGGCACCGAAGCCGAGAAAATGGAGCCATGGCTCGGGGCGATCACCGACAACCTCGAAGCGCTGCACATGGATGATGAAAACACCCATGGCAGTGTCGACTACATCCTTGAACGGGTGCCGCTGCAGTTCAAATCGCTGAACTACATTCGCGGCCGCAGCTTCCAGCAGAGCCTGATCCTGATTGACGAATGCCAGAACCTTACCCCGCACCAGATGAAAACCATCATCACCCGTGCCGGTACCGGTTCGAAGGTGATCTGCCTGGGTAACCTGGCGCAGATCGACACCCCTTACCTGTCCGCTACCAGCTCGGGCCTGACCTACCTGACCGAGCGTTTCAAAGACTTCCCCAACGGCGTGCACATCACCCTGCAGGGCGTACCGCGCTCGATTCTGGCCGAATACGCCGAAACGCACCTGTAACCGACAACCACCGGGCGGCCTTGCCGCCCGGTTTTTTTCGCTGCGATATCCGCACCCTTGGGTTTACACTCTTTACTCCTGAACAGGAGGAAGGCTGTGCTGACTCATCTCGATTCCCAAGGTCGGGCCACTATGGTCGACGTTACCGATAAAGCCGTGACCTCGCGTGAGGCTGTGGCCGAAGCGCGGGTACGCATGCTCCCGCAAACCCTGCAGATGATTGTCGATGGTGAGCACCCCAAGGGTGATGTCTTCGCCGTGGCCCGCATTGCCGGTATCCAGGCGGCGAAGAAGACCAGCGACCTGATCCCGTTGTGCCATCCGCTGATGCTGACCAGCGTCAAGGTCGAGCTCAGCGCCGAAGGCAACGACACTGTCTATATCGTCGCGCGCTGCAAACTGGCCGGGCAGACCGGCGTGGAAATGGAAGCCCTGACCGCCGCCAGCGTCGCCGCTCTGACCATCTACGACATGTGCAAAGCGGTTGACCGCGGCATGATCATCGACGGTGTGCGGGTGCTGGAAAAGCTCGGCGGCAAGAGCGGCCATTACCAGGCGGATGACGTGAAATGAGCATCAAGGTGATGTATTTCGCGCGTTACCGCGAAGCGCTGGGCGTCGATAGCGAGAAGCTCGAAGGTGCGTTCGCTACCCTGGACGACGTGCGCAAGGCGTTGGTCGCCAAGGGTGGCAAGCATGAGGTTCTGGGCGAACAGAACTTGATGTGCGCGCGTAACGAAGAGCTGTGCAAGCTTGACGAGCCAGTGACAGACGGCGACGAAGTGGCGTTCTTTCCCCCCGTGACCGGAGGCTGAAATGAGCATTCGTGTCCAGACCGCAGCCTTTGATCCGGGCGTCGAAGTCAACGCCATGCATGCCGCCAATGTCGGTGTTGGCGCGGTGGTCGGCTTTGTTGGCTACGTGCGCGACTTCAATGACGGCCAGGAAGTGGCGGGCATGTTTCTGGAGCACTATCCAGGCATGACCGAAAAGGCCCTGGCCAAGATCGTCGTTGAGGCCGAGCAGCGCTGGCCGCTGCTCAAGGTCGAGGTTCTGCATCGCATCGGCGCGCTCGAGCCGGGCGAACCGATCGTCTTCGTTGGCGTGGCCAGTGCTCATCGCCAGGCTGCGTTCGATGCCTGCAATTTCATCATGGACTACCTCAAGACCCGCGCACCGTTCTGGAAGAAAGAACAGACCGGTGACGGCCCGCGCTGGGTCGAGGGCAAGCAGAGTGATGAAGACGCGGCGGGGCGTTGGTAGCCTGCGGCATTGCAGGTCTTGGTGGAATCCCTGTGGGAGCTGGCGTAGCCTGCGATCGAGCGCGAAGCGGTCGCAGAACCTGCTTACCGTTTGTTGTTGGTAATACTGGCCCCTCGCCGGCAATGCCGGCTCCCACATGCTTTTTGCCTGTTGAGTTTTTATACAATAAAGTCCAGTATGGAATTATAAGTACAAAATAATTCCAGGCCGTCGCGTGCCTGCCCCCCTTTCCCTCTGTCTTGCAACACACCTCCAATAACGAGCGAGAGAGACCCAGCATGAAGAACTTCACCCTGATCAGTGGTCTGGCCCTGAGCCTGATGGCCGGCAGCCTGTTCGCCGCCGAAGACACCTTGCGCATCGGCATCGAAGCCGCTTACCCACCCTTTGCCTCGAAGAACGACAAAGGCGAGATCGTCGGCTTCGACTACGACATCGGCAATGCCTTGTGCGCGCAGATGCAGGTCAAATGCGTGTGGAACGAGGTGGAGTTCGACGGCCTGATACCTTCGCTGAAAGTGAAGAAGATCGACGCCGCGCTGTCTTCGATGACCATCACCGACGAGCGCAAGAAGTCGGTCGACTTTACCCACAAGTACTACTTCACCTCATCGCGGCTGGTGATGAAGAAGGGCGCCACGGTCGATGACCAGTACGCCAGCCTCAAGGGCAAGACCGTAGGTGTGCAGCGCGCCACCACCACCGATCGCTACGCCACCGAAGTGCTGGAGCCCAAGGGCATCATCATCAAGCGTTACAGCAATAACGAAGAGATCTACATGGACCTGGCATCCGGGCGTGTCGATGCGATTTTCGCCGACACCATCCCCCTGGATGATTTCCTGTCGATGCCGCGCGGGGCTGACTATGCCTTCGTCGGTCCAGAGCTGAAGGACCCGAAATACGTTGGTGAAGGCGCCGGGATCGCGGTGCGCAAAGGTAACGAGGCGCTGGTGAGCAAACTCAACAAAGCCATCGACGACATCCGCGCCAACGGCGAGTACCAGAAGATCCAGTCGAAGTACTTCAAGACCGACATCTACGGCGATTGATCGCCGCGCTCAAGGCCTGAAGCCCTTCAGGCCTTGAGTTCCTTCAGGTGCTTGTACACTGTCGCCCGTCCCATCCCCAGCACATTGGCCACGTAGTTGGCCGCACTCTTGCCCTTGAACGCGCCTTCGGCGTGCAGGGCCAGGACCAGCTCGCGTTTATGCTCGCGAGTCAGTACGTTCAGGCTCAACTGGCGCTGGCGTAGCCAGCTGTTGAGGAAGGTATTGATACGCTCCTGCCAGTCGTCGCGAAACAGCGCGTCGGGCTGGGGAATCAGCTTGCTCGGCGACAGGAACAGGTCCAGCGCGGCCCTGGCGTTTTCGAACAGGGAAATGTTCAGGTTGATGCACAGCACCGCCAGCGGCGTGCCGGCTTCATTGCGCAATACGGTGCTCAGCGAGCGGATCTTCTGCCCGTCCCAGTTGAGCTTCTCGTAGGGGCCGATATTGGTTTCATCGGTGCCGGTCTCGAGCAGGTCTTCCAGCGCGGCATCATCACCGATCTCGCGTTTCGACAGGTTGTTGGCGATGTAGTCGATCTTCTGGCTGCGCAGGTCGTGCAGCACCACCTCGGCGTGGGGGAAGAACAGCGTGGCAATGGCATCGGCGATGGCCCGGTAGTTGTCCAGGACAGGGTCGGGGCGAGAGGTCGACATTCAGGCAGGCTCCAGGCGGTGTCAGCGCCCTTGGCACAAGGGCGCTGCGAGTGTGCCGCAATCGCGGCGGCGCGTCATCCCTGCAGGCGGCGCGGGGAAAGCATCGCGGCGTTCAGGCCAAAACCCTTGAGGGCCTCGGGCAGGTCTTCGCCACGCACCAGGGCGGCGCTGGCCTGGCCCATGGCGGGCGAGGTCTGGATGCCGTAACCACCTTGTGCCGCTACCCAGAACAGGCCGGGCACCTGCGGGTCGAAACCGGCCACCAGATCACCGTCGGTAACGAAGCTGCGCAGGCCGGCCCAGGTGCGGGTGGGCCGGCGAATGCTCAGGGTGGTGGCTTCTTCGATCTGGTAGATGCCCATGGCAATGTCCAGCTCTTCGGCCTGCACGTCATGGGGTTCGACCGGGTCGGCATTGGCGGGCGAGCCGAGCAGCATGCCGGCGTCGGGCTTCATGTAGAACGATTCGTCGAGACTGACCAGCATCGGCCAGGCGTGGCTGTCGACGCCCTCGGGGCCGGCGAAGATGAAGGCCGCGCGACGTTTGGGCTGCAGGCCAAGCGCTTGCGCACCAGCCAGTACACCGATGTGGTCGGCCCAGGCGCCAGCGGCGTTGATCAGCACCGGTGCGCTGAAGCTGCCACGGTTGGTCTGCACCTGCCAGAGCCCCTTGTCGTCGCGGCTCAGTTGCTGGACCTCGCAATCGCTGTGCACTTCACCCTGCTGACGGCGGATACCGCGCAGGTAGCCCTGGTGCAGGGCATCGGTGTCGATGTCGCTGGCGCTCGGGTCGTAAAGGGCGCCGTGGACTTTGTCGCGGCGCAGCACCGGCAGGCGGGCGCAGGCCTGGTCGGCGCTGAGCAGTTCGACTTCCGGCACACAGGCCTTGGCGCTTTGATACTGACGCTGCAGCTCTTCAGGATCGCCAGTGAGGTCGACGGTCATCTCCCCGCGCGGACTGAGCAGCGGATGCTCGGCAAAGCCTGCCGGCGGATGATCGAAAAACGCCCGGCTGGCCAGGGTCAGGGCACGCACCTGCGGCGTTCCATAAGCAGCGGTATACAGCGCGGCCGAACGCCCGGTGGAGTGATAGCCCGGCTGCGACTCGCGTTCGAGCAGCAACACCCGGCCGTGAGCGGCCAGCCAGTAGCCGGTGGAAGCGCCCGCGATACCGGCACCAATGATGATGTAGTCAGCCTGTTGCATGGATATCTCCTCAGTCGGCGCGCTGCAGGCGGTACAGGGCGTTGGCCAGGGCGATGTCTTCCAGGCCCAGACCGATGGAACGGAAGAACGCGTGGCGCTGGTAAGTCGGGGCAGGGGCCTGGTTGCTCAACAACTGCGCCAGATCACCGACGATGCCTTCCGGTTGCCAACCATGTTGCTCCGCCGCGATACGCATTTCGCCAGCGCTGCCCGGGGTGGTTACCCGGTAGTCGCAATACACATCCATGGCGCCGAGGCTGGCGGGCGGTACTTCATGGGCGCGCACGGCATTGGTGCTGATCGAGGTGATCAGCGCCGGTTTGCTCAAGGTGGCCGGGTCGATAACCGGGCTGGCCGAGGAGGTGCACAGCATGATCACATCGGCATCCTCCAGCGCCTGGTCGAGGCTGTCGCTGAGCGTCAGGCGTGGATCGAGGTCAAGCAGCGCCTGGCGCTGTTCGGCGCTTTGCCCGGCCAGGCTGGGTGAGAACAGGCGAATGTCCTGCCACTCGCGCAGGCCGCGAACATAGTGGAGGTGGGCGCGGGCGATCGGGCCGCTGCCGATCACTGTCAGGCGCCGGGCACTGGCGGCGGCCAGGGCATCGACCGCGACAGCGGTGGTGGCGGCGGTACGCGCGGTGGTCAGTTCGCCAGCATCGCACAGCAGCAGCGGCTGGCCGCTGTCCATGGACATCAGCAGGGTCCAGGCGGTGACCAGCGGGCCTTGCTCGCGAACGATGTAAGGCGAGGTTTTCACACCGTAGACACGTTCCTGCGCCAGTACCCCGCCGTAGTTGATGAAGTCACCCTGGCCGGCAGGGAACTCCACCAGCTGTTGCGGCGGCTGCACGGCTTGCCCGGCCGCCAGGTCACGGAACAGGCTGCGCAGGATCTGCGGGACATCCACCTGGGTCAGCAGTTGGCGAGCGAGCTGTTGATCGATGACGAGAGGCGTGGACATACGAGTCTCCAATTAAACTATTTTGTCTATTATGGACTCTTTGTTTATTTGGACAATATCAGCGACATAAAAAAACGCAGCCAGGGCTGCGTTTTCAGACGACTGTCAGTACTCAGTGATGCTTGCGCGGCACTGGCTTGAGCAGTTCGGTCGGCGGCATCTCGCAGCTGATCTTGCGACCCAGCAGCTCTTCGATGGCAGGCAGCTGGTAGGAGTCATCCTCGCCGGCGAAGCTGATCGACACACCGCTGGTGCCAGCTCGACCGGTACGGCCGATACGGTGTACGTAATCGTCCGGATCTTCCGGCAAGGTGAAGTTGATCACATGGCTGATGCCGTCGATGTGGATACCGCGACCGGCGACGTCGGTCGCGACCAGCACAGTAATACGGCCTTCGCGGAAGTTTTCCAGGGTCTTGATGCGCTTGTGCTGGGGCACGTCCCCCGACAGCTGGGCGGCGTTGACGCCATCGCGTACCAGGCGTTCTTCGATGCGCCGCACTTCATCCTTGCGGTTGGCGAAGACCATCACCCGTTCCCACTTGTTCTCGGTCACCAGGTTGTACAGCAGCTTGTACTTGTCGCTGCCGGCTACGGCATAAACGTGCTGTTCGACGGTTTCGCTGGCAACGTTCTCCGGCTCGATCTCGACGATCGACGGGTCGGTGGTCCACTGCTTGGCCAGGTTCATCACGTCTTCGGTGAAGGTCGCGGAGAACAGCAGGGTCTGGCGTTCGCTCTTCGGCGGGGTCTGGCGGATGATCTGCCGTACCTGCGGGATGAAGCCCATGTCGAGCATGCGGTCGGCTTCGTCCAGTACCAGCACTTCGACCATGTCCAGGTGGGCTTCACCGCGTTGGTTGAAGTCCAGCAGACGGCCGGGGGTAGCCACGAGAATGTCGCAGTGGCGCGCTTCGAGGGCCTTGAGCTGCTTGTCGAAGTCCATGCCGCCAACGAAGGTCATCACGTTCAGGCCGGTGTACTTGGTCAGCGCCGCGGCGTCCTTGGCGATCTGCACCACCAGTTCGCGGGTCGGGGCGATGATCAGTGCCCGTGGCTCGCCCATGTAGCGCTCTTTCGGCGGCGGGGTCTGCTGCAGCTGGGAAATGATCGAGATCAGGAAGGCGGCAGTCTTGCCGGTGCCGGTCTGGGCGCGGCCAATGGCGTCCTTGCCGCGCAGGGTATGACCCAGCACTTGTGCCTGGATCGGCGTGCAGTAAGGAAAGCCCAGGTCGTGGATCGCATGCATCAGCTCGGGCGAGAGCTTGAAATCATGGAACCGGGTCTTGCCTTCTTGCGGCTCGACCACGAAATCTTCCAGCTTCCAGGTGGAGGCTGCAGGTTTTGGCTTGCGCTCACGGCGCGGTTTGGGCTCGGCCGGCTTTTCGGCGCGTGCCGGTTGGGCAGCCTCGGCTTCGGTCTTGAGCGGGGCGGCCGGGGCAGGGGCCTTGGGTGCTGCGGGCGGCTGCATCACGGGGGCAGCGCTTTCGGTGGCGAGTTGCTCAACCTCGCTCTTGCCGAACATCTTCTTGAGTGCTTTGAGCACGGTCATCTCATCAATTGGTTAAGGAATGTACGCCGGCCAGTGTAATGCAAGAATCGGGCGCGGCGTAGTGGATTGCACCGACAACTACAGGGAAGTCTTCTTTTAACGCAGGCGTTCGGTAAGCCAGACAGCGATATCGCGGATTTCCTCGTTCAGCACTTCGTGCTCCATGGGGTATTCCTTCCACTCAACGTTGATGCCCCAGTGCTTGAGGTGTTCATAAGCGCTGCGGCCCATGGCCGGTAGCACCACCGGGTCGTAGACACCGTGCAGGCACAGGGCCGGGGTGCGTTGCTGGCAAGCGCTCAGTTCACGTTCCTGGGTAAAGGTCGGCGCATAGGTCGACAGGGCGATCACCCCGCCCAGGGCTTCCTGCCACTTTATATAAGCAGTGTGCAGCACCACCGCGCCGCCCTGGGAGAAACCGGCAAGAACGATACGGGCCAGGTCGATGCCTTTGGCCTGTTCGGCCTTGATCAGCTCGATCACCTGCTCGGCCGAAGCCTTCAGTTGATCTTCATCGATCGCCCGCGCCGGGGTCATGGCCTTGATGTCGTACCAGCTGGGCATTTCATAGCCACCGTTGATGGTCACCGGACGGGTGGGCGCCTGGGGCATGACGAAGCGGGTGGTCAGCAGAACTTCCTGCAAGGCTTCGGCCACCGGCATGAAGTCGTAACGATCGGCCCCCAGGCCGTGCAACCAGATCACACAGGCGTCTGCGGTTTTTTGTGGTTCGAGAATCAACGGGTGGCTCATGACTGCTCCGAAAGTGTGCGCGCGCTCTTGTTTGCGTGCATGAAATGAAGGCGCGTCGGGTAAATCCGGGAAAAACCTGTCGCAACGTTGCAAGTTTTCCTATTGACGTTAACTGAAACGCTTTAGCCGCTCAGTGTGGTACGCGCTTTGCTATGAAACTCCTGATGCGAGGTTACACGTTTTGGACGGTAACACCCGTTAGCGGTCCCCAAGGCTGTCACAGAACAGCGCATTGCGCCAATTGACCCAAAAACAAGCCAACACGGGTCGGATGCGCCTCATAAGGGTGCGGTGCAATCCCGGCTCAACACAATAAGAGCAAAACTGGAGGTTTGAATGAAGATGTTGAAATCCACCCTGGCAGTGGTTACCGCTGCTACCGTGCTCGGTATCAGCGGTATCGCACAGGCAGGTGCGACCCTGGACGCCGTGCAGAAGAAGGGCTTCGTTCAGTGTGGTGTCAGTGACGGCTTGCCGGGCTTCTCGGTTCCGGATGCCAAGGGCAACATCGTCGGTATCGACGCAGACGTCTGCCGCGCAGTGGCCGCAGCCGTGTTCGGCGATGCCAAGAAGGTCAAGTTCAGCCAGCTCAACGCCAAGGAGCGCTTCACTGCGCTGCAGTCCGGCGAAGTCGACGTGCTGTCGCGTAACACCACCTGGACCAGTTCGCGTGACGCCGGCATGGGCCTGGTGTTCGCCGGTGTTACCTATTACGACGGCATCGGTTTCCTGGTCAACAAGAAGCTCGGTGTTTCCAGCGCCAAGGAACTGGACGGTGCAACCATCTGCATCCAGGCCGGTACCACCACCGAACTCAACGTCTCCGACTACTTCCGCGCCAATGGCCTGAAGTACACCCCGATCACCTTCGACACCTCCGACGAAAGCGCCAAGTCGCTGGAGTCCGGCCGTTGCGACGTGCTGACCTCGGACAAGTCGCAGCTCTACGCACAGCGCTCCAAGCTGGCCGCCCCGGCCGATTACGTAGTGCTGCCGGAAACCATTTCCAAGGAACCGCTGGGCCCAGTGGTGCGCAAAGGCGATGAAGAGTGGTTCAGCATCGTCAAGTGGACCCTGTTCGCCATGCTCAATGCCGAAGAAATGGGCATCAACTCGAAGAACGTCGAAGCTGAAGCCAAAGCCACCAAGAACCCTGACGTGGCCCGTATGCTCGGCGCCGACGGCGAATACGGCAAGGACCTGAAACTGCCGAAGGACTGGGTGGTGCAGATCGTCAAACAGGTCGGCAACTACGGTGAAGTGTTCGAGAAGAACCTGGGCAAGGAAACCCCACTGCAAATCGACCGCGGCCTGAACGCCCTGTGGAACAACGGCGGCATCCAGTACGCGCCACCAGTGCGCTGACGGTTGCGGCCTGCGGCGGCCCATGCCGCCGCAGGCTGTTCGCATCCCTTCCTTGCGGGGCATTACATGCAAAATCAAATCGGCGCACCTAAGGGGCTATCCCTTAACGATCCACGTGTGCGTGCGTGGCTGTTCCAGATCATCACCGTGGTCGCGGTGCTGGCTCTGGGCTGGTACCTGTTTCACAACACCCAGACCAACCTGCAACATCGCGGGATCACTTCGGGCTTTGACTTTCTCGAGCGCAGTGCCGGTTTCGGCATCGCCCAGCACCTGATTCCCTACACCGAACAGGACAGTTATGCCCGGGTTTTCGTCATCGGCTTGCTCAATACGCTGCTGGTGACCTTTATCGGCATCATTCTGGCGACCCTGCTGGGGTTCATCATCGGTGTGGCGCGGTTGTCACCGAACTGGATGATCAACAAGCTGGCCACCGTGTATGTCGAGACTTTCCGTAACATTCCGCCGCTGTTGCAGATCCTGTTCTGGTACTTCGCGGTGTTCCTGACCCTGCCGGGACCGCGGGGCAGTATCAACATCAACGACGCCTTCTTTATCAGCAACCGGGGCCTGAACATGCCCGGTGCTTCTGTGGCCGAAGGATTCTGGCCATTCGTCGTCAGCCTGGTGCTGGCCATCGTTGCCATTGTGGTGATGGTGCGCCTGGCCAACCGGCGCTTCGAAGCCACTGGCGAGCCGTTTCACAAGTTCTGGGTCGGTCTGTTCCTGTTCTTCGGCATTCCGGCGCTCAGCGTGTTGCTGGCGGGCAGCCCGCTGCACTGGGAAATGCCGCAGCTCAAGGGTTTCAACTTCGTTGGCGGCTGGGTGCTGATCCCCGAATTGCTGGCCCTGACCCTGGCGTTGACCATCTATACCGCGGCGTTCATCGCCGAAATCGTGCGTTCGGGTATTCGCTCGGTCAGCTACGGCCAGACCGAAGCGGCCCGCTCCCTGGGGCTGCGCGAAGGCCCGACCCTGCGCAAGGTGATCATTCCCCAGGCGTTGCGGGTGATCATTCCACCGCTGACCAGCCAGTACCTGAACCTGGCGAAGAACTCCTCGCTGGCGGCCGGTATCGGCTATCCGGAAATGGTCTCGTTGTTCGCCGGCACCGTGCTCAACCAGACCGGCCAGGCCATCGAGGTGATCGCCATCACCATGAGCGTCTATCTGGCCATCAGCATCAGCATTTCCCTGCTGATGAACTGGTACAACAAGCGCATTGCGCTGATCGAGCGGTGAGGATACGCGCATGACTACCCATGTTTTCAAACCTGATATGCCGCCGCCGGTGAAAACCGTCGGCGTGCTGGCCTGGATGCGCGCCAACCTGTTCTCCAGCTGGCTCAACACCCTGCTCACGCTGTTTGCCCTGTACCTGGTGTGGCTGATCGTGCCGCCGCTGCTGCAGTGGTCGATCTTCGACGCCAACTGGGTTGGCACCACCCGTGCCGACTGCACCAAGGACGGCGCCTGCTGGGTGTTCATCCAGCAGCGTTTTGGCCAGTTCATGTACGGCTACTATCCGACCGAACTGCGCTGGCGCGTCGACCTGACCGTGTGGCTGGCGGTGATCGGCGCGGCGCCGCTGTTTATCGCGCGCTTCCCGCGCAAAGCGATCTACGGTCTGAGCTTTTTGGTGCTGTATCCGCTCATTGCCTTCACCTTGCTGCATGGCGGCTACCTGGGCCTGAGTACGGTGCCGACCAACCAGTGGGGCGGGCTGATGCTGACCCTGGTGATCGCCACCGTGGGCATCGTCGGTGCCTTGCCGCTGGGCATCCTGCTGGCGCTGGGACGACGTTCGAACATGCCGGCGGTGAAGGTGGTCTGCGTGACCTTCATCGAGTTCTGGCGCGGTGTGCCGTTGATCACTGTGCTGTTCATGTCGTCGGTGATGCTGCCGCTGTTCCTGCCTGAGGGCATGAGCTTCGACAAGCTGCTGCGGGCGATGATCGGGGTCATTCTGTTCCAGTCGGCGTATATCGCCGAAGTGGTGCGTGGTGGCCTGCAGGCCATCCCAAAAGGCCAGTACGAAGCCGCTGCGGCGATGGGCCTGGGTTACTGGCGCGCAATGGGCCTGGTGATCCTGCCGCAAGCCCTAAAGCTGGTGATTCCCGGCATCGTCAACACCTTCATTGCCCTGTTCAAGGACACCAGCCTGGTGATCATCATCGGCCTGTTCGACCTGCTCAACAGCGTCAAGCAGGCCGCTGCCGACCCGACCTGGCTGGGCATGGCGACCGAGGGTTACGTGTTTGCCGCCCTGGTTTTCTGGATTTTCTGTTTCGGTATGTCCCGCTACTCCATGCATCTGGAGCGCAAGCTGGATACAGGCCACAAGCGTTAGGAGTGTTCCCATGAGTGAAGCGATCAAACAGCCTGTGAGCCCTGAAGGCATTATTCAGATGCAGGGCGTGAACAAGTGGTACGGCCAGTTCCACGTGCTCAAGGACATTAACCTGAATGTGCGCCAGGGCGAGCGTATCGTCCTGTGCGGGCCGTCGGGCTCGGGCAAGTCCACCACCATCCGTTGCCTCAACCGTCTGGAAGAGCACCAGCAGGGCCGCATCGTGGTCGATGGCGTGGAGTTGACCAACGACCTCAAGCAGATCGAAGCGATCCGCCGTGAAGTCGGCATGGTGTTCCAGCATTTCAACCTGTTCCCGCACCTGACCATCCTGCAGAACTGCACCCTGGCGCCGATGTGGGTGCGCAAGCTGCCCAAGCGCAAGGCCGAGGAAATCGCCATGCACTACCTGGAGCGGGTGCGGATTCCGGAGCAAGCCAACAAGTATCCGGGGCAATTGTCCGGTGGTCAGCAGCAGCGGGTGGCGATTGCCCGTGCGCTGTGCATGAAGCCGAAGATCATGCTGTTCGACGAACCTACCTCGGCGCTCGATCCGGAGATGGTCAAGGAAGTGCTCGACACCATGGTCAGCCTGGCGGAAGACGGCATGACCATGCTCTGCGTGACCCACGAGATGGGCTTTGCCCGCACGGTGGCGAACCGGGTGATCTTCATGGACAAGGGGGAGATTGTCGAGCAGGCGGCACCGGACGACTTCTTCGACCGGCCGCAGAATGAGCGGACCAAACTGTTCCTGAGTCAGATTCTGCACTAAAAGCTTCGCCGGCAAGGCCGGCTCCCACAGACAGGGCATTCACCCTTAACCCGTGTGGGAGCCGGCCTTGCCGGCGATGGGGCTGCCCTATACAAACAGGGCAGAGGGTCAGTTTTCTTCTTTGGCTGCCGGTGCCGGCGGCGGACGCAAGCCGATTTCGGCAGTCAGCTTCAATTCCTTGCCGTTACGCATCACCTGGATCGCCACCTTGTCGTTGGGCTTGATCCGCGCCACCTGGTTCATCGAGCGACGACCGTCACCCGCTGGCTCGCCATTGATACTGAGGATCACGTCACCCAGTTGCAGGCCGGCCTTTTGCGCCGGACCGTCGCGGAAGATGCCTGCGACCACGATCCCCGGACGCCCCTGCATGCCGAACGACTCCGCCAGCTCCTGGCTCAGCGGCTGCACTTCGATACCCAGCCAGCCACGAATCACCTGACCGTGCTCGATGATCGCCTTCATCACCTCCAGCGCCAGCTTGGTCGGGATAGCGAAGCCGATGCCTTGGGAACCACCGGACTTGGAGAAGATCGCCGTGTTGATGCCGGTCAGGTTGCCGTTGGCGTCGACCAAGGCGCCACCGGAGTTGCCCGGGTTGATCGCCGCGTCAGTCTGGATGAAGTCTTCGTAGTTGTTCAGGCCCAGCTGGTTGCGGCCGGTGGCACTGATGATACCCATGGTGACGGTCTGGCCGACGCCGAAAGGGTTGCCGATGGCCAGGGCGACGTCGCCGATGTGAATGCTGTCGGAGCGGCCGATGGTGATCGACGGCAGGTTCTTCAGGTCGATCTTGAGCACCGCCAGATCGGTTTCCGGATCGCTGCCGATGACCCGCGCCAGGGTTTCGCGGCCGTCCTTGAGGGCCACCACGATCTGATCGGCACCGGAAGTCACGTGGTTGTTGGTCAGCAGGTAGCCTTCCGGGCTCATGATCACCGCCGAGCCCAGGCTCGACTCCCAGCGCCGTTGCTTGGGCAGGTTGTCGCCGAAGAAACGGCGGAACTGCGGGTCTTCGAACAGCGGGTGCGCGGTCTTGTTGACCACTTTTGTGGTGTACAGGTTGGCCACCGCCGGTGCGGCAATGCTCACGGCGTCGGCGTAGGACACCGGCCCCTGCATGATCCGCGTGGTTTGCGGGGCCTGCTGCAGGTTGACGTCCTGGCTGGGCAGGCCGACCCATTGTGGAAAGCGCTGGATGATCAGCAGGGCGATCAGCACGCCGACCAGCAGCGGCCAGGCAAAGTAACGCAAAGCCTTGAACATTGAACGAATCCTGGGAGTGGGCAGAGGGCCGCTTAACTGCGTGGGAGCGAGCGCGCGCGATCATACTGCCACCGAAGCGGTGCAGGAACTGTTAAATCGCAGTCGAGCCGTGGATACAGCGTGCAGGCCCCCAGGCAACCGCCGTCGGTTTCCCCAAACCCGGCGACGGCCCATAATGGCGGTCATTATACGGGGCCTTGCGCCGCGCTGAACTGCTGAATTGAGGAGTCTTTTCATGGCTGTTGCCCTGAGTACCCTGGTCGAGGAAGCCGAACGCTACCTTGGCAGCGCAAAAATCCAGGATTACTGCCCCAACGGCCTGCAGGTTGAAGGGCGTCCGCAGGTGACCCGCATCGTCAGCGGCGTTACTGCCAGCCAGGCGTTGCTGGACGCGGCAGTCGAGGCCGAAGCCGACCTGGTGCTGGTGCACCACGGTTATTTCTGGAAAGGCGAGAACCCGTGCATCACCGGGATGAAGCAGCGCCGGCTGAAAACTTTGCTGAAGAATGACCTGAGCTTGCTCGCCTACCACCTGCCACTGGACCTGCATCCTGAAGTCGGCAACAACGTGCAGCTGGCCCGTCAGCTCGACATTACCGTCGAAGGTCCGCTGGACCCGGACAACCCGCGGGTGGTCGGTCTGGTCGGTTCGCTGGCCGAGCCCATGTCGGCGCGCGACTTTGCCCGCAAGGTGCAGGAGGTCATGGGCCGCGAGCCACTGGTGATCGAGGGTGAGCAGATCATTCGCCGGGTCGGCTGGTGTACCGGCGGTGGCCAGGGTTACATCGACCAGGCAATTGCCGCAGGTGTCGACCTGTTCCTCAGTGGTGAGGCGTCTGAACAGACCTTCCACAGCGCCCGCGAGAACGGCATCAGTTTCATCGCCGCCGGCCACCATGCCACCGAGCGTTACGGCGTGCAGGCACTGGGTGATTACCTGGCGCGGCGCTTCGCCCTGGAGCACCTGTTCATCGACTGTCCGAACCCGATCTGAGACTAAAACGGCAAGGCATATTCTTATACTGTTTCGATCTAGTCGGGCGCCTAAATAGAATCGAGTGCTGTGATAAAGTGGCCCGCTCGAACACGGCCCGCTGGCCGTCCATAAGATCGTATTTCCGTGAGTAGCCATGGTCGACAAACTGACGCATTTGAAACAGTTGGAGGCGGAAAGCATCCACATCATTCGTGAGGTGGCCGCCGAGTTCGATAACCCGGTGATGCTGTACTCGATCGGCAAGGATTCGGCCGTGATGCTGCATCTGGCGCGCAAAGCCTTCTTCCCGGGCAAATTGCCGTTTCCGGTGATGCATGTCGACACCCAGTGGAAATTCCAGGAGATGTACAGCTTCCGCGACAAGATGGTCGAGGAAATGGGCCTGGAGCTGATCACTCACGTCAACCCGGACGGCGTCGCCCAGGGCATCAACCCGTTCACCCACGGCAGTGCCAAGCACACCGACATCATGAAGACCGAGGGCCTCAAACAGGCACTCGACAAGCATGGCTTCGATGCCGCCTTCGGCGGCGCGCGCCGCGACGAAGAGAAGTCGCGGGCCAAGGAACGTGTCTACTCGTTCCGTGACAGCAAGCACCGCTGGGACCCGAAGAACCAGCGTCCGGAGCTGTGGAACGTTTACAACGGCAAGGTCAACAAAGGCGAATCGATTCGCGTGTTCCCGCTGTCGAACTGGACCGAGCTGGACATCTGGCAGTACATCTACCTTGAAGGCATCCCGATCGTGCCGCTGTACTTCGCCGCCGAACGCGATGTGATCGAGAAGAACGGCACCCTGATCATGATCGATGACGAGCGCATCCTCGAGCACCTCTCGGATGAAGAAAAGGCTCGCATCGTCAAAAAGAAAGTACGTTTCCGTACCCTTGGCTGCTACCCGCTGACGGGCGCTGTCGAGTCTGAGGCTGAAACCCTGACCGACATCATTCAGGAAATGCTCCTGACGCGCACTTCCGAGCGCCAGGGCCGCGTCATCGACCACGATGGTGCAGGCTCGATGGAAGACAAGAAACGTCAAGGCTATTTCTAAGTTAGGGTCAGACCATGTCGCACCAATCCGAATTGATCAGCGAGGACATCCTCGCTTACCTGGCCCAGCACGAACGTAAAGAACTGCTGCGCTTTTTGACCTGCGGTAACGTCGATGACGGCAAGAGCACCCTGATCGGGCGCCTGCTGCACGACTCGAAGATGATCTACGAAGACCATCTGGAAGCCATCACCCGCGATTCGAAGAAAGTCGGCACCACTGGCGACGACATCGACCTGGCGTTGCTGGTTGACGGCCTGCAGGCCGAGCGCGAGCAGGGCATCACCATCGATGTCGCCTACCGCTACTTCTCCACCGCCAAGCGCAAGTTCATCATCGCCGACACCCCGGGCCACGAGCAGTACACCCGCAACATGGCCACCGGTGCGTCCACCTGCGACCTGGCGATCATCCTCGTCGATGCCCGTTACGGCGTGCAGACCCAAACCCGTCGCCACAGCTACATCGCCTCCTTGCTGGGCATCAAGCACATCGTCGTCGCCGTCAACAAGATGGACCTCAAAGGCTTCGATGAGGGCGTGTTCGAGAGCATCAAGGCCGACTATCTGCAGTTTGCCGAAGCCATCAACATGGCCCCGAGCAGCCTGCACTTCGTGCCAATGTCGGCGCTCAAGGGCGACAACGTGGTCAACCGCAGCGAGCGTTCGCCGTGGTACACCGGCCCTGCGCTGATGGAAATCCTTGAAACCGTGGAAGTGGCGGCCGACCGCAACTTCACCGACCTGCGCTTCCCGGTGCAGTACGTCAACCGGCCGAACCTGAACTTCCGTGGCTTTGCCGGTACCCTGGCCAGCGGCGTGGTGCACAAGGGCGATGAAATCGTCGTGCTGCCGTCGGGCAAGAGCAGCCGGGTCAAGTCCATCGTCACTTTCGAAGGTGAGCTGGAGAACGCTGGCCCCGGCCAGGCCGTGACCCTGACCATGGAAGACGAGATCGACATCTCCCGTGGCGACCTGCTGGTACATGCCGACAACGTTCCACCGGTAACCGACCAGTTCGACGCCATGCTCGTGTGGATGGCCGAAGAGCCAATGCTGCCGGGCAAGAAATACGACATCAAGCGTGCCACCAGCTACGTGCCGGGCTCGATTGCCAGCATTGCCCACAAGGTCGATGTCAACACCCTCGAGCAGGGCGCTGCCAGTGCTTTGCAGTTGAATGAAATCGGCAAGGTCAAGGTCAGCCTCGACGCGCCGATTGCCCTCGACGGCTATGACAGCAACCGCACCACCGGTGCCTTTATCGTCATCGACCGCTTGACCAACGGCACTGTTGGCGCCGGCATGATCATCGCGCCGCCGGTCGTGCCGCACGGCACCATCGGTCAGCATGGCAAATTGGCTCACGTCGACACTGCAGAGCGCGCCCTGCGTTTTGGTCAGCAGCCAGCGACCGTGTTGTTCAGCGGCCTGTCGGGCGCAGGCAAAAGTACGCTGGCCTACGCCGTGGAGCGCAAGCTGTTCGACATGGGCCGTGCGGTCTATGTGCTCGATGGCCAGAACCTGCGTCACGACCTGAACAAAGGCCTGCCACAGGACCGCGCCGGGCGTACCGAGAACTGGCGTCGTGCCGCGCATGTGGCGCGTCAGTTCAACGAAGCCGGCTTGCTGACCCTGGCAGCCTTCGTTGCCCCGGATGCCGAAGGCCGTGAACAGGCCAAGGCGCTGATCGGCAAGGAGCGCTTGCTCACCGTTTACGTCCAGGCCTCGCCAATGGCTTGCCGCGAGCGTGACCCGCAGGGCCTGTATGCTGCCGCTGGCGACAACATCCCGGGCGAAAGCTTCCCGTACGACGTGCCGCTGGATGCCGACCTGGTGGTCGATACCCAGAACGTCAGCCTGGAAGACGGCGTCAAGCAAGTGCTGGAGCTGCTGCGTAAGCGTGGTGCGATCTAAGCATTGCGGATGAACAAGAAACCCCACTCAGGTGGGGTTTTTTGTTGCTTGCAGCCATCGCTGGCAATGCCAGCTCCCACAATTGGCCCCTTGTGGGAGCTGGCATTGCCGGCGATTGGCTTCACCCCGGTGTCAGATATGCTTCTCCGACACCGGAATCACCCGCTTCTCCTTCACCGCCTTGAACGAAAAGCTCGAATAGATCTCCTTCACTCCCGGCAATCTCTGCAGCACCTCCCGCGCGAACTCGCCAAACGACTCCAAATCCCGCGCCAGAATCTCCAGCAGGAAGTCATAGCGCCCGGAGATGTTGTGACAGGCAACGATCTCGGGAATCTCCATCAGCCGCTGCTCGAAGGCCCGGGCCATTTCCTTGGAGTGCGAGTCCATCATGATGCTGACAAAAGCAGTCACGCCAAAGCCCAGCGCCTTGGGGGAAAGGATGGCCTGGTAGCCGGTGATGTAGCCGTTCTCTTCCAGCAGCTTGACCCGTCGCCAGCACGGCGAGGTGGTCAGCGCGACGTTGTCGGCCAACTCGGAAATGGTCAGTCGCGCGTTGTCCTGCAGGGCGGCGAGCAGGGCGCGGTCGGTACGGTCGATGGCGGTAGGCATGATTTGCCCTCCGTAGCCTGAATTCATTGTTTTTTTGTTAATAACCACAGTCAGCAGTGGTCATATTTGGAAAAAAATCAGCACCTCAGTGGCATAAGCTTATAACAAACCACAAGAGGCTGTTGTCATGAGCGGCTCTACCAAGGATTCAGGTTTCGCTACCCGTGCCATCCACCACGGTTACGACCCATTGGCCCACCAGGGTTCTCTGGTGCCACCGGTCTACCAGACCGCCACGTTTGCGTTTCCTACGGTTGAGTACGGCGCCGCCTGCTTTGCCGGGGAAGAGGGCGGACATTTCTATACACGCATTTCCAACCCCACCCTGGCCCTGCTGGAAGAGCGCATGGCCTCGCTTGAAGGCGGTGAGGCGGGGTTGGCCCTGGCCTCAGGGATGGGCGCAATCACCGCGACCTTGTGGACCCTGCTGCGGCCAGGTGATGAGGTGTTGGTAGGGCGTACTTTGTACGGCTGCACCTTTGCCTTTCTGCACCACGGCATCGGTGAGTTCGGGGTCAAGGTCCGCCATGTCGACATGACTGACCTGCAGGCGCTTGAAGCGGCGATCAGCGGGAAAACCAAGGTGATCTACTTCGAAACACCGGCCAACCCGAACATGCAGATGGCCGATATCGCTGCCGTGGCAACGCTTGCGCACAAGCACGCAATCACCGTGGTGGTCGATAACACCTACTGCACACCGTACCTGCAACGACCGCTGGAACTGGGGGCGGACCTGGTGGTGCATTCGGCGACCAAGTACCTGAGCGGCCATGGTGATATCACCGCTGGCCTGGTGGTCGGGCGCAAGGCACTGGTGAGCCGGGTTCGGCTTGAAGGCCTCAAGGACATGACCGGCGCGGTAATGTCGCCCCAGGATGCCGCCTTGCTGATGCGCGGTATGAAGACCCTGAACCTGCGCATGGAGCGTCATTGTAGCAATGCCCAGACCATCGCCGAGTACCTGCAGCAGCATCCGGCCGTGGAGTTGATCAACTATCCCGGCTTGCCTGGCTTTACTCAGTACGAACTGGCCCAGCGGCAGATGCGTTTGCCCGGCGGCATGATCGCCTTTGAACTCAAGGGCGGGATCAGTGCCGGACGTCGCTTCATGAATGCCCTGCAATTGTTCAGTCGCGCCGTCAGTCTGGGCGATGCCGAATCCCTGGCCCAGCACCCGGCAAGCATGACCCATTCCAGCTATACCCCTGAGGAGCGTGCCCGGTACGGCATCTCGGAGGGGCTGGTGCGGCTGTCGGTCGGGCTTGAAGATATCGACGACCTGCTGGCCGATATCGAGCAGGCACTGAAGGCCTGCGCCTGAAACCATCAAGGATGAGGCCAATGCAATGGTGGCAATGATGAGCCTTGTGCCCGGTGAAGGTGTGCCGCGCCGCCTGGGTGATGATCCACAAGCCGACAGCGATCCGGGCGAAACCGCCGAGTGGCTCGATGCGCTGGATTCGACCCTGCAGCACTGTGGTCCGCAGCGTGCGCGGTTTCTCCTTGAGCAACTGCAGGCGCATGCCCGTGAGCTGGGCCTGGAGCAAGGCGTCCAGGCCTTCTCGGCCTACCGCAATACCTTGTCGGTAGAGCAGCAGGGGGCCTATCCGGGGGATCTGGAACTGGAAGAGCGGATCACCAGCCTGCTGCGCTGGAACGCGCTGGCCATGGTGGTACGGGCCAATCATGCCTATGGCGACCTGGGCGGGCATATCGCCAGTTACGCCTCGGCAGCGGAAATCTTCGAAGTCGGTTTCCAGCACTTCTTTCGTGGCGAGTCCGGCGCTGAGCAACGCAGCGCCGACCTGGTGTTTTTCCAGCCGCATTCAGCGCCTGGCATCTATGCCCGGGCGTTTCTCGAAGGGCGACTGAGTGAAGAGCAACTGGCCAGCTACCGTCAGGAGGTCGCGGGCAATGGTTTGTGCTCCTATCCACACCCCTGGCTGATGCCCGACTTCTGGCAGTTTCCCACCGGTTCCATGGGTATCGGTCCGCTCAATGCGATCTACCAGGCGCGCTTCATGCGCTACCTGCACAATCGCCAGCTGCTCGACACCGGCGCCCGGCATGTCTGGGGTGTGTTCGGCGATGGCGAGATGGACGAGCCAGAGTCCATCGCCGGCCTGACCCTGGCCGCGCGCGAGCAACTGGATAACCTCACCTTTGTGGTCAACTGCAACCTGCAGCGCCTGGATGGGCCGGTGCGCGGTAATGGCCAGATCATCCAGGAGCTGGAAGCGCTGTTCCGTGGTGCCGGCTGGAACGTGATCAAGGTGCTCTGGGGCTCGGAGTGGGACGCCCTGTTTGCGCGCGACAGCGAACACGTTCTGCTGCGTCAGCTGGCGGCTACCCCGGATGGTCAGTTCCAGAACCTGGGGGCCAAAGACGGCACCTACAACCTTGAACACTTCTTCAACCAGCAACCGGCCCTGCAGAAACTGGTCGAGCACATGAGCTCCGAGGAGATTAACGCGCTCAAGCGTGGCGGCCACGATTTTCGCAAGTTGTACGCCGCCTTTGCCGCGGCCAGGGCCTGCAAAGGGCGGCCGAGCGTGATCCTGGCGAAAACCAAGAAAGGCTACGGGATGAGTGCTGCGGGTGAGTCACGCATGACTGCGCACCAAGCGAAGAAGCTCGATGTCCAGGCCTTGCTGGCTTTCCGCGATCGCTTTCACCTGCCGCTCAGCGACATTCAGGTCGAGCAGTTGCAGTTCTATCGCCCGGCAGAGGACAGCGCTGAGTTGCGCTACCTGCGCGAGCGCCGCGCCGCGCTCGGCGGACCATTACCCGCACGGCGCAGCGACGTGCGCCCGATAACGGTGCCCGCGCTGGAAGCCATGGGTGGTTTTGCCTTGCAGGCTGACGGCAAGGAAATGTCTACCACCATGGCGGCGGTACGCATGCTCAGTGCCTGGCTCAAAGCCCCGGAGCTGGGGCCGCGTGTGGTGCCGATCGTCGCCGATGAGGCGCGCACCTTCGGCATGGCCAGCCTGTTCCGCCAGATCGGCATCTATTCACCTCAGGGGCAGTGCTATGAGCCCGAGGATGCCGGCTCGTTGCTGTCTTACAAGGAAGCCCGTGACGGTCAACTGCTGGAGGAGGGGATCACCGAAGCCGGGGCGATTTCCTCCTGGGTGGCGGCGGCAACGTCTTATGCGGTGCACGGCGAACCGATGCTGCCGGTGTACATCTACTACTCGATGTTCGGTTTCCAGCGCGTCGGCGATCTGATCTGGGCTGCCGCCGACCAGCGTGCCCGTGGTCTGTTGCTGGGGGCTACTGCCGGTCGCACGACCCTGGGTGGAGAAGGTTTGCAGCACCAGGACGGTTCGAGTCTGGTGATGGCCTCGATGGTGCCCAACTGCCGGGCCTGGGAACCCTGCTTTGCCGGTGAGCTGGCGGTGATTCTCGAATATGCGGCGCGGCGCATGCTCAGCGAGCAACGCGACGAGTTCCATTACGTGGCGGTGATGAACGAAAACTATCCACAACCTTCGCTGCCAGCGCAGGTGCATGAAGAGGTTTTGCGCGGCATGTACCGCTATGTCGAACAACGCGTAGCTGCGGCGCAGGGGCGCGTGCGCCTGCTGGGTTCCGGGGCGATCCTGCGCGAGGTCATCGCTGCCAGTGAACTGCTGGCCCGCGATTGGCAGATTGCGAGCGAGGTGTTCAGCGTCACCAGCTTCAGCGAGCTGGCGCGCGAGGCGCGGGATATGGATCGCGCCAGTCGCCTGGGGCAGGACGGTGCGGGTGTCAGTCACCTGCAGCGTTGCCTGCAAGGCAGTGAGCCGGTGATCGCCGCCAGCGATTATGTGCGGGCCTGGCCGCAGCTGATTGCCGAGTATGTGCAGGCACCCTACGTGACCTTGGGCACTGATGGCTTTGGCCGCAGCGACACACGGCAGCAGCTAAGACGGTTTTTCGAAGTTGATCGCTTCAGTATCGTGTTGGCCAGTTTGCACAGTCTGGTGCGCCAGGGGAGTGTGGAGCGCCAGGTGCTGGATCAGGCACTGGAGCGCTATGGGCACGGCTCGCGGGCGGCTCCCTGGTACAACTGAAGATAGCTATCGCGGGGCAAGCCCGCTCCCACTGGTGGGAGCGGGCTTGCCCCGCGATGGGCGACACCGAATCTCCAATAAAAAGCCCCGCCAATCGGCGGGGCTTTTTGTCAGTTACGCTTGAGCCCGTAGTGCTCATCGAGCATGCCCGGTGCGTTCGGCGCTTTCGGCGCGTAGTCACGCGGTACTTCGGTATCCTTTGGTGGTGTCAGGCGATCACGCGGGGCCTGTACGGCTTCCGAGTGCAGAGAGGCCAGCAGGCGCTGGCGGGTCAGTTCGTCCAGGGCCAGGCGGTTGGCGCCATCGGCCAGGTGGTCCTGAACTTCCTGGTAACTTTGGGTCAGTTTCTTGACCAGCGCAGCCGTACTGTTGAAGTGAGTAACCACCTCGTTCTGGTAGCTGTCGAAACGTTCCTGGATATCATCCAGCTGGCGCTGAGTGCTGCTCGGGGCGGCATTGGGCAGCAGGCGGGCGACCAGGAAACCAACGACAACGCCCACGACGAGGGCCAGGGTCGGCAACAACCAAACTAAGAGCGAGAGTTCCACGAGTCCTTCCTCTATAAACGGCTTTGCTTTACGTTAACGGCTCGGACCTGCGCTGTATACCGCGAACGATCGCAAATATCTCAGACAGAATCATTCAGCTAGACGAGTCGACCCTTTCCGAGGTCACGGAGTTTATCCTTGCTTATCCGCGAAACCCCCGTATTCATCGATGGCCCGGTCGGCCAACTGGAAGCCTTGTACCTTGATGTTGCCGACGCCCGTGGCGTGGTGTTGCTGTGTCACCCTAACCCGGTGCAGGGCGGGACCATGACCAACAAGGTGGTGTCGATGCTGCAGCGCACCGCCCGCGATGCCGGTTACATTACTCTGCGTTTCAACTACCGTGGCGTCGGCGCCAGCGCTGGCAGCCATGACATGGGCAGTGGCGAAGTCGATGACGCCCAGGCAGCGGCGACCTGGCTGCTGGAAAAGCATCCACAGCTGCCCCTGACCCTGATGGGTTTTTCATTCGGCGGCTTTGTTGCGGCCAGCCTCGGCGGGCGTCTGGAAGCACAGGGCATCAAGCTCAAGCACCTGTTCATGGTTGCGCCAGCGGTCATGCGCTTGCAGGATCACGACAGCTTGCCACAAGCCTGCGCGCTGAGCGTGATCCAGCCGGAAACCGACGAAGTGATCGATCCGCAGCTGGTCTACGACTGGTCCGACACACTCACACGCCCCCATGAGCTGCTGAAAGTGGCAGAATGCGGACACTTTTTCCATGGCAAGCTCACCGACCTCAAGGAACTGGTGCTGCCGCGCCTTTCGAATTGATACAAGCCTGATAAGCGATTACCCATGACTACGCGCATCCTTACCGGTATCACCACCACGGGCACGCCTCACCTGGGCAACTATGCCGGTGCCATCCGCCCGGCGATCCTCGCCAGCCGTGAGCCAGGTGTCGACTCGTTCTACTTCCTCGCCGACTACCACGCCCTGATCAAATGTGATGACCCGCAGCGCATCCAGCGCTCGCGTCTGGAAATCGCCGCGACCTGGCTGGCCGGTGGCCTGGACCCGGAACGCGTGACCTTCTACCGCCAGTCCGACATCCCGGAAATCCCCGAGCTGACCTGGCTGCTGACCTGCGTGGCGGCCAAGGGCCTGCTCAACCGCGCGCATGCCTACAAGGCCTCGGTGGACAAGAACCTGGAGAACGGTGAAGACCCGGATGCCGGCATCAGCATGGGCCTGTACAGCTATCCGGTACTGATGGCCGCCGACATCCTGATGTTCAACGCCAACAAGGTGCCGGTCGGCCGCGACCAGATCCAGCACGTGGAAATGGCCCGTGATATCGGCCAGCGTTTCAACCACCTGTTCGGTCAGGGCAAGGAATTCTTTGCCATGCCCGAAGCGCTGATCGAAGAAAGTGTGGCGACTTTGCCGGGCCTGGATGGCCGCAAGATGTCCAAGAGCTATGACAACACCATTCCGTTGTTCACCAGCGCCAAGGACATGAAGGACGCGATCTCGCGCATCGTCACCGACTCCCGCGCTCCGGGCGAAGCCAAGGACCCGGACAATTCGCACCTGTTCACTCTGTTCCAGGCCTTCGCTACGCCAGCACAAGCCGACGAGTTCCGCAGCGAGCTGCTGCAGGGCCTGGGTTGGGGTGAAGCCAAGCAGCGTCTGTTCCAACTGCTCGATGGCCAGTTGAGCGAGCCGCGCGAGCGCTACCACCAGTTGATCAGCCGTCCGGCAGACCTCGAAGACATCTTGCTGGCCGGTGCGCAGAAAGCCCGCAAAGTGGCCACCCCGTTCCTCGAACAGCTGCGTGAGGCCGTTGGCCTGCGCTCGTTCCGCAGCATCGAGCAGGGTACTGCCCAGGTCAAGAAGAAGGCCGCCAAGGCCGCACGCTTTGTGAGCTTTCGTGAAGACGACGGCAGTTTCCGTTTCCGTCTGCTGGCGGCCGACGGTGAGCAACTGCTGCTGTCGCGCAACTTCGCCGACGGCAAGACCGCAGGTGCGGTGAGCAAGCAACTGCAGCAGGGCGGCGAGCTGGACGTACGCACTGAAGGCCTGGGCTTCAGCCTGTGGCTGGAAGGTGAGTGCGTTGCCGACGGGCCGCAGCTGGCCGACGAAGCGGCACGCGATGCCGCGATCGAGAGCCTGCGCGCGGCCTTGCAACCGCAGCAGGACTGAACGGTCTGACGCAAGTCTGATTGCCATTATCCAGGGCCGTCGCTACAGTGACGGCCCGTTTTTGTTACCTTGCTAACGAATTATGACGCCCCTAGAACGATATCAAGCAGATCTGAAACGTCCCGAATTCTTCCATGATGCGGCGCAGGAAACTGCGGTGCGTCATCTGCAGCGCCTGTACGACGATCTGATCGCGGCGCAGAACAACAAGCCGGGTGTGTTCGGCAAGCTGTTCGGCAAGAAGGAGCAGGCACCGGTCAAGGGCTTGTACTTCTGGGGTGGGGTAGGGCGCGGCAAGACCTACCTGGTCGATACATTCTTCGAGGCACTGCCGTTCAAGCAGAAGGTGCGTACGCACTTCCACCGCTTCATGAAGCGCGTGCACGAAGAAATGAAAACCCTCAAGGGTGAGAAGAACCCGCTGACGGTCATCGCCAAGCGTTTCTCCGATGAGGCGCGGGTGATCTGCTTCGACGAGTTCTTCGTTTCCGATATTACCGACGCGATGATCCTCGGCACCCTGATGGAGGAGCTGTTCAAGAACGGTGTGACCCTGGTGGCCACCTCCAACATCGTCCCGGATGGTCTGTACAAGGACGGTCTGCAGCGTGCGCGCTTCCTGCCGGCCATCGCCCTGATCAAGCAGAACACCGAGATCGTCAACGTCGACAGCGGCGTCGACTATCGCTTGCGTCATCTGGAGCAAGCCGAGCTGTTCCACTTCCCACTGGACGAAGCGGCTCACGAAAGCCTGCGCAAGAGCTTCCGCGCGCTGACGCCGGAGTGCACCCAGGCGGTGGAAAACGACGTACTGATGATCGAAAACCGCGAGATTCGCGCGTTGCGCACCTGTGACGACGTGGCCTGGTTCGACTTCCGCGAACTGTGCGATGGCCCGCGCAGCCAGAACGATTACATTGAACTGGGCAAGATTTTCCATGCCGTGCTGCTCAGCGACGTCGAGCAGATGAGTGTGGCCACTGACGACATCGCCCGGCGCTTTATCAACATGGTCGACGAGTTCTATGACCGCAACGTCAAGCTGATCATCTCGGCCGAGGTTGAGCTCAAGGATCTGTACACCGGTGGTCGTCTGACCTTCGAATTCCAGCGTACCCTCAGCCGTTTGCTGGAAATGCAGTCCCACGAATTCCTGGCGCGCGCGCACAAGCCTTAAAACGCGTCGCTGCCATCGCTGGCAAGGCCAGCTCCCACAATGATTGTCGGGTACATACCCTGTGGGAGCCGGCCTTGCCGGCGATGAGGCCCTCAAGCCTCCTGCATGAACTGCTGCCGATACTGGTTCGGCGACAACTCCGTGTGTTGCCTGAACAGCCGCGCAAAGAAACTCGCATCGTCATAGCCGACCTCATAACTGATGGTCTTGATGCTCTTGCGCGTGCCCGACAACAAGCCTTTGGCCGTCTCGATCCGTAGCCGTTGCAGATAGTGCAGCGGCTTGTCGCCGGTCGCCGTCTGAAAGCGGCGCATGAAGTTGCGGATGCTCATGCCATGGTTGCGTGCCACGTCTTCGAAGCGGAACTTGTCGGCAAAGTGCTCTTCAAGCCACTGCTGGATCTGCAGGATGATCAGGTCCTGGTGCAGTTTCTGTCCGCCAAAGCCCATGCGCCCTGGGGTGTAGTTGCGCTGCACCTCGTAGAGGATGTCGCGGGCGACCGCCTGGGCGACGTTGGCGCCGCAGAAACGTTCGATCAGATAGATGTACAGGTCGCAGGCCGAGGTAGTGCCGCCGGCGCAGTAGAGGTTGTCGGCGTCGGTCAGGTGCTTGTCCTGATTCAGGCTGACCTTGGGGAAGCGTTCGGCGAACTGGTTGAAGAAGCGCCAGTAAGTGGTCGCCTCCTTGCCATCGAGCAAGCCGGACTCGGCCAGCCAGAACACGCCACTGGCCTCGCCACAGAGCACGGCGCCGCGCGCATGCTGTTCACGCAGCCAGGGCAGGACCTGGGGGTAGCGCTGGCAGAGGGCGTCGAAATCGTCCCAGAAGGCCGGCAGGATGATCACATCGGCCTGCTCCAGGCCACTGTCCACCGGTAGCAGGACATCGCTGAACGTGCGCACAGGCTGCCCGTCAGGGCTGACCAGGCGGGTCTCGAACATCGGTTGCAAGCCCAGGCCCAGTTGCTTGCCATAGCGCAGGCTGGCCAGGTGGAAGAAGTCCTTGGCCTGCATCACTGTCGAAGCAAAGACGTTATCGATGGCCAGGATACTGACGCGCCGCAAGGACGCGGTGGGTTGGGTAAACATCATTTTCGTTATTCTTATAGGGTAGAGTGGTCAATCACCGGCTGGATCGTCTTATTTTTTGGCCGTTGTGTCTACCCTCGGTTCCTGTGGGGGCCGGCATTGCCGGCGATGGGGCGCATAGCGCTCCTGGCCCGGCTATGCCGGGCATCGCCAGCAAGGCTGGCTCCCACAAGGCTTATGGCGCCGGGTTGGGCTGGTCCTGATGAATGGCTTCGATAGCTGCCAGCAGCTCGTCAGAGAGCTTGAGGTCGAGGCTGGCAAGGTTGCTGTCGAGTTGCTCCAGGGTGGTTGCGCCGATGATGTTGCTGGTCACGAATGGCTGGCGGGTGACAAACGCCAGGGCCATCTGGGCCGGGTCCAGGCCATGCTCGCGGGCCAGCTGCACGTAGCGGCTGCAGGCGGCGACGGTCTGCGGGTTGGAGTAGCGCGAGAAGCGGCTGAACAGGGTCAGGCGACCCTTGGCGGGGCGTGCACCGTTTTCGTATTTACCCGAGAGCATGCCAAAGGCCAGCGGTGAGTAGGCGAGCAAACCGCATTGTTCACGAATTGCAATTTCCGCCAGGCCCACTTCGAAGCTGCGGTTGAGCAGGTTGTAGGGGTTCTGGATCGACACGGCGCGGCTCCAGCCCCGGCTTTCAGCGAGCTGCAGGAACTTCATGGTGCCCCAGGGCGTTTCGTTGGACAGGCCGATATGGCGGATCTTGCCGGCCTTGACCTGCTCGTCGAGCACTTCCAGGGTTTCTTCCAGCGGCGTGAAGTGATCCTGGGGCAGGTGTTGGTAACCCAGCTTGCCGAAGAAGTTGGTGCTGCGTTCGGGCCAGTGCAACTGGTAGAGGTCGATCCAATCGGTCTGCAGGCGCTTGAGGCTAGCGTCCAAGGCGGCGACGATGTGCTGGCGGTTGTGCTTGAGCTGGCCGTCGCGGATGTGGCTGATGCCATTGCCCGGGCCGGCCACCTTGCTGGCCAGGATCCACTCGGCACGATCACCGCGGGCCTTGAACCAGTTGCCGATGATGCGCTCGGTGGCGGCGTAGGTTTCCGGGCGCGGCGGTACCGGATACATCTCGGCGGTATCGATGAAATTGATCCCGGCAGCCTTGGCGCGTTCGATCTGGGTGAACGCCTCGGCCTGGTCATTCTGCTCGCCCCAGGTCATGGTGCCCAGGCATAACGTGCTGACGTTGAGGTCGGTGCGGCCCAGCTGGCGATAGTCCATCGGCTTCTCCCTGGCAAAAGAAGCATAAAAGCAGGTTGAATTTTTTTTCGCAATCTGGATAATTCAGCCCCTCTCGGTGTGGTGGGAGTGATGCCCCGCTCACAGAAGAACCCTGCCGAATATTGGACGCGCTGACCCGAGCCCCCGATAGCGTCCGTGTGCGGCTGTGTCCTTGACTTGTCAAGGTGCGCACTATCCAGTAAGATCCGCCGTCTTATTTTCGCTTGGGCGGCCCCTGAGGCTATAAAGAATGAAAACTTTTACTGCTAAACCGGAAACAGTAAAGCGCGACTGGTTCGTAGTTGACGCCGCTGGTCAGACCCTGGGTCGTCTGGCTACCGAAATCGCTAGCCGTCTGCGTGGCAAGCACAAACCAGAATACACTCCTCACGTTGACACCGGCGACTACATCGTCGTCATCAACGCCGAGCAGATCCGTGTCACTGGTGCCAAGACTTCGGACAAAATGTACTACTCCCACTCCGGCTTCCCGGGCGGTATCAAGGAAATCAACTTCGAGAAGTTGATCGCCAAGGCCCCTGAGCGCGTGATCGAGACCGCGGTTAAAGGCATGCTGCCTAAAAACCCACTGGGTCGCGACATGTACCGTAAGCTGAAAGTCTATGCGGGCGCTACTCACCCTCATACTGCTCAGCAGCCCCAAGAACTGAAGATTTAACGGAATAGTTCATTATGTCGGCGACTCAAAATTACGGCACTGGCCGTCGCAAGACCGCAACCGCTCGCGTTTTCCTGCGTCCAGGTACCGGTAACATCTCCATCAACAACCGTTCTCTGGACGTGTTCTTCGGTCGTGAAACCGCGCGCATGGTAGTACGCCAGCCGCTGGAACTGACCGAGACCACCGAGAAGTTCGACATCTACGTCACCGTTATCGGTGGTGGTGTCAGCGGCCAGGCCGGTGCAATCCGTCACGGTATCACCCGTGCACTGATGGACTACGACGAAACCCTGCGTAGCGCTCTGCGCAAAGCTGGCTTCGTTACCCGCGACGCTCGTGAAGTTGAGCGTAAGAAAGTGGGTCTGCGTAAAGCACGTAAGCGTCCTCAGTACTCCAAGCGTTAATTTCGCTTCGGCGTTCAAAAAAAAGCCCGGTTCCTGGTGGAACCGGGCTTTTTTTATGTCTTGAATAACTATGCTGTTCTTTACTGTGACAACTTGCCGCATAGACGCAGGTCAAGAGCTACAAGGGATTGCGCCTTGGCTGCGGGCTAATCACCTTGTCAGAGAAGGGTCTTTTCATTACCATGCGGCAAATTTTTAGCAGTTCAGCAAATGTTTTTAGCAGGTCAGAAATTACTTAGTAGATGCCTGTTGTAACAGGCCATAAAGCTGATGGGAGAGGACTGAATGAGCAATGACGGCGTCAATGCAGGCCGGCGTCGCTTCCTCGTAGCAGCCACATCTGTTGTGGGTGCTGCAGGAGCGGTGGGGGCTGCGGTCCCGTTTGTGGGGTCATGGTTCCCCAGTGCCAAGGCGAAAGCCGCAGGTGCACCGGTGAAGGTCAATATCGCCAAGGTAGAGCCAGGTCAGCAGATGATTGCTGAATGGCGTGGCCAGCCGGTCTTCATCGTCCGCCGCACCGAAGAGATCCTTGGCAACCTCAAGAAGATCGCCGGTGACCTCTCCGACCCTGAATCCAAGGCATCGGTTCAACCGACCTACGTCAACCCGGAAAACCGTGCGATCAAGCCGGAGATCCTGGTGCTGGTCGGTCTGTGCACCCACCTGGGCTGCTCGCCGACCTTCCGCCCTGAAGTCGCCCCGGTCGACCTGGGGCCCAAGTGGGTCGGCGGTTATTTCTGCCCGTGCCACGGTTCCCACTACGACCTGGCTGGCCGCGTCTACAAGTCCCAGCCGGCGCCGCTCAATCTGCCAGTGCCGCCGCACTCTTATGAGTCGGACGACATCATTGTCGTCGGCGTCGATCAGGAGAACGCGTGATGAGTAAGTTCATGGATTGGGTTGACGCCCGCTTCCCCGCGACCAAGATGTGGGAAGACCATCTCAGCAAGTATTACGCACCGAAGAACTTCAACTTCTTCTACTTTTTCGGCTCCCTGGCACTGCTGGTGCTGGTCAACCAGATCGTCACCGGCGTCTGGCTGACCATGAGCTTCACGCCGTCGGCCGAAGAGGCATTCGCCTCGGTCGAGTACATCATGCGTGACGTCGAGTACGGCTGGATCCTGCGCTATCTGCACTCCACCGGCGCTTCGGCGTTCTTCATTGTCGTCTACCTGCACATGTTCCGCGGTCTGCTCTACGGCTCGTACCAGAAGCCGCGTGAACTGGTCTGGGTGTTCGGCATGCTGATCTACCTGGCGCTGATGGCCGAAGCCTTCATGGGCTACCTGCTGCCATGGGGCCAGATGTCGTACTGGGGTGCCCAGGTGATCATCTCGCTGTTCGGTGCGATTCCGGTGATCGGCGATGACCTGACCCAGTGGATCCGTGGTGACTACCTGATCTCCGGCATCACCCTGAACCGCTTCTTCGCCCTGCACGTTGTGGCCCTGCCGATCGTGATTCTCGGCCTGGTGGTGCTGCACATCCTGGCGCTGCACGAAGTGGGTTCGAACAACCCGGATGGCGTTGATATCAAGAAGCACAAGGACGAGAACGGTGTGCCGCTCGATGGCATCGCCTTCCACCCGTACTACACCGTCAAGGATATCGTCGGCGTCGTCGTGTTCCTCTTCGTGTTCTGTGCAGTGGTGTTCTTCTTCCCGGAAATGGGCGGTTACTTCCTGGAAAAACCGAACTTCGAGCAGGCTAACGCCTTTAAGACCCCTGAGCACATTGCCCCGGTCTGGTACTTCACTCCGTTCTACGCGATCCTGCGGGCGGTTCCGGACAAGCTCCTCGGCGTTATCGCCATGGGCGCCGCGATTGCCGTGCTGTTCGTCCTGCCATGGCTCGACCGCAGTCCGGTCAAGTCCATGCGCTACAAAGGCTGGATGAGCAAAGCGTGGCTGGTGGTGTTCTGCATCTCGTTCGTGATCCTCGGCGTGCTTGGCGTACTGGCACCAACCCCGGGCCGCACGCTGCTGTCGCAGGTATGCACCTTCCTGTATTTCGCCTACTTCCTTCTGATGCCGTTCTACACCCGGCTCGAGAAGACCAAACCGGTTCCGGAAAGGGTGACTGGCTGATGAAAAAGCTATTTGCAGTATTGATTCTGGCAGTGATGCCCTCGTTGACCTTCGCGGCCGAGCACGGTCTGGAGCTGGACAAGGTTGATATCGATCTGACCGACAAGGCCGCCATGCAGGACGGCGCGCGCACCTTTGCCAACTATTGCATGGGTTGCCACAGCGCCAAGTTCCAGCGCTATGAGCGGGTGGCTGACGACCTGGGTATCCCTCACGAGCTGATGCTCGAGAAGCTGGTGTTCACTGGTGCCAAGATTGGCGACCACATGAAGATCGGCATGAAGCCTGAAGACGCCAAGACCTGGTTTGGCGCCGCGCCGCCTGACCTGACCCTGGTTGCCCGGGTGCGTGGCACCGACTGGCTGTACAGCTACCTGCGCAGCTTCTACGAAGACAAGTCGCGTCCGTACGGGGTGAACAACAAGGTTTTCCCGAACGTCGGCATGCCTAACGTGCTGGTCGGCCTGCAGGGCAACCAGGTCATTGGCTGCAAGCAGGTGCAGACTGTCGTCGACGGCAAGAAGCAATTCGACCCGCTGACAGGGTCGCCATTGACCCATGAAGCATGTGACCAGCTGACCGTGGAGCCGAAATCCGGTACCCTGACCGCAGAGCAGTTCGACGAGAAGGTCAAGAACCTGGTGACCTTCCTGGCCTATTCGGCCAACCCGGTCAAACTGGAAAGTCAGCGCATCGGTACTTACGTGCTGCTGTACCTGGCCTTCTTCTTCATATTCGCTTATCTGCTCAAGCGCGAATACTGGAAGGACGTGCACTGATCACGCAGTAGTTTCTGGTAGTTGAACGCGCCCTGGGGGGCCTCTGGATAACGGAGGTTCCCGCAGGGCGCGTTTGCATTTGCAGCTTCTATAATTTCATCTGCGAGGAGGACCACTATGGGCGTGACCAACCGGTTAGCCTGCTACTCCGACCCCGCTGACCATTATTCTCATCGGGTGCGCATCGTTCTCGCCGAGAAGGGTGTCAGCGTCGAGATCATCAATGTCGATCCCGGACGCTTGCCGCCCAAGCTGGTCGAAGTGAACCCCTATGGCGGCGTGCCGACCCTGGTCGATCGTGACCTGGCGCTGTACGAGTCGACGGTGGTGATGGAATACCTCGACGAACGTTACCCGCACCCGCCGTTGTTGCCGGTTTACCCGGTGGCCCGGGCCAACAGCCGGCTGTTGATTCATCGTATCCAGCGCGACTGGTGTGCGCTGGTTGACCTGATTCTCGATCCGCGCAGCAAGGAAGCCGCTCGCGTCCAGGCCCGTAAAGAATTGCGTGAAAGCCTGACCGGTGTGTCGCCATTGTTTGCCGACAAGCCGTGTTTCCTCAGTGAGGAGCAAAGTCTGGTTGATTGTTGTCTACTGCCCATACTCTGGCGCTTGCCAGTGTTGGGTATTGAACTGCCGCGGCCGGCCAAGCCGTTGCTCGATTACATGGAGCGACAGTTTGCCCGCGAAGCTTTCCAGGCAAGCCTGTCCGCTGCTGAACGTGAAATGCGCTAGGTTTTAAGGAGCTGTCGATGAACTCCAGTCGCCCCTATTTGGTACGTGCACTCTATGAGTGGATCGTGGATAACGACTGCACCCCGCACATGCTGGTAAACGCCGAGTACCCGAAGGTGCAGGTGCCCCAGGGCTTCGCCAGTGATGGTCAGATCGTCCTGAATATCTCACCCAATGCCGTACGTCACCTGCACATGGATAACGACGCTGTGAGCTTCGAGGGGCGCTTTGGTGGCGTTGCTCATACCCTGTTCGTGCCTGCGGGTGCGATTCTCGGTATTTATGCCCGGGAAAATGGTCAGGGCATGGTCTTCGAACTCGAGCCGCCGGTGCTTGAGGATGATGAATATGAAGAGGACGAAGGTGTCGAGCCGGACGACGACGGCCCGCCTGCTGGTGGGCAGCCGCCACGGCCAAGTGGGCGTCCGAGTCTGAAGGTGGTGAAGTAACAAAAAAGGCGATCCTGGTGGATCGCCTTTTTTGTATGCGTGATTCGCGTTACAGCTCGGTGATGGTGCGAATCTGGTCCTTGTTGACGCGGGTCACTTTGCCATCCAGCTGTTCGAACTCGTAGAAGCCGGAGCTGCGCTCAAAGCGAGGGGCATCGACTGCCTGGAACTCGCGGCCGTCGTTGAGGGTGATCAGGCTAGGGCTGGAGCAGCCGGCCAGGGTGGCGAAGGCGCCAATCAGCAGGGTAGGCAGCAGGCCGTTTTTCATGGGTACTTCCTTAAAAGGATAAAAAATCAGTCGATGTACTCGAACAACTTGACGATCTTCTGCACGCCCGACACGCCCTGCACCAGGTTGGTGGCGCGGGTGGCTTCCTGTTGGGTCAGCAGGCCGAGCATGTAAACAATGCCGTTCTCGGTGATCACCTTGATGCGCGAACCGGGAATGTTGCTGTCGGTGAGCATCTGCGCCTTGATCTTGGTGGTCAGCCAGGCGTCGTTGTTGCGCGCCAGGATCGAGGAGGGCGGCAGTACCTGCAGTTCGTTATGCACCTTTTTCACCCGCTGGACCTGGCCTGCGGCCTGTTCGGCCATGCTCTTGAGGTCGGCGCGCGGGGTTTGCCCGGCGAGCAGGACGATGCCGTTGAAGCTGCTGACAACGATGTGCGAGTTCTTGTCCAGATCAGGGCTTGCCTTGGCAACGTTGACCGCTACCTTGGTCTCGATCAGCGAGTCATCGATCTTGCTGCCGAAGGTGCGGGTGCCGCGGTCATCTTCGATCGGCTTGTCGCGGGTGGCGGTGAGAACCGAGCTGCAGCCGCTAAGGCTCAGGCACAGGGTCAGGGCCATCAGGCCGATGCGTTTAGGGGTCATTCTTCACTCCCGAACAATTGGCTGTCGATCAGATCGCAGAGGCAGTGGATCGCCAGCAGGTGGACTTCCTGGATACGTGCGGTGACGTTGGCCGGCACGCGAATCTCGACGTCTTCAGGCAGCAACAGCGAGGCCATGCCGCCGCCGTCGCGTCCGGTCAGAGCTACGACAATCATTTCGCGATCATGTGCGGCCTGGATCGCCTGAATTATGTTTGCCGAGTTACCGCTGGTCGAAATTGCCAGTAGAACGTCACCGGGTTGACCCAGGGCGCGAATCTGCTTGGAGAAAATTTCGTTGTAGCTGTAGTCGTTGGCGATCGAGGTGATGGTCGAGCTGTCAGTGGTCAGGGCGATGGCTGGCAGGCTCGGGCGCTCGCGTTCGAAGCGGTTGAGCAGTTCGGAGGAGAAGTGCTGGGCATCGCCGGCCGAGCCGCCGTTGCCGCAGGCGAGCATCTTGCCCTCGTTGAGCAGCGCGTTGACCATGACCTGACTGGCTTGCTCGATGTGTGGTGCAAGGACTTCCATCGCCTGTTGCTTGGTGTTGATGCTGGCCTGGAAAAGCTGGCGAATTCGGGATTGCATGTCCATCAGTGAGACCTTAAGTAGGGCGGCTGGCCGGGCGTGTCGGGAGTGTACAGAAAAGGTCCCGGCACATGACTGTGCAGCCCGCGAAGCAAAGAGCAAAAAAGTTGTAAGGGTAAACGTGCAGGGTCAGGGCGGGCTCAGCATCCAAAGGCGTTCTTCAGCCATTGCAGCGCTTGCCCCGAGTGGCCTCTGCCTTGCACGGCGATCACATCGAAACGGCAGGGATGGTTGGCCCAGCGTGTTTCCTTGTGCAGAAAAGACTCGGCGGCGAGCACCAGTTTGTCCTGCTTGCGCCCGTCGATACTGCCGAGCGCGCCGCCAAAGTCCGCATGCAACCGATAGCGAACTTCGACGAATACTACTGTATCGCTGTCGAGCATGACCAGATCAAGCTCGCCACGTTTGCATCGCCAGTTCTGCGCCAACAGGCGCAGGCCTTGCCCTTGAAGGTACTCAAGGGCGTGCCGCTCGGCGGCCTGGCCTGCGTGTTGGCGTGAACTGTCGGGCATCAGCGTGGGGTGTCAGGCAGGCGTACGATCTGTCCGCCAGAGAACTCGGCCCACGGCAGCTGACGCTCGATACGCTGGTTCGGGTTCATGCTCAGGCTGCCGGAGAAGCCTTCGATACGGTTGTCCGGCAGAGCCTTGAGCTGGCCCAGGCGTGGCGCCAGGCTGTAGGCGTCGATACCCATGGCGTACAGGCGGCCGAGGCTGCCGTTGGCTTGCGGCCACTGGCTGACGACCTGCTGGCGCAGGGCGTTGTTGGTGTCGAGCAGCCACGGGGTTTCACAGAAGCGGATGCCGTTCATGTCGTTGTACTGGTTGACGTCACCGCTGGCGCTGTACAAGTGTGAAGTGGCATACACCGGAACGTCACCCGCGTACTGGAAGTTCAGGGTCGGCTTGATCTGCTGGCCTTGCTGCGGAGTGGCGGCGAGGAAGATGAAGTCGATGTCCTGGCGACGCGACGGCTGTGCCGAGACGTTGCCGCCGACGGTGTTCTGCAGGCTCTTGGCGCGGCCTTCGCTCTGGCGCAGCTGGAACAGATCGGCGATCTGCTGGGCCAGCGCTACGGGTTGGTCAACGTGCTCGGCGGCAAGCAGGGTGCCGCCCTTGGCTTCCCAGTCCTGACGGAATGCCTTGAGGACGCGATCGCCCCATTCGCCGCGAGGGACCAGAGCCACGGCGCGAACCATGCCGTCGGCGTGGGCGCGGCGCGAGACTTCGCGGGCTTCGTCTTCGGCAGCCAGGCCGAACTGGAACAGTTGCGCCGGGCCGCTCTGGCCGGCATCGCTGTAGTTCAGGGCCAGAGTGGTGATTGGCAGTTGCGGGCGTGCGGCCAGTTGCTTGACCAGTGGTTTTTCCAGCGGGCCAACAACCAGTTGCACGCCGGCGGCCTGAGCCTGGCGGTAGAAGTCATCCAGTGAGGTAATGCGCGAGCTGTCGAATACTTCGACCGCTGGTGGCTTCTGTCCGGCTTGCTGAGCCTGGAAGTGCGCAGCCATGAAGCCGTCGCGCAGGGCGCGGGCAACACCCGCCAGCTGGCCTTCTTGTGGCAGCAGCAGGGCAATCTTGGTCAGCGGCTGGCTGGCCATTTCCTTGAGCTTGACCAGCGCCAGTGGCAATTGCAGGGCAGCCGGGTGCTCCGGGTGCTGGCTGCGCCAGGTCTCGATGGCGGCCTGTTGTTGTTCCAGGGTGCCAGCATTTTTTACTGCCAGGGCCAGGCTGGCCCAGCCGGCGAGGGTGCTATCGCCGGTGCTGGCGCTTTGCAGTTGATCGCTGGGCAGGGCTGCAACCAGGTTCCAGATGGCATTCTGGTTGTCGCTGGCGGCGTTGCCGCTGAGCAGCGGCGCCAGGTCGACACGGGCTTGCGCGGCGGCCAGGCTCTGGCCATTGGCTTCCAGCACCTTGGCCTGAACGCTGCGAGTGCGGCGCTGCTGTTCGTCCGGTAGTTCACCCAGGCGTGCCAGACTTGGATGGCTCAGGGCGGTCAGCGCGGCTTTGGGCTGGTTGCGGCTCATGGCCAGTTCCGCGCTCAGGGTGCTGGCGAAGATCTGTTGGGCCGGTTTGAGTTGCTCGACCGGTACCTGCTCGAGAATGTGCGCGGCGCGCACGTTGTCTTTTTGCTGGTAAGCCAGGTCGGCCGCGCTCAGGCGCAGCAGGGCGGCCTCTTCTGGTGTCTTGCTGGTGGTGGCCTGTTCAAGCAGTTGCTCGATGCTGGCGTCCGGGGTGCGCGGCAGTTCGCCGAGGCTCGACGAAGGCGAGCTGGCGCAGGCTGCCAGCAGGGCGGCGAGGCAAAGGGCTGTGAACAGCCGCAGGCAAGCGATCATGTAAGGGTCCTGTTACTCGATCAAATTAACTGGCAATTGTACCCAAGCACTGGCCGGGGCGCGATGTTGCTGGCGTTAATCCTTCAATATAGGTGCTGGAACGTGCCTTGCAGGCTGTGCAGGTTACGCATTGTTGCCGTCAGTCGGGCTACAATGGCGCTTTGTTCAACACGACAGGTGTGTGCTGTGACTGATGTTCCAGGGGCTTCCCATTCCACTGCTGGCACGCTTTATGTGGTGGCTACGCCCATCGGCAACCTGGATGATATGAGTGCGCGGGCGCTGAAAGTACTCAGCGATGTGGCCCTGATCGCTGCGGAAGACACGCGTCATTCCATTCGTTTGTTGCAGCATTTCGGGATCAATACCCCCTTGGCGGCCTGTCACGAGCACAACGAGCGGGAAGAGGGCAGTCGCTTTCTCACGCGCCTGCTGGCTGGCGATAACGTCGCGCTGATCTCCGATGCCGGTACGCCGTTGATCTCGGACCCCGGCTACCACCTGGTGCGTCAGGCGCGTGCCGCCGGGGTCGCAGTAGTACCGGTGCCCGGCGCCTGTGCCTTGATTGCAGCGCTTTCGGCTGCGGGTCTGCCGTCTGACCGCTTCATCTTTGAAGGCTTTCTGCCGGCCAAGGCGGTCGGACGCAAGGCGCGCTTGAGTCAGGTCAAGGAAGAGCCGCGTACCCTGATCTTCTACGAGGCGCCGCACCGAATCCTTGAATGCCTGCAGGATATGGAGGAAGTGTTCGGTGCCGAGCGTCCTGCATTGCTGGCGCGCGAACTGACCAAGACCTTTGAAACCCTCAAGGGTTTGCCGCTGGGTGAGCTGCGTGCGTTCGTCGAAGCTGACAGTAATCAGCAGCGCGGTGAATGCGTGGTGCTGGTAGCCGGCTGGACTGCGCCGGAGGATGAGCAGGCGGTGAGCAGCGAGGCCATGCGCGTGCTCGACCTGTTGCTGGCAGAGATGCCGCTCAAGCGGGCCGCGGCGCTGGCGGCGGAAATTACCGGCGTGCGCAAGAATGTGTTGTATCAGGCGGCTCTGGAAAAACAGAAAGACAAATAGTGGCTTGGTGCTACGATTTGTTTTATCGCTTGTTCTTGAGCGTCTCTGCCGTTAACCTTTGCGGCGGAGAGTCGATCGGACAGTCGCTGCCTTCTTTTGTTCCGCAAAAGAGGGGGGAGGAAAGTCCGGGCTCCATAGGGCAGAGTGCCAGGTAACGCCTGGGAGGCGCGAGCCTACGGAAAGTGCCACAGAAAACAACCGCCTAAGCACTTCGGTGCCGGTAAGGGTGAAAAGGTGCGGTAAGAGCGCACCGCACGACTGGCAACAGTTCGTGGCTAGGTAAACCCCACTCGGAGCAAGACCAAATAGGGTTCCATATGGCGCGGCCCGCGTTGGAACCGGGTAGGTTGCTAGAGGCGTCCAGTGATGGCCGTCGTAGAGGAATGACTGTCCTCGACAAAACCCGGCTTACAGATCGACTCTCCACCTCTTCCCCCTCCTGCTTGAATCGATAGCAGATGTGTCTTGGTAATACCAAAAAAATCTTACTCTTAATAAATCACTTTAACTTTGGGCTCTATTTGCCTGAATGAGTTTGATTTTTTCTGTCAAAAACCTCTCCGATTTGTCCTTTCATCTTCCTTCCATGCGCTAAATCTCCGATCTGTAAGGGATTTCCTTATAAGCGTGCCTTGACGGTGTGGTAGGCGGATTCCTATAGTGTGCGCAAGTGGCAGAAAGTGGCATGAAGTGGGTTTTCTGATCACAAAAAAGCTAACAAGTGGGGAATCGCAGCCGTGTTCCGCGGAGCCAACGCTATCAACCTCGACGCAAAGGGCCGTCTCGCAATGCCGAGCCGGTACCGTGACGAGCTCGATTCGCGTAGTTCCGGGCAGTTGATCGTGACTATCGATGCAGTAGATCCCTGCTTGTGTGTATACCCGCTCGATGAGTGGGAACTGATTGAAGCCAAGTTACGCGCCTTGCCGTCATTGCGTGAAGAGAACCGTCGCCTGCAGCGTTTGCTGATCGGCAATGCGGTGGATCTGGAGCTTGATGGCAGTGGTCGTTTCCTGGTGCCTCCGCGTTTGCGCGAATACGCCAAGCTCGACAAGAAGGCGATGCTGGTGGGGCAACTGAACAAATTTCAGCTGTGGGACGAGGACGCCTGGAACGCAGTTTCGGCAGCCGACCTTGCAGCTATCCAACAACCGGGCGCCATGCCTGATGAACTGCGTGATTTGATCCTGTGACTATAGATAGCGGCTTTAACCACATCACCGTACTGCTTGACGAAGCCGTCGAGGCTCTCGCCGTACGCGCCGATGGCTGCTATCTGGATGGCACTTTCGGGCGCGGCGGGCACAGCCGCTTGATACTCAGCAAGCTCGGGCCGCAAGGACGGTTGCTGGGTTTTGACAAAGATCCTCAAGCGATTGCCACCGGGCAAGCGCTGGCGGCCGAAGACGGCCGCTTTGTCATTGTGCAGCGTAGTTTTGCCGAGCTGGGCGATGAAGTCGCGCAACGCGGCCTGGCCGGTAAAGTCAGCGGTATTTTGATGGACCTGGGCGTTTCTTCGCCACAGCTCGATGACCCGGAGCGCGGTTTCAGCTTTCTCAACGACGGCCCGCTGGATATGCGCATGGACCCGTCGCGCGGGATCAGCGCTGCCGAGTTTATCGCCACCGCCCCGGCCGAAGAGATCGCCCGGGTGTTCAAGGAATATGGCGAAGAGCGTTTTGCCAAGCGCATGGCCAATGCTGTTGTGGCGCGCCGCGAAATTCAGCCTTTTGAGCGCACTGCCGACCTGGCTGAAGTGCTCAAGGTTGCCAACCCTGCCTGGGAAAAGGGCAAGAACCCGGCAACCCGTGCCTTCCAGGGGCTGCGCATTCACGTCAACAACGAACTGGGTGACCTGGAGGCCGGTCTGGAAGCCGCGCTCGAGGCCCTGGAAGTCGGCGGTCGTCTGGTGGTGATCAGCTTCCATTCCCTGGAAGACCGCATCGTCAAACTTTTCATGCGCAAGCTGGTCAAGGGCGAAGCCGACAACCTGCCACGCAACCTGCCTGTGCAGCACAAGCATTTCGAGCCGAAGATCAAGCTGATCGGCAAGGCGCAATTCGCCTCCGAAGCCGAGCTCAAGGCCAACCCACGTTCGCGCAGTGCCGTTATGCGCGTTGCCGAGAAACTGCGGTGAGCCGCTTGTTCGCCAAGCCTTTGCCAGGCGGAAGCTTCCTGATGCTTCTGCTGTTCATTGCCGTGCTCGTTTCTTCGGTGGCGGTGTCGTACAGCGCGCACTGGAACCGTCAGTTGCTCAACACCCTTTACGGCGAACTCAGCGAGCGCGACAAGGCCCAGGCCGAGTGGGGCCGGTTGATCCTTGAGCAAAGCACCTGGACCGCGCACAGCCGTATCGAGAACCTGGCCAGCGAACAACTGAAAATGCGCATTCCGGCCGCCGACGAAGTACGGATGGTGGCGCCATGATGAAACTCGAAGGCGCACTCTACCCGTGGCGGTTTCGCGTGGTCATCGCCTTGCTGGCCATCATGGTCGGTGCGATTGCCTGGCGCATCATCGACCTGCAGGTGGTTGACCGTGACTTCCTTAAAGGTCAGGGCGATGCCCGCAGCTTGCGCCATATCCCGATTCCTGCACACCGCGGGCTCATCACCGACCGCAACGGTGAACCGCTGGCAGTCAGTACTCCGGTCACCACCCTGTGGGCCAACCCCAAGGAAATGCAGGCTTACAAGGAGCGCTGGCCGGCACTGGCCGCTGCGCTCAAGCAGAATCCACAGCAACTGACCCAGCGCCTGGAACAACAGGCCAACAAAGAATTCATTTATCTGGTCCGCGGCCTGACCCCGGAGCAGGGGCAGGTGGTACTTGATCTGAAGGTTCCTGGTGTCTACGGCATCGAGGAATTTCGTCGTTTCTACCCGGCCGGCGATGTCGCCGCGCACATGGTCGGCTTTACCGACCTCGATGACCACGGTCGAGAAGGGGTGGAGCTGGCCTACGATGAGTGGCTGGCCGGCGTGCCCGGCAAGCGCCAGGTCATCAAGGACCGGCGTGGCCGGCTGATCAAAGACATCCAGGTAACCAAAAACGCCAAGGCCGGAAAGACCTTGGCGTTGTCCATCGACTTGCGCCTGCAATATCTGGCGACCCGTGAGCTGCGCAACGCGATTGCCGAGCAGGAAGCCAAGGCCGGCAGCCTGGTGATTCTCGATGTGAAAACTGGTGAAGTGCTGGCCATGGTCAACCAGCCCACCTACAACCCCAACAACCGCCGCAGCATGTTCCCGGCCGCCATGCGCAACCGCGCGATCATCGACGTGTTTGAGCCCGGTTCCACGGTCAAGCCGCTGTCGATGAGTGCTGCGCTGCAGAGCGGGCGCTGGAAGCCGACCGACAAGGTCGAGGTTTATCCGGGCACCTTGCAACTGGGGCGTTACACCATTCGTGACGTGTCCAAGAGCGAAGGCCCGATCCTCGACCTGACCGGCATTCTGATCAACTCCAGTAACGTCGGCATGAGCAAGATCGCCTTCGATATCGGCGGTGAATCCATTTACCGGGTGATGTCCCAGCTCGGTCTGGGCCAGTACACCGGCCTGGGCTTCCCGGGTGAGCGGGTCGGTAACCTGCCGAACCACCGTGAGTGGCGCAAGGCAGAAACTGCGACCCTGTCCTACGGCTACGGCCTGTCGGTGACCGCGCTGCAGTTGGTACATGCCTATGCTGCGCTGGCCAACGACGGCAAGATGGTGCCGTTGAGCATTCTTAAAGTCGACAAAACGCCAGAGTCCACCCAGGTGGTGCCGGTAGAAGTCGCCAAGACCATTCAGGGCATGGTCCAGCAGGTTATCGAAGCGCCGCGCGGCGTGTTCCGTGCCCAGGTGCCGTTCTATCACGTCGGTGGCAAGAGTGGTACGGCGCGTAAAGCCACGATCGGCTCCAAGGGTTACACCGAAAATTCCTACCGCTCGCTGTTTGCCGGATTCGGCCCGATGAGCGACCCGCGTTATGCCGTGGTGGTGGTCATCGACGAGCCGAGCAAAGGCGGCTACTTCGGTGGTCTGGTCTCGGCGCCGGTGTTCAGCAAGGTCATGTCCGGCACGTTGCGCCTGATGAACATTCCGCCGGATAACCTTCCGCCGCCGGTTCCACAGCAGCAGGTTGATGCTGCGACCGCCAAAGGAGGGCGCGGTTGATGACAATGCCATTGAGTAAGCTTTTCGCCCAGGCCAGCCGCGATCCGTTGATCCGCGAGCTGACTCTGGACAGCCGTAACATCCGTCCGGGTGACCTGTTCCTGGCGGTGCCTGGTGCGTTGGTCGATGGTCGCGATCACATTGCCGATGCACTCAAGCGCGGCGCGGCTGCGGTTGCCTATGAAGCACAAGGCGCCACGGTGCTACCGATCACCGAAGTACCGCTTATTCCGGTCAAGGGCCTGATTGCTCAGTTGTCGGATATTGCCGGGCGCTTTTATGGCGAGCCGAGCCGTCAGCTGAATCTGGTTGGTGTCACTGGCACCAACGGCAAGACCAGTGTCACTCAGTTAGTGGCCCAGGCTTTGGACAAGCTAGGCCAGCGCTGCGGCCTGATTGGCACCCTGGGCACTGGCTTCTATGGCGAGTTGCAAAGCGGTCGTCTGACCACGCCGGATCCGATAGCCGTGCAAGCGACCCTAAACGACCTGAAGAAGGGTGGGGCCAAGGCCGTGGCCATGGAGGTTTCTTCCCATGCTCTGGATCAGGGCCGGGTTGCGGCGCTGGCGTTCGACATCGCGGTAATGACCAACCTGTCGCGCGATCACCTGGACTACCACGGCAGCATGCAGGCCTACGAAGACGCCAAGGCGCGTCTGTTCGCCTGGCCGAACCTGCGTTGCCGGGTGGTCAACCTCGATGATGACTTTGGTCGCCGCCTGGCGGCCGAGAAGGGCGAGTCGCGCCTGATCAGCTACAGCCTCAAGGATCCTGCCGCTTCGTTGTACTGCCGCGAAGCGCATTTTGACGACGACGGCGTGCGCGCGGTGATCGTCACGGCCCAGGGAGAGCATTCCCTGCGCAGCCGCCTGCTTGGCCGCTTCAACCTGAGCAACATGCTGGCGGCGGTCGGTACCCTGATGGCGCTGGACTATGCGCTGGATGAAATTCTCGCCGTGACCCCGGCGCTGGAAGGCCCGATCGGCCGCATGCAGCGCCTGGGTGGCGGCAGTAAGCCGCTGGTGGTGGTCGATTACGCCCACACCCCCGATGCGCTGGAGCAGGTGCTCCAGGCCTTGCGTCCGCACGCCAAAGGCCAGTTGTTGTGCCTGTTCGGCTGCGGTGGCGATCGTGATCGCGGCAAGCGTCCGTTGATGGCCGAAGTGGCCGAGCGTCTTGCCGACCGCGTGCTGGTCACCGACGACAACCCACGTAGCGAAGACCCGCAGCAGATCTTTGCTGATATCCGTCCAGGTTTCGTCAAGGTTGATGCGGTCGAGTTCGTCGCCGGGCGTGGTACTGCCATTGCCCAGTTGATTGCCAGCGCCGGTGTTGATGATGTCATCGTCCTTGCTGGCAAAGGCCACGAGGACTATCAGGAAATCAACGGTCAGCGTCACGACTTTTCCGACCTGGTTGAAGCCGAGAAAGCGCTTGCAGTCTGGGAGGCCCCTCATGCTTAAACCATTGACCCTCAGCCAGTTGACCGCGCCGCTGCAAGGCCGCCTGTTGGGTGCTGATGCCAGCTTCAGTGGCGTCAGCATCGACAGTCGCGCAATCGTTGCCGGGCAACTGTTTGTCGCCTTGGCCGGGCCGCGTTTTGACGGTCACGATTACCTCAATGAAGTACAGGCCAAGGGCGCTGTTGCTGCCCTGGTCGAACGAGAAGTGCCAGGCACCAGCCTCCCGCAGTTGCTGGTTGCCGATTGCCGCCAGGCTTTGGGCCAGTTGGGTGCGCTGAACCGTGCCGCGTTCGACAAGCCTGTCGCTGCCATCACCGGCTCCAGCGGCAAGACCACGGTCAAGGAAATGCTCGCCAGCATCCTGCGCACCCGCGGTCCGGTCCTGGCCACGCGTGGCAACCTGAACAACGACCTCGGCGCCCCGCTGACGCTGCTCGAAATTGCCCCGGAACACACCGCGGCAGTCATCGAGCTGGGTGCCTCGCGCATTGGCGAGATTGCCTACACCGTTGCTCTGACCAAGCCACAAGTGGCGTTGATCAACAATGCCGGCACTGCGCATGTCGGCGAGTTCGGCGGCCCGGAGAAGATTGTCGAAGCCAAGGGCGAGATCCTCGAAGGTTTGGGTCAGGATGGCGTGGCAGTATTGAACCTTGATGACAAGGCCTTCGGCATCTGGAAACAGCGCGCCGGTAATCGCCAGGTGCTGACCTTCGCGTTGAACAACGCTGGCGCAGATTTCCATGCCGCTGATCTCGCCCAGGATGAGCGTGGTTGCCCGTCTTTCGACCTGCACAGTCCATTGGGTGTGGCGCGGGTCCAGCTCAATCTGCTCGGTACCCATAACGTCAGCAACGCGCTGGCCGCCGCTGCCGCCGCACATGCCTTTGGTCTGACGCTGGACGGAATCGTCCAGGGCTTGAATACCGTGCAACCGGTCAAGGGCCGCACTGTCGTACAGATGGCGCCGAACGGTGTGCGGGTGATTGACGACACTTACAATGCAAACCCCACCTCCATGTGCGCTGCCGTTGATATACTCGCCGGCTTTTCCGGACGCACCGTCCTGGTGCTCGGGGATATCGGCGAATTGGGCCAGTGGGCTGAGGAAGGGCATCGGCAGGTAGGCGACTACGCCAAAGATAAAGTATCGGCGCTGTATGCGGTGGGGTCGAACATGGCTCACGCAGTGGCAGCGTTTGGCGCCAATGCCCGACATTTCGCTAATCAAGCTGACCTGATCGACGCCGTTCGCGGCGAGCAGGCCACCAACACCACTATTTTGATCAAGGGTTCGCGCAGCGCTGCGATGGAAAACGTCGTGGCGGCTTTGTGCGGTTCCAGCGGGGAGAAACATTAATGCTGCTGCTGCTGGCTGAGTATCTGCAACAGTTCTACAAAGGCTTCGCGGTCTTTCAGTACCTGTCCCTGCGCGGGATTCTGGGTGTACTGACCGCGTTGTCGCTGGCCCTGTGGTTGGGCCCCTGGATGATTCGTACCCTGCAGATTCGCCAGATCGGTCAAGCGGTTCGTAACGACGGCCCGCAATCGCACCTGTCCAAATCCGGCACCCCGACCATGGGCGGCGCCCTGATTCTTTCGGCTATCGGCATCAGCACCTTGCTGTGGGCCGACCTGAGCAACCGTTATGTCTGGGTAGTGTTGATCGTTACCTTGCTGTTCGGCGCCATCGGCTGGGTCGATGACTACCGCAAGGTGATCGAGAAGAACTCGCGTGGCCTGCCAAGCCGCTGGAAGTATTTCTGGCAGTCGGTGTTCGGCCTGGGCGCGGCGATCTTCCTGTATATGACTGCTCCGAGCAGCGTCGAGACCACGCTGATCGTGCCGATGCTCAAGGATGTCACCATCCCGCTGGGTATCGGTTTCGTGGTGCTGACCTACTTCGTCATCGTCGGTTCGAGCAACGCGGTGAACCTGACCGACGGCCTCGATGGCCTGGCAATCATGCCAACGGTCATGGTCGGCGGCGCCCTGGGTATCTTCTGCTACCTGTCGGGCAACGTGAAATTCGCCGAATACCTGCTGATTCCTTACGTGCCGGGCGCCGGTGAGCTGATCGTATTCTGCGGCGCACTGATCGGTGCCGGTCTGGGCTTCCTCTGGTTCAACACCTATCCGGCCCAGGTGTTCATGGGCGACGTCGGTGCCTTGGCACTGGGTGCGGCGCTGGGCACCATCGCGGTCATCGTGCGTCAGGAAATCGTCCTGTTCATCATGGGCGGCGTGTTCGTCATGGAGACCCTGTCGGTGGTGATCCAGGTGGCTTCGTTCAAGCTGACCGGCAAGCGTGTGTTCCGCATGGCCCCGATCCACCACCACTTTGAACTCAAGGGTTGGCCCGAGCCGCGGGTGATCGTCCGTTTCTGGATTATCACCGTGATTCTGGTGCTGATCGGCCTTGCCACCCTGAAACTGAGGTAGAAACGCGTGTCACTGATCGCTTCTGACCACTTCCGCATCGTTGTCGGCCTCGGCAAGAGCGGCATGTCCCTGGTTCGCTTCCTGGCGAACCGGGGCGTTGCCTTTGCGGTCGCCGACACCCGTGAACAACCACCGGAACTGGAAACCCTGCGCCGCGATTACCCGCAGGTGGAAGTGCGCTGTGGCGAGCTGGATGTAGAGTTTCTCTGTCGCGCCGACGAGCTGTATGTCAGCCCTGGCCTGGCCCTGGCCACGCCTGCGCTGCAACAAGCCGCAGCCCGTGGCGTGAAGCTGTCCGGTGATATCGAGCTGTTTGCCCGTAACGCCAAGGCGCCGATCATCGCCATCAGTGGTTCCAACGCGAAAAGCACGGTGACCACGCTGGTCGGCGAAATGGCGGCAGCGGCCGGTAAGCGCGTGGCTGTCGGCGGCAACCTCGGTACCCCGGCGCTGGACCTGCTCAGTGATGACGTTGAGCTGTATGTGATGGAGCTGTCGAGTTTCCAGCTGGAAACCACCGACCAGCTCAACGCTGAAGTCGCCACCGTGCTCAACGTCAGCGAAGACCATATGGACCGCTACAGCGGCCTGCCGGCCTATCACCTGGCCAAGCACCGGATCTTCCGTGGCGCGCGGCAAGTGGTGGTCAATCGTCAGGACGCCCTGAGTCGCCCGTTGCTGGCCGAGAACCAGCCGGTGTGGACCTTCGGCCTGAACACGCCTGACTTCAAGGCCTTTGGCTTGCGCGAAGAGAATGGCGAAAAGTACCTGGCGTTCGAGTTCCAGAACCTGATGCCGGTGCGCGAGCTGAAAATCCGTGGCTCGCACAACCAGTCCAACGCCCTGGCGGCATTGGCCCTGGGGCATGCAGTCGGCTTGCCGATGGACGCCATGCTGTCCAGCCTGCGCACCTTCGCCGGTCTGGCGCACCGTTGCCAGTGGCTTCGTGAACGCGACGGCGTGAACTGGTACGACGACTCCAAGGCCACCAACGTCGGTGCCGCTCTGGCCGCCATCGAAGGCCTGGGCGCCGATATCGACGGCAAGCTGGTACTGGTTGCTGGCGGCGATGGCAAAGGTGCGGATTTCAGCGCTCTGCGTGCTCCGGTAGCGGCGCACTGCCGCGCTGTCGTGCTGCTGGGACGCGATGCCGAACGCCTGGTCGAAGCGCTGGGTGACAGCGTACCGCTGGTCCGGGTGAAAACCCTCGAAGAAGCTGTGCAGCAATGTGCCGAGCTGGCCCAGCCTGGCGATGCCGTGCTGCTGTCGCCGGCCTGCGCCAGCCTCGACATGTTCAAGAATTTTGAAGAGCGTGGGCGCCTGTTCGCCCAGGCCGTAGGAGGGCTGGCATGATCTTCGGCATCATCAAGCCCTATCCGTCGCCGCTGATCAGCGGTCGCGGCATCGACCTCGATTTCGCCATGCTCGCCGGTTGCCTGGCGTTGCTCGGTCTCGGCCTGGTGATGATCACCTCGGCGTCCTCGGAAGTGGCTGCGGCGCAGTCGGGCAATCCGCTGTACCACATGTTCCGTCACCTGGTGTACGTGGCCATTGGTGTGTTCGCCTGCATCGTCACCATGATGGTGCCGATTGCCACCTGGCAGAAAATGGGCTTCACCATGCTGGTCGGCGCCTTTGGCTTGCTGGTACTGGTACTGGTGCCAGGCATCGGCCGCGAAGTGAACGGTTCGATGCGCTGGATCGGTTTCAGCTTCTTCAACGTCCAGCCTTCGGAAATCGCCAAGGTCTTCGTGGTCATTTACCTGGCCGGCTACCTGGTGCGTCGCCAGAAGGAAGTACGCGAAAGCTGGATGGGTTTCTTCAAGCCGTTCATCGTGCTGTTGCCTATGGCCGGCCTATTGCTGATGGAGCCTGACTTCGGTGCCACCGTGGTCATGATGGGCGCGGCGGCGGCGATGCTTTTCCTCGGCGGGGTGGGGTTGTTTCGTTTCAGCCTGATGGTGCTGCTGGCGGTGGGCGCAGTGTTCGTCCTGGTCCAGGCCCAGCCCTACCGGATGGCGCGGCTTGTTACCTTTACCGACCCCTGGTCCGACCAGTTCGGCTCCGGCTACCAGCTGACCCAGGCACTGATCGCCTTCGGGCGCGGCGAGTGGCTGGGTGTCGGCCTTGGCAACAGCGTGCAAAAGCAGTTTTACCTGCCCGAGGCGCACACCGACTTCGTGTTTTCGGTACTGGCCGAAGAGTTGGGTGTAGTCGGTTCGCTGCTTACCGTGGCGCTGTTCGTATTTGTCACCGTACGCGCCTTGTACATCGGTTTGTGGGCCGAGAAAGCCAAGCAGTTCTTTGCCGCCTATGTGGCCTTTGGCCTGGCGTTCCTGTGGATTGGTCAGTTCCTGATCAACATCGGCGTGAACGTCGGTCTGCTGCCAACCAAGGGTCTGACCTTGCCGTTCCTCAGCTATGGCGGTAGCTCGCTGGTGATCTGCTGCGCCTGTGTCGGGCTGCTGCTGCGGATCGAGTGGGAAAGTCGCACCCATCTGGGTAGCGAAGAACACGAATTCAATGAAAGCGATTTTGCCGAGGAGCCGAATCATGGCCGCTGACGGCAAGAATGTACTGATCATGGCAGGCGGTACCGGGGGCCACGTGTTCCCGGCGCTGGCCTGTGCCCATGAGTTCCAGGCGCGTGGTTACACCGTGCACTGGCTGGGCACTCCGCGTGGCATCGAGAACGAACTGGTGCCTCAGGCGGGTTTGCAGTTGCACCTGATTCAAGTCAGCGGCCTGCGCGGCAAGGGCAAGCTGTCGCTGCTCAAGGCGCCATTTACCCTGGTCAAGGCGGTACTGCAGGCGCGGCGCATCATTCGCCAGCTCAAGCCAGTCTGCGTGATCGGTTTCGGTGGTTACGTGACCGGCCCGGGCGGCGTTGCCGCGCGGCTTTGTGGTGTACCTGTAGTGGTCCACGAGCAGAATGCCCGCGCCGGTACCGCCAATCGGCTGCTGGTGCCGTTGGCCGGCCGAGTCTGCGAAGCTTTCCCCGGGACCTTCACGGCTTCCGACAAGTTGCGCACCACCGGCAATCCGGTGCGCAGTGAGCTGTTCCTGGACACCCCGCGCGAGCCCCTGGGCGCGCGTCGGCCACGCTTGCTGGTGCTGGGCGGAAGCCTGGGCGCCGAACCGTTGAACAAATTGCTGCCCCAAGCCCTGGCCCAGGTGCCCGCGGACATTCGTCCCGAGGTGTTCCACCAGGCGGGTAAACAGCACGACCAGATTACCGCCGAGCGCTATCGCGAGGCTGGAGTCGAGGCTCAGGTAGAGCCCTTTATCAAGGACATGGCCAAGGCATACGCCTGGGCCGATCTGGTGGTCTGCCGCGCAGGCGCGCTGACCGTCAGTGAGCTGGCTGCGGCCGGCTTGCCATCGATGCTGGTGCCGTTGCCCCATGCCATCGACGATCACCAGACTCACAACGCCCATTATCTGGCCCGTGAAGGCGCTGCCTTCCTGATGCCACAAGCGACAACTGGCGCAGCGCAACTCGCTGAACGCCTGAACGAGGTGCTGATGCAACCGGAAAAACTCTCCGCCATGGCCGCCACTGCCCGGCGCCTGGCTAAACCTGCGGCCACCCGCACCGTGGTCGATATCTGCCTGGAGGTGGCCCATGGTTGAAAGCAAGAAAGCCATGCCACAGCCAGAAATGCGCCGTATCCGCCGCATCCACTTCGTCGGTATCGGCGGCGTGGGCATGTGCGGAATCGCCGAAGTGCTGCTGAACCTGGGTTACCAGGTATCGGGCTCGGACCTCAAGACTTCGGCGGTTACTCAGCGCCTGGAATCCTTCGGGGCGCAAATCTTCATCGGTCACCGTGCCGAGAACGCCGCCAGCGCCGATGTGCTGGTGGTTTCCAGTGCCATCAACCCGGCCAACCCGGAAGTCGCCACCGCCCTTGAACGGCGTATTCCGGTAGTGCCGCGCGCCGAAATGCTCGCCGAGCTGATGCGCTACCGCCACGGCATCGCCGTCGCCGGTACCCATGGCAAGACCACCACCACCAGCCTGCTGGCTTCGGTGTTTGCCGCGGGTGGCCTGGATCCGACTTTTGTCATCGGTGGCCGTCTGAATGCAGCGGGTACCAATGCCCAGCTCGGCACCAGCCGCTACCTGATCGCCGAAGCCGACGAAAGCGACGCCAGCTTCCTGCACCTGCAGCCGCTGGTGGCCGTGGTCACCAACATCGACGCCGACCACATGGCGACCTACGAAGGCGACTTCAACAAGCTGAAGAAAACCTTCGTCGAGTTCCTGCACAACCTGCCGTTCTACGGCCTGGCCGTGATGTGCCTGGATGACCCGGTGGTGCGCGAGATCCTGCCACAGGTCAAGCGCCCGGCGGTCACCTACGGCTTCAGCGAAGAAGCCGACGTGCGCGCGATCAATGTTCGCCAGTCGGGCATGCAGACCCACTTCACCGTGCTGCGCCGCGACCGCGAGCCGCTGGACGTGTCGGTCAACATGCCGGGCAACCACAATGTGCTCAACGCCCTGGCAACCATCGCCATCGCTACCGACGAAGGCATCAGCGATGAAGCCATCGTTCAGGGCCTGTCGGGGTTCCAGGGGGTAGGGCGACGCTTCCAGGTCTACGGCGAGCTGCCGGTAGACGGTGGCAGCGTCATGCTGGTCGACGACTACGGTCACCACCCGACCGAAGTGGCCGCGGTCATCAAAGCCGTGCGCGGTGGCTGGCCGGAGCGCCGTCTGGTGATGGTCTACCAGCCGCACCGTTACAGCCGCACCCGTGACCTGTACGACGATTTCGTCCAGGTCCTGGCTGATGCCAACGTCCTGCTGCTGATGGAGGTCTACCCGGCCGGCGAAGAGCCGATTCCTGGTGCCGACAGCCGTCAGCTGTGCCACAGCATCCGTCAGCGCGGCCAGCTTGATCCGATCTACATCGAGCGCGGCATCGAACTGGCGCCGCTGGTCAAGCCGTTGCTGCGCGCCGGCGACATCCTGCTGTGCCAGGGTGCCGGTGATATCGGTGGCCTGGCCCCGCAATTACTCAAGAGTCCGTTGTTCGCTGGTGCTGTTGCCAGTCAGGGGAAGTCGAAATGACTGATAACGCATACGCCACATTGTACTCGACCATTGCTGCGAAAGACTTCGGCCGCGTTGCCGTGCTTTACGGCGGCAAGAGTGCCGAACGCGAAGTTTCGCTGAAGTCCGGGGCCGCAGTCATCGAAGCGCTGACCAGCGCCGGTGTCGACGTGGTCGCCATCGATGTGGGCGATGACCTGCTCGATCGCCTGCAAAGCGAGAAGATCGACCGCGCCTTCATCATCCTCCACGGCCGTGGCGGTGAAGACGGCAGCATGCAGGGCCTGCTGGAGTGTCTGGGCATCCCTTACACCGGCAGTGGCATCCTCGCTTCGGCGCTGGCCATGGACAAGCTGCGGACCAAACAGGTCTGGCACAGCCTGGGTATTCCAACCCCGCGTCATGCCGTGCTGACCAGCGAAGCCGACTGTATTTCTGCAGGTGCGGAACTGGGCTTCCCTTTGATCGTCAAACCGGCCCATGAAGGTTCCAGTATCGGTATGGCGAAAGTGAACGGTGTCGACGAATTGATCGCCGCCTGGAAAGACGCCGCTACCTACGATTCGCAAGTGTTGGTCGAACAATGGATTCACGGTCCGGAGTTCACCGTCGCGACCCTGCGTGGCCAGGTATTGCCACCGATCGCGCTGGGCACGCCGCACACTTTCTACGACTACGACGCCAAGTACCTGGCTTCCGATACCCAGTACCGGATCCCGTGTGGCTTGAGTGCGGAGAAGGAACAGGAACTGATCGACCTGACCGCCCGTGCCTGCGACGCCATCGGCATCGCTGGCTGGGGACGGCTGGACGTCATGCAGGACGAGCAGGGGCGTTTCTGGCTGCTCGAAGTCAACACCGCACCAGGCATGACGGATCACAGCCTGGTCCCTATGGCGGCACGCGCGGCCGGTCTGGACTTCCAGCAATTGGTGCTGGCAATCCTGGCGGCCAGCGTCGAGGCGCGAGGTTAAGCCCATGCAAGGCGCGATGTTACGTCATCAGCAACCCGCCACCGGCCGCAACAAGCCGGTGCCGCGTGGTGCCAGCCGGATGGTGGCCAAGGAGCCACTGTCGGCGCGCCTGCCCAAGGCCAATTTCAGCGTCTTCAAGCGCCTGCTTTGGCCGGTGCTGCTGGTCGCCGCAGGTTTCGCTGCCTATGAAGGTGCGCAACGGCTGATGCCATACGCTGACCGGCCGATCACCAAGATCGCCGTGCAGGGTGACCTCAGCTACATCAGCCAGCAAGCGGTGCAGCAGCGGATCGCCCCTTATGTGGCGGCCAGCTTCTTCACCGTTGACCTGGCGAGCATGCGCGCCGAGCTTGAGCAGATGCCCTGGATCGCCCATGCCGAAGTGCGCCGGGTGTGGCCGGACGAAGTGGTGATCCGCCTGGAAGAACAGTTGCCGGTGGCGCGTTGGGGCGAGGAGGCCTTGCTCAATAACCAGGGCCAGGCCTTCACCCCGCGCGAACTGGCCAACTACGAGCACCTCCCGCAGCTGTTCGGGCCGCAGCGGGCGCAGCAACAAGTGATGCAGCAATATCAGGTACTGAGCCAGATGTTGCGGCCAATGGGCTTTTCGATTGCCCGGCTGGAAGTGCGCGAGCGCGGCAGCTGGTTCCTGACCACTGGCGCCGGCAGCGCCGGGCCAGGTGTTGAACTGCTGCTGGGGCGCGACCATCTGGTGGAAAAAATGCGCCGTTTCATTGCCATTTACGACAAGACACTCAAAGAACAGATCACGAACATCGCCCGCATCGATCTGCGTTATGCCAATGGCCTGGCCGTTGGCTGGCGGGAACCGATTGCACCGACGACGGCCCAACCCGCCGTTGCGAAGAATTAGAGAGAGGCAGGACCATGGCAAATGCGCATAGCGGCAAAATGATCGTCGGGCTCGATATCGGCACCTCCAAGGTAGTGGCGCTGGTAGGCGAAGTCGCGGCCGACGGTACCCTGGAAATCGTCGGTATCGGCACCCATCCTTCGCGCGGGCTGAAGAAGGGCGTGGTGGTCAATATCGAATCGACCGTGCAGTCGATCCAGCGTGCGGTGGAAGAAGCCCAGCTGATGGCCGGCTGCCGGATCCACTCGGCGTTCGTTGGCGTCGCCGGCAATCACATCCGCAGCCTGAACTCCCACGGCATCGTCGCGATCCGCGACCGTGAAGTCAGTGCGGCTGACCTCGAGCGCGTCCTCGACGCCGCTCAGGCAGTTGCCATTCCGGCCGACCAGCGGGTCCTGCACACCCTGCCGCAGGACTACGTGATCGACAACCAGGAAGGCGTGCGCGAGCCGCTGGGCATGTCCGGCGTGCGTCTGGAAGCCAAGGTTCACGTGGTCACCTGCGCCGTCAATGCCGCACAGAACATCGAGAAGTGCGTGCGCCGCTGTGGCCTGGAAATCGACGACATCATCCTCGAGCAACTGGCCTCGGCTTACTCGGTGCTGACCGATGACGAGAAAGAGCTGGGCGTGTGCCTGGTGGACATCGGTGGCGGTACCACTGACATCGCCATCTTCACCGAAGGCGCGATTCGTCACACCGCGGTGATCCCGATTGCCGGCGATCAGGTGACCAACGACATCGCCATGGCCCTGCGCACCCCGACCCAGTACGCCGAAGAGATCAAGATCCGTTACGCCTGCGCCCTGGCCAAGCTGGCCGGTGCCGGTGAAACCATCAAGGTGCCGAGCGTCGGTGACCGCCCGCCGCGCGAGCTGTCGCGCCAGGCCCTGGCCGAAGTGGTCGAGCCGCGTTACGACGAGCTGTTCACCCTGATCCAGGCCGAGCTGCGCCGCAGCGGCTACGAGGACCTGGTGCCAGCAGGCATCGTCCTGACCGGTGGTACCGCGAAGATGGAAGGTGCGGTAGAGCTGGCCGAAGAGATTTTCCACATGCCGGTACGCCTGGGCGTACCGCATAGCGTTCGGGGCCTGAGCGACGTCGTGCGCAACCCGATTTATTCCACTGGTGTGGGCTTGCTGACCTACGGTCTGCAAAAACAGTCCGACGGCGTCAGCCTCACCGGTACCAGCAGCAACAACTATGGCGATGAACCCAAAGCACCGGCGTTCGAGCGTTTCACACGCTGGGTCAAAGGCAACTTTTAAAAGTTTCAAAGCAGTAGTAGTAGGCGCAAAAACTAGAGAACTGTAAGGAGAGGGAAAATGTTCGAGCTCGTAGACAACGTCCCGCAAAGCCCGGTCATCAAAGTGATCGGCGTCGGTGGCGGCGGTGGCAACGCCGTCAATCACATGGTCAAGAGCAACATCGAGGGCGTTGAGTTCATCTGCGCCAACACCGATGCTCAAGCGCTGAAAAACATCGGCGCGCGGACCATTCTGCAACTGGGTACTGGTGTCACCAAGGGACTGGGTGCCGGTGCCAATCCGGAAGTCGGCCGTCAGGCCGCGCTGGAAGACCGTGAGCGCATCGCCGAAGTACTGCAGGGCACCAACATGGTGTTCATCACCACCGGCATGGGCGGCGGTACCGGTACCGGTGCTGCGCCGATCATCGCCGAAGTGGCCAAGGAACTGGGTATCCTCACCGTTGCGGTGGTGACCCGTCCGTTCCCGTTCGAAGGCCGCAAGCGCATGCAGATCGCCGATGAAGGCATCCGTGCACTGGCAGACAGCGTCGACTCGCTGATTACCATCCCGAACGAAAAACTGCTGACCATCCTCGGTAAAGACGCCAGCCTGCTGTCCGCCTTCGCCAAGGCTGACGACGTTCTGGCCGGTGCCGTTCGCGGTATCTCCGACATCATCAAGCGTCCGGGCATGATCAACGTCGACTTTGCCGACGTACGGACGGTGATGAGCGAAATGGGCATGGCGATGATGGGCACTGGCTGCGCCAGCGGTCCGAACCGTGCACGTGAAGCGACTGAAGCAGCAATCCGCAACCCGCTGCTCGAAGACGTCAACCTGCAGGGCGCTCGCGGCATCCTGGTCAACATCACCGCAGGTCCTGACCTGTCGCTGGGTGAGTACTCGGACGTTGGTAGCATCATCGAAGCCTTCGCTTCCGATCACGCCATGGTCAAGGTCGGTACCGTTATCGATCCGGACATGCGTGACGAGCTGCACGTGACCGTGGTTGCCACGGGCCTGGGTGCGAAGATCGAGAAGCCGGTCAAGGTCATCGACAACACCCTGCAGAGCGCTTCGATGCAGCAGCAGACGCCGGCTCCGGCCCCTGTGCGCAACGAACAGTCGTCGGTGAACTACCGTGATCTGGAGCGTCCGACCGTAATGCGCAATCAGGCGCATGCCGGTGCAGCCGCTGCTGCCAAGCTCAATCCGCAAGACGATCTGGACTATCTGGACATCCCAGCTTTCCTGCGTCGTCAGGCCGATTGATGAAATTTATCAGGGGTATAAGGGTGATTGGTGTTCAGCAAAGGCCGGGTCTGGTATTATCCTCAGCCTTTGTTGATACCAGTTCGCAATTTGCGCTGAAGCGGCCAATGCCATGATTAAACAACGCACCCTGAAGAATATTATCCGTGCCACAGGTGTCGGCCTGCACTCCGGGGAAAAGGTTTACCTGACCCTCAAACCTGCACCTGTGGATACCGGCATCGTATTTCGCCGTGCCGACCTCGACCCCGTGGTGGAAATTCCCGCCCGCGCGGCAAATGTCGGCGAGACCACCATGTCGACGACACTGGTCAATGGCGATACCAAGGTAGACACGGTTGAGCACTTGCTCTCGGCCATGGCTGGCCTGGGCATCGATAACGCCTACGTCGAGCTCTCCGCGTCCGAAGTGCCGATCATGGACGGTAGCGCAGGACCCTTCGTATTCCTGATTCAATCTGCCGGCCTGGAAGAACAGGACGCAGCCAAGAAATTCATCCGCATCCTGCGCGAAGTGACAGTGGAAGACGGCGACAAGCGCGCCACTTTCCTGCCGTTCGACGGATTCAAGGTGAGTTTCGAGATCGATTTCGATCACCCGGTGTTCCGTAACCGGACCCAAAGTGCCAGCGTGGACTTTTCCAGCACCTCGTTCGTGAAGGAAGTCAGCCGCGCCCGGACCTTCGGGTTCATGAGCGATATCGAGTACCTGCGCAAGCACAACCTCGCGCTCGGCGGCAGCGTGGAAAACGCCATCGTGGTCGACAAGGACGGCGTGCTCAATGAAGACGGCCTTCGTTACGAAGACGAATTCGTCAAGCACAAGATTCTCGACGCCATCGGCGACCTCTACCTGCTGGGCAACAGCCTGATCGGCGAGTTCAAGGGCTACAAGTCCGGACACGCGCTGAACAACCAGCTGCTGCGCAAGCTGATCGAGGAAACAGATGCCTGGGAAGTGGTGACTTTCGAAGATGCCAGTACGGCACCGATCTCTTACATGCGTCCGGTTGCGGCAGTGTAAGTTCGAACACTCTCTCTAGTGATTAAGGCCACCTTCGGGTGGCCTTTTTTATGCGTGGTTGTGGGAGCGGGCTTGCCCCGCGATAGCAATCGGTCAGTCACATCGCATCGCGGGGCAAGCCCGCTCCTACCCAGGTTGCTCATCCTTGTCCCGCGCATGGCTGGCCAGGCGTTCCAGCGCCGCGCGCAGTTTCGGATCGCTGATACCGTCGGCGGTCGCCTGAATGCTCTCGGCGGCACGCGTGGACAGATCGGCGGTATGCGGGGCGGCCCGGCTCTGGGTGGTGGGTGGCTGCACCTTGAAGAGGATCCGGGTCAGGCTGGCGAAGGCTTCCAGGGTCTGCAACTGGCGCTGCAGGCGCTTTTGCTGGTAGCGCAGGCGGGTCGCCCAGTGGCCGTCGGTGACGATCAGCAGCAGGGTACCTTCGCGCCAGGAGGCGATATGGCAATGTTCACGCGCAGCAGGCTGCAGCTGGCTGTCGAGCAGTTTTTGCAGTTGTGCCAGGCGCTGGGCCTGGCTGAACAGGGCTTTGAGCGGCCGGGCTTCGCGCAACAGTACAGCGGGCGCGCGGGCTGGCAAGGGGCGAAAAGCCATGAAAGGACACCTGAAGTTACAGTAGCGGCATCTTAGCAGATCCCCCGACGCACGCCTTATCCGGGTGTCTGTGGCAAAACTTCATGTAGCCAATGGGTTGAAGTTGTGAAAAAAGCCCTTATTGTAAAAAAGCCCCGTCAAAGCGCTGTGCCAGCATCGTGGAAATCCGCCACTTTCCTCACCGTCGTTTCCGGGTAGAATGCTCGTTCGCATGCGGCCATAAGGGCTGCACGGGCGACTCACGGGGCCGCCCTCCATCCCTATGTGTGGAAGATCCTGTCGATATGTTTGCGCCTTTGTTAAAAAAACTTTTTGGAAGCAAGAACGAGCGCGAGGTCAAACGCCTGCTCAAGGCGGTGCAGTCCGTCAATGCCTTCGAAGAGAAGATGGTGGCCCTCTCGGACGAGCAGCTGCGTGCCAAGACCGCAGAGTTCAAAGAGCGCCTGGCCAAAGGCGAGACCCTCGACCAGCTGCTGCCGGAGGCCTTCGCCGTCGCGCGTGAGGCCGGCAAGCGGGTCATGGGCATGCGCCACTTCGATGTCCAGCTGATCGGCGGCATGGCCTTGCACGAAGGCACTATCGCAGAAATGCGCACCGGTGAAGGCAAGACCTTGGTCGCAACCCTGGGCGTGTACCTCAATGCACTGTCCGGCAAGGGCGTGCACGTGGTCACGGTCAACGACTACCTGGCCCGCCGTGACGCCAACTGGATGCGTCCGCTGTACGAATTCCTCGGTCTGAGCGTCGGCGTCGTCACGCCGTTCCAGCCGCCGGAAGAAAAGCGCGCTGCCTATGCTGCCGACATCACCTACGGCACCAACAACGAATTCGGTTTCGACTACCTGCGCGACAACATGGCGTTCAGCCTGGACGAGAAATTCCAGCGCGAGCTGAATTTCGCCGTGATCGACGAAGTCGACTCCATCCTCATCGACGAAGCGCGGACCCCGCTGATCATCTCCGGCCAGGCCGAAGACAGCTCCAAGCTGTACATCGAAATCAACAAGCTGATCCCGCGCCTCAAGCAGCACATCGAGGAAGTCGAAGGCGAAGTCACCCAGGAAGGTCACTTCAAGATCGACGAGAAGAGCCGCCAGGTCGAGCTCAACGAAGCCGGTCACCAGTTCATCGAAGAGATGCTTGCCCAGGTCGGCCTGCTGGCCGAAGGCGAGAGCCTCTATTCGGCGCATAACCTGGGCCTGCTGACCCACGTCTATGCTGGCCTGCGCGCGCACAAGCTGTTCCATCGCAACGTCGAGTACATCGTCCAGGACGGTCAGATTCTGCTGATCGACGAGCACACCGGCCGTACCATGCCGGGCCGCCGTCTGTCCGAAGGCCTGCACCAGGCCATCGAAGCGAAGGAAAACCTGAATATCCAGGCCGAAAGCCAGACCCTGGCGTCGACCACCTTCCAGAACTACTTCCGTCTGTACAACAAGCTGTCCGGCATGACCGGTACCGCTGACACCGAAGCCTTCGAGTTCGCCCAGATCTATAACCTCAACGTTATGGTCATTCCGCCGAACAAGCCGCTGGCCCGGAAAGATTTCAACGATCTGGTCTACCTGACTGCGGAAGAGAAGTACGCCGCAATCATTGCCGACATCAAGGAAAGCATGGCCCAGGGCCGTCCGGTGCTGGTCGGTACGGCCACCATCGAGACCTCCGAGCACATGTCCAACCTGCTCAAGCAGGAAGGCATCGATCACAAGGTACTGAACGCCAAGTACCACGAAAAAGAAGCCGAGATCATCGCCCAGGCCGGTCGCCCGGGTGCGTTGACCATCGCTACCAACATGGCCGGTCGTGGTACCGACATCCTCCTGGGCGGTAACTGGGAAGTGGAAGTCGCGGCCATGGAGAACCCGACGCCTGAGCAGATCGCACAGATCAAGGCCGACTGGCAGAAGCGTCACCAGCAGGTGATCGAATCCGGTGGCCTGCATGTGATCGCCTCCGAGCGCCATGAATCGCGCCGTATCGACAACCAGCTGCGTGGTCGTGCCGGCCGTCAGGGTGACCCGGGTTCCAGCCGTTTCTACCTGTCGCTGGAAGACAGCCTGATGCGCATCTTCGCCTCCGATCGGGTGAAGAACTTCATGAAGGCGCTGGGCATGCAGTCCGGCGAGGCCATCGAGCACCGCATGGTCACCAACGCCATCGAGAAAGCTCAACGCAAGGTCGAAGGTCGCAACTTCGACATTCGTAAGCAATTGCTCGAATTCGACGACGTAGCCAACGAGCAACGTAAAGTCATCTACCACATGCGTAACAGCCTGCTGGCAGCCGACAACATTGGTGACACCATCGCCGACTTCCGTCAGGAAGTGCTCGATGCCACCGTCGCTCAGCACATTCCACCGCAATCGCTGCCTGAGCAGTGGGACGTGGCTGGTCTGGAAGCGGCGCTGGCCAGTGACTTCGGCGTGAAACTGCCGATTCAGCAGTGGCTCGACGAAGACGATCACCTGTACGAAGAAACCCTGCGCGAGAAGCTCATGACCGAGCTGCTGGCGGCCTACAACGAGAAGGAAGAGCAGGCCAGCGCCGAAGCCCTGCGCACCTTCGAGAAGCAGATTCTGCTGCGCGTACTGGACGACCTGTGGAAAGACCACCTGTCGACCATGGACCACCTGCGTCACGGTATCCACCTGCGTGGCTATGCCCAGAAGAACCCGAAGCAGGAGTACAAGCGCGAGTCGTTCAACCTGTTCCAGGAACTGCTCGATTCGATCAAGCGCGATACCATCCGCGTGCTCTCGCACGTTCAGGTGCGTCGCGAAGATCCTGCCGAAGAAGAAGCCCGTCTGCGCCGCGAGGCCGAGGAGCTGGCTGCACGCATGCAGTTCCAGCACGCTGCAGCCCCGGGCCTGGAGCATACCGAGGAGCAGGAGGAGGGCGCTGATGTCGCCGTCGCCGCTGCCCCGGTGCGCAACGAGCAGAAGCTGGGCCGCAACGAGCTGTGCTGGTGTGGTTCGGGCAAGAAGTTCAAGCACTGCCACGGTCAGATCAACTAACCTCATCTGCCCGGCAGTCCGCTGATTCACGAACACCACGCCGCGACCGGTCCCGTACCGTCGCGGCGTTGTTCCATCTCAAGTACCGGTCTATTCGACCCGGTGTATTTTTTCTAGGAGCGCTTACATGGCTGTTGGTCTTGGTCCTTTGCCAACGTTGCACCCGGTTCCAGGTTTTGAACTCGGCATCGCCTCTGCGGGTATCAAGCGCCCGGGGCGCAAGGACGTGGTCGTCATGCGCTGTGCCGAAGGCTCCAGCGTCGCCGGTGTGTTCACCCTCAATGCCTTTTGCGCAGCACCGGTGATCCTTGCCAAACAGCGCGTACAGGGCACCGTGCGCTACCTGCTGACCAACACTGGCAATGCCAACGCCGGTACCGGCGCACCGGGCCTGGCTGCCGCTGAGCGCACCTGCGCCAGGCTGGCCGAGCTGACCGGCGTCGATGCCAGTGCCGTACTGCCATTCTCCACCGGTGTCATTGGCGAGCCGCTGCCCGTCGAGAAGATCGAAGGTGCGCTGCAGGCCGCGCTGGACGATCTGTCGGAAAACAACTGGGCTGCCGCCGCTACCGGCATCATGACCACCGACACCCTGCCAAAGGGCGCCAGCCGTCAGTTCCAGCATGACGGCGTGACCATCACCGTCACCGGTATCAGCAAGGGCGCCGGGATGATCCGGCCGAACATGGCGACCATGCTCGGTTACATCGCCACCGACGCCAAGGTTGCACCCGCAATCCTCAAGGACCTGATGCTCGATGGCGCCAACAAGTCGTTCAACCGCATCACCATCGATGGCGATACCTCGACCAACGATTGCTGCATGCTGATCGCCACCGGTAAAGCGGATGTCGCGGAAGTTACCGAGGCCAGCGGTCCACTGTTCGAAGCACTGAAAAAAGCGGTGTTCGAGGTGTGCATGGAAGTGGCCCAGGCCATCGTTCGTGACGGTGAAGGCGCGACCAAATTCGTTACCGTTGAAGTCAATGGCGGCGGCAACCACCAGGAATGCCTGGACGTCGGTTACGCCGTGGCTCACTCGCCATTGATCAAGACCGCGCTGTTCGCTTCCGACCCGAACTGGGGCCGCATCCTGGCTGCTGTCGGCCGTGCCGGTGTGCCTGAGCTGGACGTCAGCCTGATCGACGTTTACCTGGGTGATGTCTGCATCGCCAGTAAAGGCGGCCGCAGTGCCACCTACACTGAGGCGCAAGGCGCGGCGGTGATGGCCGAAGAGGAAATCACCATCCGTATCGAGCTGGGCCGAGGTCAGTGCAGCGAAACCATCTGGACTACCGACCTGTCCCACGAGTACGTGAAGATCAACGCCGAATACCGTACCTGATGACTTTGCAGCCGCTGTGCGGCTGATCGCCGGCAAGGCCGGCTCCCACAAGGGGCATGTACAACCCTGTGGGAGCTGGCCTTGCCAGCGATAAGGTCCGAAGGACCTTTCTCTCCACACCTTCTGGAGCCGAACCATGAGTTACCACCTGATCATCGGCGACAAGCTGTACTCCTCCTGGTCGCTGCGCGCCGCCCTGGCCCTTGAGCTGGCCGGCGCTACCTATGAAGAAACCCTGATCAAGCTCAACCAGCCCGACACCCGTGCGCGGCTGCTGGAGCACTCCCCGACGGCCAAAGTGCCATTGCTCAAGTGCGAGCACGGCATCATCGCCGACTCCCTGGCCATCGCCGAATACCTGGCCGAGCGTCATCCGCAAGCCAACCTGTGGCCGACCGACGTTGCCGCCCGTGCCCAGGCACGCTCTGCCTGCGCGCAGATGCACAGCGGTTTCTTCGCCTTGCGCGGCAATATGCCGTTCGACCTGTCTCGTGATGAAGCGCTGGAGAACATGCCGCTGGACGTGCAGGTCGATATCGACCGCATCGTCGCGCTATGGTCCGAATGCCGTCTGGCCGCCAAAGAAACCGGTCCGTTCCTGTTCGGCACGGCGAGCCTGGCGGATGCTTTCTTCGCCCCTGTCGCGGTACGCCTGCGTACCTACCGGGTGGAAGTGCCTGCCGAAGCGGCAGCCTACATCGAGACCATCTACCAGTGGCCGGCCTTCCAGGCCTGGCAGAAGGCTGGCCTGGCGGAGCGTGAAGGGTGAAACGCATACATGTAGCCGCAGCGGTCATTCGCGGTGCGGATGGCCGAATCCTGATTGCCCGTCGCGCTGATACCCAGCATCAAGGTGGTCTGTGGGAGTTTCCGGGCGGCAAGGTCGAGGATGGTGAGGCGGTTGATATCGCCCTGGCCCGCGAGTTGAACGAAGAGCTGGGCATTGTCGTCACTGCCGCGCGGCCGTTGATCAAGATCCACCACGACTACCCGGACAAGCAGGTGTTGCTGGATGTCTGGGAAGTCAGCGGTTTTACCGGTGAGCCCCATGGCGCCGAAGGCCAGCCGCTGGCCTGGGTGACGGCGCGTGAACTGCCGCAGTATGACTTCCCCGAGGCCAATCGGCCGATCGTCGCCGCGGCACGCTTGCCGGGTGAATACCTGATTACCCCGGAAGGCCTGGAAGTCCCGCAGATGTTGCGCGGAATCCAGAAGGCCATTGCCGGCGGGATCAAGCTGGTGCAACTGCGTGCCCCGAACATGTACGACCCCAAGTACCGCGACGTGGCGGTGGACGCTGTAGGCCTGTGCGCCGGCAAGGCGCAGCTGATGCTCAAGGGACCGCTGGAGTGGCTGGGTGATTTCCCCTCTGCGGGCTGGCACCTGACCTCGGAACAATTGCGCAAGTACGCCAGCAAAGGCCGGCCGTTTCCGACGGAGCGCTGGTTGGCGGCGTCGTGTCATAACGCTGAAGAGCTGGCACTGGCCGAACAGATGGGGGTGGATTTCGTCACCTTGTCGCCGGTGCAGGCGACCCAGACTCATCCTCAGGCGCAGCCGCTTGGCTGGGAGCAGGCACAGCAGTTGATCGAAGGCTTCAGCAAGCCAGTGTATCTGCTCGGTGGTGTCGGTGCTGCCGAGCGCGAGAAGGCCTGGCTGCATGGCGCTCAGGGAGTGGCGGGGATTCGCGCGTTTTGGCCTGAGGTCTGAATCAAGGGCTGCATTGCGGCCATCGCCGGCAAGGCCGGCTCCCACACAGGGTTGCAGTGCATGCAGATCTACTGTGGGAGCCGGCCTTGCCGGCGATGAGGCCCTCAGGGTTTAGCTGCAGCCTGCCATAGCACCTCGGCAACCCCTTGTCGCCGGCCAATCAAGCGCGCCGCGACAAACAGCAAATCCGACAACCGGTTGATATACGCCAACCCAACCCCAGCCAACGGCTCGACACTGTTCAGTTGCTGGCAGCGCCGCTCGGCACTACGTGCCAGGCTGCGGCACACATGAGCTTGAGCAATCAGCGCCGAGCCACTGGGCAGGATGAAATTCTCAAGCGGCCCCAGCTCCTCGTTCCAGCGGTCAATAGCCGCTTCCAGGCGTTCCACTTCTGCCGCGCTCAGCGCCTGATAACTGGGCATGGCCAGCTCACCACCGAGATCGAACAAGCGGTGTTGGCAAGGCGCCAGAACCTCGATCACTTCTTCCAGCTTGTGCTCGGCCAACCCGGCCAGCAGCAGCCCCAACTGGCTGTTAAGGCTGTCGACCTCACCAATGGCCTCGATCCGCGGATGATCCTTGGGCACCCGACGGCCGTCACCCAGGCCGGTTTCGCCTTTGTCGCCGGTACGGGTGTAGATCTTCGACAAGCGAAAGCCCATGTTCATGACTCCATTTTGTGGGGCTCGACCGCGGTCGGCGAGCTGTTGGCCAGTGGCAGGCGCAAGGTAAAGCAGGTGCCTTGCCCCGGTGCCGATTGCACCTCCATCTGGCCCTTGTGGTTGTTGGTGATGATGAAATACGACACCGACAGGCCCAGGCCCGTGCCCTGGCCGATTTCCTTGGTGGTGAAAAACGGTTCGAAAGTGCGTTTGCGCACTGCTTCCGGCATGCCGACACCGTTGTCTTCCACCTGGATCTCCGCCCAAGGCGGATTGAGCCGGGTGCGCAGGATAATGCGCCCTGGCTCGCTGTCGTCTTCACGCAGGTGGATGGCCTGGGCGGCGTTCTTCAGCAGGTTGAGCAGCACTTGTTCGAGTTCGTTCGCGGTGCATGGCACCGGTCCCAGGTTGGGATCGAACTGGCGGATGATTGCCTGACCCTTGAAGTCGAAGCCGATGGTCAGGTCGAAATCGTTGCCGGCAATCTCCACCGCCTGGTCGATCAGTGCCGGCAAGTCGCAGGGAGCCAGCTGGCGGTTGCTGCGCCGGCTGAAACTGAGCATATGGGTGACGATCTTGGCGGCGCGGGCCCCGGCCTGCTGGATGCCGTCCAGCAGCTGCGGCACTTCGCGGCTTTCCAGGTAGCGGTTGACGATGGGCAGGTCGATGCCAAGTTCGCTGGCCTGTTCCTGGTTCTTCGCCAGGTCCGGTGACAGGCGCCGGCGAATGTTCTGCACGTTGTGCAGGATCGCTCCCAGCGGATTGTTGATTTCATGGGCCATGCCAGCGGCCAGGCCGCCGACCGAGAGCATCTTCTCCGACTGCACCATCATTTCTTCCAGGGACAGGCGCTGGGTGATGTCGTCGATACGGATAACCACGCCACGTCCGCCGCCGCCCATCAGTGGATAGAAGGTCAGGGCGTAATGCCGGGCATCGTCGTCTTTGGTCCAGGTCACCCGTTCGATTTTCGCCACCCGGTGTTTCTCGACACTTTCCTTGAGTTGCGGCAGGAACGGTTTGAGCGGCTCGAAGGCGAGGAAGATCGGCTGGTTCAGTGCTTCGTCGAGCGGCGTGCCGGACAGGGCGCTGGCTTCCTGATTCCACTGGGTCACGTAGAGTTGCTCGTCGAGAGCGATCAATGCCGAGGGCATGGAGTCGATGATGCTGTTGAGGTAGTTCTGAAAGCCGGTGAGTTTTTTCTCGATCTTGCTGCGTACCTGGACTTCCAGCTCGAGCTTGCGGTTGGTATGGCGGGTTTCCTCGGCCAGGCCCTGAGCCTGGTCATAGGCATCCTGAAACTCGTCACGAGCGCGTTTGAGCTGCTGTTCACGCGCTTCGATGCGCGTGAGCATGGTATTGAAGGCTTCGGCCAGGCTGCCGATTTCATCGTCGTTGCCGCGTTGGGCGCGCAGGGAGTAGTTTTCCTCGCGGGTAACCTGGCGTGACAGTTGTTCGAGCTGGTTGATCGGCTGGGTAATCAGGCGCTTGATCTGCCGGGCGATGATCATCCACAACAGGATACTGAACACCAGAATGCCCAGACTGGCGGTGAGAATACCGGTGTAGAAGGCCATCGGCAGTTCACTGCTGGCCACCATCAACAGGTAGCCAGGCGGGCTGCCCGGGCGGGGCAGTTTGGTCAACTGGGTACTGCGAAACTCGGTCAGGCGCCAGTTCTCGATATGGCGATAGCGGGTAGGCAATGGCAGTTGCTCACCATGCTGCAACTGCGCGAGCAGTTTGCCATCGCTGCCGTACACTGCGGCCGCCCGCAACGGGGTATAGCTGTCGAGCTCTTTGAGCAGGGCCTTGGCGGATTCGGGTGAGTCGGCTGCCTGTGAGGCAAGCTGTGGATTGGCCACCAGTCGACCGATGGTCTGTAGCGCCTGCGGCGCCATGCTCTCCTGGGAGATCCAGTAAGCGGCGCTGATGAAAGTCAGGTTGGCCACCAGCAAAATGGTGATCAACAGCACCAGCAGGGCGGCCAGCAGTTTCTGGCCGACCGGCAGGTTTTCCAGGCGTTCGCGCAGCGTCATGTGATAGCGGGATCCCGGTCTGTGGGTGAAAGGGCAGGGTAACGCTGCGTTCAGTCGCAGGGCAATCCGCGTGCACTCAGGTGTTCGAGCAGGCGCCGGTAGAGTCGTTCCAGGTGCGGCAGCTCAAGGCTGTGGCGGCTGGCGACGCGGCAGGCGTGGCCAAGCAGGTAGTGGATTTCGGTGCGTCGGCCCTGGCGAACATCCTGGTACATGGAAGAGTAGTTGGCGGCGGTGGCCTTGATCACCCGTTCCACTTCCTCGCTCAAGCCGTCGGCGGCTTCGGGCTGGCCGCAGCATTGCAGCAGCTCGCTGAGTTCGGCGCAGAGCGTGGCCACTTCACAGTGGTGCGCTTCGAGGCCGCCATTGCGGCAGTCGTGCAACACGGTCAGCGGGTTGATTGCGCAGTTGAGCGCCAGCTTGCGCCACAGCCGGGTGAGGATGTCAGGCGTCCACTCATGGGGGATACCGGCATCGCTCAGGTCATCGAGCCACTCCGGGGCCAGCGGGTTGGCCTGGTCACCCAGCCAGTTGAAGCCGTGTCCGGCGAAATTGACCTGCCAATCGGCCTGGCGAAACGCGCCTTCGGTGCTGGAGGCGAAGATGCAGCGGGCGTGAGGGACCTGATTGGCGACCGCGTCCTGGCTACCCAGGCCGTTCTGCAGCAGGATCAGTTCGGCGCCGTGGACCAGGCGTGGCGCCAGTTGCGCCACGGCGTGCTCGGCATCATAGGCCTTGCAGGCGACCAGCAGGCGATGAATGGGCGTGGTGTCGTGTGCGGTTTGCGCCGGTATCGCATGCAGTTGGGCCTGGTCCTTTTCGATCAGGGTCAGGCCGCCCGCCGCTTCATAGGCCTTGAGGCGCTCTGCATCGCGCAGGATCAGCCGGACCGCTTTGCCCGCACGGGCCAGACGGCAAGCCCAGAGGCTGCCCAGACTGCCGGCGCCGAGAATATGCCAGGTGCTGCTCATCAGCGTTTCGCAACCGTTATAATGAGCCGGTATTTTAACCGTCAAACCCTGCGCGCTCCATCGCGCTCTTTCAGCAGAGCCGCGAGCGTGCGTTTATTTTATGGAGAGAAGGTATGCCGTCGTTCGACGTGGTATCGGAACTGGACAAGCACGAAGTCACCAACGCCGTGGAAAACGCGGTCAAGGATCTGGACCGTCGCTATGACCTCAAGGGCAAGGGCAGCTTCGAGTTCAAGGAAAAGGACCTGACCGTCACCCTGACTGCCGAAGCCGAATTCCAGCTCGAAGCGATGATCGAGATCCTCAAGCTGGCTCTGGTCAAGCGCAAGATCGACGTGCAGTGCCTGGAAGTGAAGGACGCCTACGCTTCGGGCAAAGTGATGAAGCAGGACGCCACCCTCAAGGAAGGCATCGACAAGGAGCTGGCGAAGAAGATCGTCGCTCACATCAAAGATGCCAAGCTCAAGGTCCAGGCCGCCATCCAGGGCGAGCAGGTACGCGTCACCGGCAAGAAGCGTGACGATCTGCAGGAAGCCATTGCCGCACTGCGTGGCAAAGAGTTCGGCATGCCGCTGCAGTTCAACAACTTCCGCGACTGATCGAAGCATTTCGGGAACCTTGGCGCCGTTTTGGCGTCCGAGGTTTCTATGGCCGCTGAAACGATTGCGGCGTGATCTTTACAGTTTTTGCTTCGGCATCAGGAGAACATTATGGATTTGAGTGCTGAAGTCGATCAGCTGGTTAAAACGTCGCAAAGCTGGATTCCCTTGATCATGGAGTACGGCAGCCGCCTGTTGCTGGCGCTGCTGACCCTGGCCATTGGCTGGTGGGTGATCAACAAGGTGACCTACCGTCTGGGCAAATTGCTTGCCTTGCGTAATGCCGACCTGGCGCTGCAAGGCTTTATCAGCAGCCTGGCGAACATCATTCTGAAGATTCTGCTGGTGGTCAGTGTTGCCTCGATGATCGGCATCGAGACCACCTCGTTTGTCGCCGCTATCGGTGCTGCCGGCCTGGCCATCGGTCTGGCCCTGCAAGGCAGCCTGGCGAACTTCGCCGGTGGTGTGCTGATCCTGCTGTTCCGTCCGTTCCGCCTGGGTGACTGGATCGAAGCCCAGGGTGTGGCCGGTACTGTGGACAGCATCCAGATCTTCCACACTGTGCTGCGTACCGGTGACAACAAGACAGTGATCCTGCCCAACGGCAGCCTGTCCAACGGCATCATTACCAACACCAACCGTCAGCCGACCCGCAAGGTGGTGTTCGATGTCGGGGTCAATTACGAGGCCGATCTGCAGAAGGCCCGTCAGGTGTTGCTGGAGCTGGCCAAAGATCCACGCGTTCACCAGGACCCGGCGCCACAGGCCGTGGTCTCGCTGCTGGGTGACAGCTCGATCACGCTGTCCTTGCGGATCTGGGTGAACACTGCTGACTACTGGGATGTGCTGTTCATGCTCAACGAGCATGCGCGTGATCGTCTGAAGGAAGAGGGTATCGACATTCCCTTCCCGCAGCGGGTGATCCGCGTAGTGCAGGAAGCGGCGGTGCAGTAAGTACCTTTGCCAATCGCGGGGCAAGCCCGCTCCCACAGAATGCCGGTGGGAGCGGGCTTGCCCCGCGATGCTTTCCCCCTCATTACACTTGTTCACGTCTTCGCGCTACCTGCGCCCCAGGCTTTCTGGCATACAGGCTGGCTTATTTCTGTTTGCCCGGTCTTATCATGCTTACCCCCCTGATCAACATCACGCCATTGCGAGCCTTCTGCTTCGCCATGACCCTGGCGCTTTTCGAGCTGCTGACCTACCTCGCCAGCGATGTGGTGATGCCTGCCATGCCCGTGGTGGTCGCCGATCTCGATGCCAGCCCTGCGTACATTCCCCACGCCCTCAACCTGTACCTGCTTGGCGGTGTGCTGCTGCAATGGCTGATCGGTCCGCTGGCTGATCGCTATGGCCGCAGGCCGCTGTTGCTGGTGGGCTGTGCGATTTTCTGTGTGACCTGCCTGGCGGCCTTCTGGGTTCAGGGCATCGAACTGTTCAACCTGCTGCGGCTGTTGCAGGGCATCGGCCTGGGCTTTGTGGTGACGGTCAGTTACCCGGCCTTGAACGAGGCCTTCAGCGAAGCCGACGCGGTGCGGATGATGGCGCTACTGGCCAATATCGCACTGCTTTCGCCACTGCTCGGGCCGCTGGTTGGCACTTTGTTGCTGGAGTGGGTGTCGTGGCGTTGGCTGTTCGTGATCTTCGGCGCTTGCGCAGTGCTGTCGTGGCTGGCGCTGTACCGCTTCATGCCAGAGACGCTGGGCGTCGAGCGCCGCGATGGTTCGCGCCTGGCGTGCCAGCCGATCCACCTCAAATCATTGTTGGCCGGCTATGTGCAATTGCTCGGCAACCGCCAGTTTGTGGCGGGAAGCGCGGCCCTCGGCCTGGTCGGCCTGCCATTGATCGGCTGGATCGGGCTGTCGCCGGTGCTGCTTATTCACGATGAAGGCTTGAGTACCCTGGACTATGCCCTGTGGCAGTTGCCGGTGTTTGGTGGCCTGATCCTGGGCAACCTGATCATCAACCGCATTGCTGATCGTTACCCGCTCAAGAGCCTGGTGCGGCGAGCGCTCTGGCCTTTCCTGGCGGGGCTGCTGGGCATGATGCTGGCCACCTGGCTGGTGCCCGGCGTACCCAGCCTGGTGGCGGGGCTGTCGGTCTACGCCCTGGGCCTGGGCATTGCCAACGCCGTGCTGTACCGCATGACGCTGTTCTCCAGCGAGCAGAGCAAGGGCCTGGTTTCGGCCATGCTGGGGATGATTACCATTGCCCTGCTGGGGCTGGGCGGCGCTTTGCTGGCGATGCTCGGTGCCGGTGCCAGCCTGTTGAGTTTCGCCCTGGCGGCGGGGCTGGCGGGTATTCTGGCGCTATGGCCGTTGAGGATCGTTCTGGGGGCTTGCGTCGAGCAAGCCGAGGCGATGCCGGAATAGCGCCGGCAACCGCCTCAGAAAGGCTCAGGGGCGCTGCTGCTCGGCGATCGGGTTGTCGTCCGGTATCTGTTTGCCCTTGCCCGTTTCCTGATGCCAGTGCAGGGCAATCAGGATCAGGGTCGGCACGCCGAGCAGGGCAGTGATCAGGAAGAAGTCGTGATAGCCGAACTTCTCCACCATGACCCCGGAGTAGCCGCCGATCAGGCGCGGCAGGAGCAGCATGATCGAGCTCAGCAGCGCGTATTGAGTGGCGGAGAACTTCAGGTTGGTCAGGCTCGACAGGTAGGCGACGAATGCCGAGGTGGCCAGGCCCGAACTGAAGTTGTCGAGGGAGATGGTCACCACCAGCATCTGCAGGTTCGGGCCCATGTCCGCCAGCATCAGGAACAGGATATTGGTGGCCGCCGAGGCCGCGCCGCCGATGAACAGGATCGGCAAAATGCCGAAGCGTACGATCAGCAAGCCGCCCATGCCGGCACCGACCAGGGTCATGATCAGGCCAAAGATCTTGCTGACACTGGCGATCTGATCCTTGGTGAATCCCTGGTCGATATAGAACACGTTGGCCATCACGCCCATGACCGTATCGGACATCCGGTAGGTGGCGATCAGTCCGAGCAGCAACAGGGCCTGCCAGCGGTAGCGCAGGATGAAGTCGTTGACCGGCGTCAGCACCGGCGCCAGGCCACGGCGGCCCATGGACGACAGGCACAGAGCGGTCAGGGTGATGTAGAGGATCGCGCGCAGGAAGGCGCGGTCTTCGAGCAGCAGGTCGAGCAGGCTGGTGCCGTCGAACAGCACGCTGGCGAAATCGGTGTTGTACAGCTGGGTGAAGGTCGCCGGTACCGACACCAGTAGAACGATCAGCACGAACACCGAGACCAGCTGATGCACCAGGCCATAACGGGCAGCCGACAACTGCGTGCGCAGCGGGACCGGCGGCTCACGCATCATCAGGGTGGTAATCACCGCAGGCAGCATCAGCACGCCGAACAGCACGTAGGTGCCGGTCCAGGCGCTATGCAGATAACTGAAGCCGGTAGAACCGAAACCCTCGGCAAAGAACAGCGCGCCAGCGGTGGCCAGCAGCGCGGCGACCCGATAACCGGCCATGTAGCTGGCAGCGAGGGCGGCCTGGCGCTGATCGTCGGCGATTTCCAGGCGGTAGGCGTCGACGGCGATATCCTGGGTGGCCGAGGCAAAGGCGACCAGCACAGCCAGGGCAATCAACCAGGACAGGTGTTTTTGCGGATCACAAAAGCCCATGCCGACGAGTCCCACTACCACCAGAACCTGCGACAGCACCAACCATGAGCGGCGTCGACCAAGCTTGCCGAGCAACGGCAGGCGCCATTGGTCGAGCAGTGGCGACCAGACCCATTTAAAGGCATAGGCCAGGCCGATCAGGCTGGCATAACCGATGGTCTCGCGGGCCACCCCGGCCTCACGCAACCACACCGACAGGGTCGAAAACACCAGCATGTAGGGCAAGCCGGTGGCAAAGCCAAGCAGCAACAGCACCAAGGTAGACGGGCTGGCATAGGCAGCGAGCGCAGCGCGCCAGGTTTTACGGGGCATGGGCCAACATCTGCCTCAAGTTTACGAAAACAAAGCGCGCACTCTAACCGCTGTGCTCCATCGGGCGCCAGCCATGGCGCAACATATCCACACGATTATTGTGCAGAGTGACACCTTCTGCGCGCAGGCGTGCACGCTGCTCGTCGCCTGAGGGTGTGCCCAGTGCCAGGCTCAATCGTCCACCTGCGCCCAGGACCCGGTGCCAGGGCAATTGGGTGTCGGCCGGCAACTGACTGAGGGTACGCCCGACCCAGCGCGCTGCGCGTCCCAGCCCGGCCAGTTCGGCAAGCTGGCCGTAGCTGACGACCTTGCCCGCTGGCACTTGGCCAAGCACCAGATAGAGTGCCATTCGTCGGGCTTGCGCGTTTTCTGTCGGATCGCCAGGCGTCGGCTTCATTGCAGCCTCGCAGGCGTTAGCGCCGAAACGGGTGTGTTTACCGGGTAAGCAGCAATTGAACTCATTGGCATGGGGTGGGTCAGTCCTTGCTCTACGGGCGGGTATCTGGATAATGCCCGACTTTTTTGCAAACCAGAGTCCGTCCTTGCTTATGTTTTCTAGAGTCTTGTTGAGCCTTGTCGCCGTTTTCGCCTGTTCCACGGCTGTAGCTGATACGGTGTGGATGAAAAATGGTGACCGGCTCAGCGGCAAGATCACCGTGTTTGATGGTGGCAAGTTGTTGCTCAAGACTGAGTACGCAGGCTCGGTCGCGCTGGACTGGAAGCAGGTCAAGACGCTGGAAAGCGACCAGGAATTGCTGGTCAAGCAGGACGCCTACACCGGCGAGAAAGCCAAATCGCTGAGTGCCGCCGAAGATGGCAAGGTCACCCTGGCCAATGGCGAGGCGCCCAAGACCGTCGAGCTGGCCAGCATCCAGCAGATCATGAAGCCCAAGCCTGTGATCGAAGACCTGTCGTGGAAGGGCAATGTCGACCTGGCCATGGACTACAAGCGCGCCGAGTCCGACAGCGATGACTATGACATCGACTTCAAGACCACCGCCCGCCATGGCCGCTGGCGCCACCAGGCCGAAGGCGAATACAACCGCGAGAGCAAGGACGACGTCACCACCACCAACAACTGGAGCGCCGAATACGCGCTGGACCGCTTCCTCACCGAAAAGTGGTTCTGGCAAGGGCGTCTCGAGTACAAGCGCGATCACATCGAAGACCTGGCCCGCCAGCGCACCGTGGGTACCGGCCCAGGTTACCAGTTCTGGGATGATGAGCTGGGTGCCTTCTCCCTGGGCTCCCTGGTCAACCGTACCGACTATGAATATGCCGATGGTGGCAAGGACAACTTCTACTCCCTGGCCATGAAGTGGGACTACAACCGTTACCTGATCGGCAAGCGGGTCGAATTCTTCACCAACGGTGAAGTCGGCAAACCGCTGGACGGCGTGGCCAACTATGCCCTGGATGCCGAGGTCGGCCTGCGCTACAAGGTCACCGAATGGGCTTCGCTCAACCTCAAGGCCGAGAAGGATGTCATCAGTGGCACCCACGACAGCGACCTGGACAAGACCCGTTACACCGCAGGCTTTGGCGTGACCTGGTAAGTCTGCTGGCAACCACCGGCGATAATGATTATTTTGACGGTTACCTTCATGGCCGCGCTTCACCTGCGGCCAGCCTTCAAAACGATCTCGCGTCGGGAGTCACACAGTGAGCGCTAAAGTCGCACAACAGGCCCGGGAGCTGCTGCTCAAGGAATACCGTGGAGTCCTGTCGACCCATTCCAAGTCGATGCCGGGCTTTCCCTTCGGTTCGGTGGTGCCGTACTGCCTGGATGCCGACGGCAACCCGCTGATCCTGATCAGCCGCATCGCCCAGCACACCCACAACCTGCAGAAAGATCCCAAGTGCTCGCTGCTGGTCGGTGAGCGTGACGCGGAAGATGTGCAGGCCGTGGGTCGCCTGACCGTACTGGCCCACGCCCACAAGCTTGAGGAACCGGCGCAGATCGAAGCCGCCGCCGAGCGCTACTACCGCTATTTCCCCGAATCGAGCAATTATCACAAGGCGCATGATTTCGACTTCTGGGTGCTCAAGCCGGTACGCCACCGCTATATTGGCGGCTTTGGCGCGATCCATTGGGTCGACCACCTGAGCCTGGCCAATCCGTTTGCCGGCAAGGCCGAGCTGAGCATGATCGAGCACATGAACAGCGACCATGCCAATGCCATCGCGCATTACGTCCAGCTCAGCGGCCTGCCGCAGGGGACCGCGGCGCAGATGGTCGGCATCGACAGCGAGGGCATGCACCTGCGCATCGGCCAGGGAGTGTACTGGCTGCCCTTCGCAGTGCCTTGCAATACGCCGATACAAGTGCGCGAAGCCCTGGTTTTTCTGGCTCGCGCCGATCAATGGCCGGCGCGTGAAAGCGTTCAGGGTTGAAATAGCGATTGAGCGCATCCATTAAAGGTGTACTGCAAGGACATCTTGCGCAGAGGAACCATTGATGCGTGCTTTTCTATTGCTGTTTCTGATTTTTCCGGTGCTGGAGCTGTATGTGTTCTTCAAGGTCAGCACCGCGATCGGCTTCTTCCCGGCGCTGCTGCTGATCATTGCCGGCTCTGCCCTGGGTGTGCTGGTGGTGCGGGTGGCCGGTCTGGCCACCGCCCTGCGTGCCCGCGAGAGCCTGCAGCGTGGCGAACTGCCCGCGGAGGACATGTTCCAGGGCCTGATGCTGGCCCTCGGTGGCGGCCTGCTGCTGTTGCCAGGCTTTATCAGTGACGTGATCGGCCTGATCTGCCTGCTGCCGTTCACCCGCCGCCTGCTCGGGCGCAAGATGCGTGAGCGTGCCGAAGCCCAGGCCATGCGCCAGCGGGCGTTTGGCGATGACCCGTTCATGACCCGCCCGGGCAGCCCTGGCGGCCAGCCTCGGCAGCCGAACGTGATCGAGGGCGAGTACGAGCATCACGATCCCCGTGAACCACGCGACCCCCGCAATCTGTAACCCTGCAAGCGCTAGACTGAACGGTCCCTGATGGGGCCGTTCTGCTTTGCGCGGGCGGATTGCTAAAAATTTTCATCAGCAAGCCTTGTAATTGATCTTGGCGACCTCATGTAGGGGTTACCGCAAGGTTTCCGGGGAAATGCCCCGGACATTACATGCGTGGTTCGCACCGCGAGCTACGAGCGGCTACGCCGCAAGCATCAACCCGCCGGTGTCGATACCGGCCGATGAAAACCACAATTAGGAGAGATCGACAATGAAGCTTCGTCCTCTGCATGACCGCGTCGTTATCCGTCGCAGCGAAGAAGAATCGAAAACCGCTGGCGGTATCGTTCTGCCAGGTTCGGCCGCTGAAAAACCTAACCGTGGCGAAGTCGTCGCTGTAGGTACCGGTCGCATCCTGGACAACGGTGAAGTGCGTGCGCTGGCCGTGAAAGTGGGTGACAAGGTGGTTTTCGGCCCTTACTCGGGCAGCAACACTGTGAAAGTTGACGGCGAAGACCTGCTGGTAATGGCTGAGAACGAGATTCTCGCTGTTATCGAAGGCTGATTCCGCTGGTTTCCCGTTACTCCAAAGTATTCAAGGATTAAACGATCATGGCTGCTAAAGACGTAAAATTCGGCGACTCCGCCCGCAAGAAAATGCTCGTTGGTGTCAACGTTCTGGCTGACGCTGTAAAAGCCACCCTGGGCCCGAAAGGCCGTAACGTTGTTCTGGCCAAGAGCTTCGGCGCTCCGACCATCACCAAAGACGGTGTGTCGGTTGCCAAAGAAATCGAACTCAAAGACGCCTTCGAAAACATGGGCGCCCAGCTGCTCAAAGACGTTGCCTCCAAGGCCAACGACGAAGCTGGCGACGGCACCACCACCGCCACCGTTCTGGCTCAGGCCATCGTCAGCGAAGGCCTGAAAGCCGTTGCTGCCGGCATGAACCCGATGGACCTCAAGCGTGGTATCGACAAAGCCACCATCGCCATCGTCAAAGAGCTGAAGTCCCTGTCCAAGCCATGCGCCGATTCCAAGGCCATCGCTCAGGTAGGCACCATCTCCGCCAACTCCGACAACTCCATCGGTGACATCATCGCCGAAGCCATGGAAAAAGTCGGTAAAGAAGGCGTGATCACCGTTGAAGAAGGCTCGGGCCTGGAAAACGAACTGTCGGTCGTAGAAGGCATGCAGTTCGACCGTGGCTACCTGTCCCCTTACTTCGTCAACAAGCCAGACACCATGGTTGCCGAGCTGGATGGCCCACTGCTGCTGCTGGTTGACAAGAAGATCTCCAACATCCGCGAACTGCTGCCAGTTCTGGAAGCCGTTGCCAAGGCCGGTCGTCCGCTGCTGATCGTCGCTGAAGACGTTGAAGGCGAAGCGCTGGCTACCCTGGTGGTCAACAACATGCGCGGCATCGTCAAGGTTGCTGCGGTCAAGGCACCTGGCTTCGGCGACCGCCGCAAGGCCATGCTGCAGGACATCGCTGTCCTGACCGGCGGTACCGTGATCTCCGAAGAAATCGGCCTGAGCCTGGAGTCCGCTACCCTGGAGCACCTGGGTAACGCCAAGCGCGTGACCCTGTCCAAGGAAAACACCATCATCGTCGACGGCGCTGGTGTACAAGGCGACATCGAAGCGCGTATCGCCCAGATCCGCACTCAGGTTGCCGAGACTTCCTCGGACTACGACCGTGAAAAACTGCAAGAGCGTCTGGCCAAACTGGCTGGCGGTGTTGCCGTGATCAAGGTCGGTGCTGGCACCGAAGTCGAAATGAAAGAGAAGAAAGCCCGCGTTGAAGACGCCCTGCACGCTACCCGTGCAGCCGTTGAAGAAGGCGTGGTGCCTGGCGGTGGTGTTGCGCTGGTTCGCTCGCTGCAGGCCATCTCCGAGCTCAAAGGCGACAACGAAGACCAGAACGTCGGTATCCAGCTGCTGCGTCGCGCTGTTGAAGCGCCGCTGCGCCAGATCGTTGCCAACGCCGGCGACGAGCCAAGCGTAGTGGTCGACAAGGTCAAGCAAGGTTCGGGCAACTTCGGTTACAACGCTGCTACCGGTGAGTACGGCGACATGATCGAAATGGGTATCCTGGACCCAGCCAAAGTAACCCGTTCGGCACTGCAAGCTGCCGCTTCGATCGGTGGTCTGATGATCACTACCGAAGCCATGGTTGCTGATGCACCTGTTGAAGCTTCTGCTGGCGGCGGTATGCCAGACATGGGCGGCATGGGTGGTATGGGCGGCATGGGCGGCATGATGTAAGCCAGCCTTACCCGCTTGAGAAAAAGCCCCGCTCTATGCGGGGCTTTTTTGTGCCTGCCTTTTCGGAGCATCCCCGGTGGTGCGACGATTCGACTTGCCCCGCGATTACCGGCTTTCAGTCACTAGCGCATCGCGGGGCAAGCCCGCTCCCACCGTCACAGGTTTGCGATACAGCACCCAGTAATAGCAGCCTAAACTGATCAGCCAGCAGAACACCGCGGTCCACACGTTGTGCGAGAAAAAGTGCGCGCCTTGCAGCATGCGTCCTATCGAAAACACAGTGCCCAGAGCAAACGCGAACAGCAGGGTGGCACGGGCCAGGCGTGGGCGGCGGTCACGCAGGGCGAAGAACAACGCAAACAGGGTGAAACCGGTGGCTGCATGGCCGCCCGGCCAGCAACGACCTGGTTTATCGGTGGCCGGGCGAGGGCTGAGCAGTTCGCTGTAGGTTTCCTTGCCACCGAACTCCTTCAGGCTCCAGGGGCACTGCACGGCGGTAACCGCTTTGACCGGGGTGACGAAACTGGTCGACAAGCCCATGGCCAGGACCAGATAGCCCAGCTCCCGACGCCAGCCTTTGAGGCGCTGCCAGAAGAAACTGCCGATGAAGGCCACAATGGCTCCTACGCTGAGGGCGATCACCACTTGTTTGGCGCGGTCATGCAGGATGTCTTCGAGGAAGTAGCTATGCCGACCGATGAACTGGCCGGCAACCGGGTCGAACGCCAGCTTGGCCAGGTCCATGTCCAGTGAGGTCAGTTCCAGCAGGATGAGTGTCAGTGCGGCGGCTGCGGGGATGCCGAGGGCAATCCACAGGTTGAGCGGGCGAGAAGGGGCAGTTAGCGGCATGGCAGGTCCAGGCAGGTCGAAGGGACAGTCCCAACCGGCAATTCTCGGGTAGCGGCTATAACCTGTCCGTGAAGACTGAGTGAAAAAAACGTTAGCCTGCAATAAAGTCGCGCCGACCTAGCCGTGCGTGACCGATGGCCGTAAGCTGCGCCTGCCAAGCAGGCAAATGCCCCGGACGGGAGAACCCCCCATGCGAATTCTACTGGTTGAAGACAACCGCGATATCCTCGCCAATCTGGCCGACTACCTGGGCCTCAAAGGCTATACGGTCGATTGTGCCCAGGATGGACTGTCGGGATTGCACCTGGCCGCCACTGAACACTACGACCTGATCGTGCTCGACATCATGCTGCCGGGGATCGATGGCTACACCCTGTGCAAGCGTCTGCGCGAAGACGCCCGGCGAGACACCCCGGTGATCATGCTCACTGCCCGCGATCAGCTCGATGACCGCCTGCAAGGCTTTCGTTCGGGCGCCGATGACTACCTGCTCAAGCCTTTTGCCCTGTCGGAGCTGGCTGCGCGTATCGAAGCGGTACTGCGTCGGGCCCAGGGCGGTGGCCGGCGGACCTTGCAGGTCAGCGATCTGGTGTATGACCTCGATACCCTGGAAGTCACCCGCGACGGCAAACTGCTCAAGCTCAACCCTGTGGGTTTGAAACTGCTGGCGGTGCTGATGCAGAAGAGCCCCCATGTACTGCGCCGTGAAGTGCTGGAAGAGGCGCTCTGGGGGGATGACTGCCCGGACAGCGACAGTCTGCGCAGCCACGTTCATCAACTGCGTCAGGTGATCGACAAGCCGTTCGAAAAGGCCCTGCTACATACCGTCCACGGCGTCGGCTACCGCCTTGCCGAGGGCCGTGATGGAGTTTAAGCAAAGCCTTGCCCAGCGGATCATCATCGCCTTTGCCTTGATGAGTGCGCTGGTGGCTGGCGCCTTCGCCTTCGGCATTGTGGCCACCGTGCATCTGGTTGAAGAGCGCTTGATCTCGGCTGTGCTGGGAGGAGACCTGCAGCGCCTGCTGCGCATGGACAGCGTCAATGACTGGAGCCACCGTCCGCGACCGGACCAGCTGTTCTACTACAGCGGCGGACGTGACGACTTTGAACTGCCCAAGGACTTGCGTCACCTTAACCCGGGTTTTCATGAAGTATTCCGCGAACAATTGTCCTATCACGCCATGGTCGAAGTGGTGGACGGTCGGCGTTATGTCCTGCTGCAAGACCAGAGTGATTTCGAAGAACGTGAGCGGGTGCTGTTTGCCGTGGTCGTGGTGGGCTTTGTGCTCAGCCTGGCCCTGGCCGTGTTCCTCGGCTGGGTCCTGGCGCGTCGGGTAATGGCACCGGTGATCCGCTTGGCGCAACAGGTGCGTCATCGCGACCAGTTGCTCGGCCTGGCGCCGCCACTGGCACCGGATTACGCTGCCGACGAGGTGGGTCAGCTGGCCATGGCCTTTGACGATACCCTGGGACGTTTGCGCGATGCCTTGACGCGTGAGCGCCTGTTCACCAGCGATGTCAGCCACGAATTGCGGACGCCCTTGATGGTACTGGCCAGCTCCTGCGAGCTGTTGCTGGTCAACCCGAACATCGACCCGCGCGCGCGCTCGCAGGTCGAGCGGATCGCCAGGGCCACGGAAGAGATGCAGGAACTGGTGAAAACCTTCCTGATGCTGGCCAGGGCCCAGCGCGATGAAGGCGCGGTGGCCTCGCAGGCGAGCCTCAAGGAGGTGGCGGATGATCTGGTCGGTGTCTGGCGCGACACCATCGAGCAGAAAGGTCTGACGCTGCTTTATGACGCCAAGGGGGGATTACCGACGTTGTACAACGCCACCTTCCTGCAGGCGGTAATGGGTAATCTGCTGCGCAATGCCGCGCATTACACGGACTATGGCTTTATCCGCCTGACCCTGGAGCCTGCGGGTTTTACGGTCGAGGACAGTGGCGTGGGTATTCCCGAGGAGCAGCGTGAAGCGATGTTCCGGCCGTTTGTTCGCGGCGATGAGCGGCGCGGGGAGGGACTTGGCCTGGGCCTTTCGCTGGTGCAACGGATTTGCGATGACCAGAACTGGGCCGTTAGCCTGACCGCGATGGTGCCCCATGGCTGCCGCTTTCGTGTTGACCTGAACGGTGCTCTGGAACGTCCGCTCGAGCAGTAGTGAAATATTTTGTAACTTTTATCGGGGCGGCTAACGAATTTTTCACATGCGCATGACCTGACGCCAACGCTTGCCTGCTTATGGTGGGTAAATTGGAGTCAGGAGATGCACCATGCGTAGCCCCATCAAACTCGAATTTTCCGAAAAGTACGACCAGCAGCATGCCCAGGAGTACTTCCTCAAGCATCAAGACGGCCTGGCTCGGCGCTTGTCTCATCAACGTGATGAACAACTGGCCCGGCGTGCCCTGGCGTTGGCCGGCGAGCCTGGTCTGGTACTCGACTTGCCGTGTGGTGCCGGTCGCTTCTGGCCGATGCTGGCGGAAAAGCCCAATCGGGTGATCATCGGGGCGGACAACTCCGAGGCCATGCTGGAAACTGCCACCAAGTCTCAACCTGCGCATATCGTCGAGCGGGTACGGACCTTGCAAACCTCAGCCTTCGCTATCGACTTGCCGGATAACTCGGTCGATAGCATTTTCTGTATGCGACTGATGCATCACATTGGTGAGGCCGCCCACCGCAAAGAAATTCTCTCTGAATTTCAACGCGTTACCCGCGACAGTGTGATTTTGTCGTTGTGGGTCGACGGCAACTTCAAAGCCTGGCGCCGGAAAAAGCTGGAACAGCGTCGTTACGCTGAGACCGGAAAGGGCAGTTATCAGAACCGTTTTGTGTTACCGGTTGCTACGGTCGAAGAAGAATTTCAGGCTGCCGGTTTCCGCATTCAGGAACGATTGGACTTTTTACCGTTCTATGCCATGTGGCGAGTATACGTATTGCGTAAGGGGTAGCAGGGCATGGCGGTAGAGCGCTCAGGAACAATGACGGGGAACAACCGGTTCGACCACTTCTGGCAACAGCAGGGTGAGTGGGTCGAAGCTCCCAACCAGCGCCGGGGTGGGGAAAGCGGGGTACAGCGGCTGAGCGGTGAAAATGGTCAGGTGCTGTATTCCAAACGTCAGATTGGCCATATCTACCGCAGTTTGATGCACCCGTTCGGCCGCCCGACCGTGTTGCGTGAATATGATGCGCTCAACAGCTTCGAGCAATTGGGCGTGCGGGTGCCGCATATCGTTTATTGCGGGGTCGAGCGTGATGCCGAGCATCAGTGGCGCGCCCTGCTGGTCAGCGAGGCCCTGGACGGCTTCGAGGATTGCGACAACTGGTACGCCAACGGTGCGCGCGAGCGTTACAGCCCGGCCCTGCATGAGCGCATGCTGCAGGACCTGGCCGAGAACCTGGCGCGTATGCACCGTGGCCATTGGCAGCATGGCTGCCTGTACGGCAAGCATGTGTTCATCAAGGTGATCGGTGAAGGCGACGAAGCGCGAGCCGAAGTAGCGCTGCTGGACCTGGAAAAGTGCCGCCGCCGCATCAGCTGTCAGCGCGCTGCAGCCAATGACCTGAAGCAATTGCGCCGCCACTCGTCATTCAACGACGCAGAGTGGCAAAAGCTGCTGTATTTTTACCAGATGGCGTTTGGCAGCGCTGTCAAAGGTTTAGAGCAATGAAACTAGAAATCGCTCGAGGTTTGTTTCTGGTGGCTGCCCTGGCGGCGGCCACTGCTGCTGTGGCGGCTTGGGAAGAGCCCGGGCCAGAGGTGTTGAGCCATGCCGCCAACGCTGCACAGTGCCCGCTGCCACGGCTGATCAAACCGCAGGTGGAGGCCAAGCCGGACCATGACCTGCTGTTGCTGCTGTTCGGTCTCAGTCAGGGTGGGCGTGCGCCGGGTTGATGCATCAACGGTATGAACGGAAAGGCCTCGTCAGTGACGAGGCCTTTTTGTTTATCCGCGATCAGATCGTTTGTGTTTGCACCTGAGGCACATCAGCCCGCGCCAGCAGGGTATAGACACACGGCAGAACGAACAGGGTGAACAGGGTGCCCACCGACATGCCGGTGGCAATCACCGTACCGATGTCAAAGCGACTCACCGCCCCGGCGCCGCTGGCCAGAATCAGCGGTACCATGCCGAACACCATCGCCGCCGTGGTCATCAACACCGGGCGCAGGCGGATCGCAGCGGCTTCTTCCACCGCCTCGCGGGCGCTCAAGCCCTTTTGCAGGCGCAACTGATTGGCGAATTCGACAACAAGAATGCCGTGCTTGCTGATCAGGCCAATCAGCGTCACCAGGCCAACCTGGGTGTAGATGTTCATGCTCGAAATACCGAGGAACAGCGGAATCAGCGCCCCGCAGATCGACAGCGGCACGGTCACCAGGATCACCAGTGGGTCGCGAAAACTCTCGAACTGCGCTGCCAGCACCAGGAAGATGATCGCCAGGGCCAGGCCGAAGGTCACCCATAGCGCACTGCCCTCCTGGACGAACTGCCGCGCGACACCGGCATAGTCGAAGGCGTAGCCTTGTGGCGCTTCCTCGCGGGCGATGTTGCGCACGGTCTCCAGCGCCTCGCCCATGCTGACCATTGGCACACCCTGGATCATGGCGGCGTTCAGTTGCTGGAACTGGTTGAGCTGACGCGGCCTGGCGCGGTCGCTGATGGTGATCAGGGTCGCCAGCGGCAGCATCTGCCCTTGCTGGTTTTTCACGTAGTAATTGCTCAGCCAGTCGGGGTTGTCGCGATACGGTCGTTCGACCTGGGCAATGACTTTGTAACTGCGGCCTTCGATAGTGAAACGGTTGATTTCCGCTTCGCCGAGCAGGGTCGCCAGGGTGCCACCGAGGGCATCCATGGACACCCCCATCTGCGCAGCCTTGGCCCGATCGATGTCGACCACCACCTCGGGTTTGTCGAAGGCCAGGTCAATGTCGAGGAAGGCAAACTTGCCTGAGGCCTGGGCGCGTTCCTTGACCCGTTCGGCCACTTCCAGCAGGGACGCGTAGTCGTTGGCGGTGTTGATCACGAACTGGAACGGCAGGCCCTCACCGGTGCCCGGCAATGAGGGCAGGTTGAAGCCGAAGATCTGCAGGCCGGCGATGCCTTCGAGTTTGCTTTGCACCAGCGGCAGCAGTTCCATCTGGGTGCGCTCACGCTCGCTCCAAGGCTTGAGCAGGAAGCCGCCGATACCCGACTGCACGCCGTTGAAACCGTTGATCTGGAACGAGGAGTAGTACTCGGGAAACGCCTTGAAGATGTCAACGAACTCGTCGGTGTAGGCGCTCAGGTAGTCAAGGTTGGTCGGCTGTGGCGCCGTGGCCATCATGAAAATCACGCCCTGATCTTCATCCGGAGCCAGTTCGCTCTTGGTGAACATCAGGAACACCGGGATCAGGCACAGCACGATCACCGCGAACACCAGCACCACCGGCCGGGTGTTGAGGGTGCCGTGCAAGAGTTTCTGGTAGCGCACCTTGAGGCCTTCGAACAGCATGTCGAGGCGATGGGCCAGGCCGCTGGGGTTAGCGTCATGGCGCAAAAGCAGGGCGCACATCATCGGTGACAGGGTCAGGGCGACGATGCCGGAAATGATTACCGCGCCGGCCAGGGTCAGGGCGAACTCCTTGAACAGCGCGCCGGTCAGGCCCTCGAGAAAGCCGATGGGGGCATACACCGCGGCCAGGGTGATGGTCATCGACACCACCGGCATGGCGATCTCCCTGGCGCCTTCCAGCGCCGCGTCGAACGGCGTCTTGCCTTCTTCGATATGGCGGTGGATGTTTTCCACCACGACGATGGCATCGTCCACCACCAGGCCGATGGCCAGGACCATCGCCAGCAAGGTCAACAGATTGAGCGAGTAGCCCATCAGTTGCATGAAAAACAGTACGCCGATCATCGACAGCGGAATGGTGATCACCGGGATCAGTACCGAACGCAAGGCGCCGAGGAACAGGAAGACCACGACGATGACGATCAACACCGCTTCGACCAGGGTCTTCACCACCTCATCGATCGACGCCTGGATAAACAAGGTGGCGTCGTAGGCGATCGAGGCCTTGAGGTTGGGCGGCAGCTGGCTTCGCAGGTCGGGCAGCAGCTTGCGCACCTCCTTGATCACATCCAGCGGGTTGGCGCCGGGCGTGGCCTTGATACCGATGTAGACCGAAGGGGTGCCATCGAAGGAACTGACGGTGTCGTAGTTTTCCGCGCCCATCTCGACCCGTGCCACGTCGCCAAGCAGCACCCGGCTGTCGCCGCTGGTCTTTAGCGGGATGTTGGCGAAGGCCTCGGCGGATTTCAGTTCGGTGGTGGCGTTGATGCTGGTGACGATGTACTCGCCCTTGACCTCGCCGGCGGCCGAAAGGAAGTTGTAGCGGCGTACCGCGTCGGTCACCTCATTGGCGCTCAGGCCGTAGCCGGCGAGTTTCACCGGGTCGATCCACAGGCGCATGGCAAACAGCTGGTTGCCGAGGATCTCCGCTTCGGCCATGCCGGGCAGGGTGGCCAGTTTGGGCTGGATCACCCGCGACAGGTAGTCAGTGATCTGCGGATTGCTCAATTCACTGCTGTAGAAGCTGATGTACATCAGCGCCGAAGCGTCGGCGGCTTCTTTGCTCAGCACCGGGTCTTCGGCATCTTGCGGCAGCTTGTTCTTGACCTCGTTGGCCTTGGCCAGCAGTTCGGTGAACAGCCGGTCGCTGTCGGCACCGATCCGCGCATAGATCGAGATCACGGAAAAATTCTGCCGGCTCACCGAGGTCATGTAGTCGATGCCTTCGGCACTCGCCAGGCTCTGCTGCATGGGTTGGGTGATGTAGCCCTGGATGGTTTCGGCGTTGGCCCCGGGGTAGGCGGTGGTTACCGTGATCAGGGCGTTTTCCATCTGCGGATACTGACGGATCGGCAGTTTGCTCCAGGCCTGGAAGCCCAGCAGCACGATCAACAGGCTGACCACGCTGGCCAGCACCGGGCGGCGGATGAACGGATCGGTAAAGGCCATGACGCATCCTCGATCAGTTGGCGCGCGACTGGTGGTTGTTCTCTGGGGCTTGCAGGGTCTTGTCCGGGCTGATGCTGATTGACGCACCCTGGGTCAGTTTCAGCTGCCCTGCGGTCACCACCTGCTCACCGGCCTTGAGTCCCTTGCTGATCACCACCAGGCCATCGCGGCGCTCGCCGGTGTCGACAAAACGGCGTTCGGCGATCAGCTCCGGCTGACCCTCGGCGTTTTTCATTATCTGGCCGTCTTCGGTCTTTTTCGGCACGGCGACGTACACCGAGTTGCCGTAAAGGGTGTAGGTCACCGCACTTTCTGGCACCACCACCTGGGGTTGCGGGCTTGGCAGCAGGATCTGCAAGCTGCTGAACATCCCCGGCAACAGCTTGCCATCAGGATTGGCCAGGGTGGCGCGTACCTGTACGTTGCGGGTGCTGTCTTCGACTTTGGGGTTGATGGCGCTGATGGTGCCGGGGAAGGTCTGTTGCGGATAGGCGGCGACACTGACCAGCACCTGCTGGCCGATGCTCAGCTTGGGCACTGCCTGTTCGGCGACAAAGAAGTCGACATACAGGCTGCTCAGGTCCTGCAGGGTAGCGATCACCGTGCCGCTGGCCAAGTAGTCGCCGACGTCCACCTGACGGATGCCGATGGTGCCACTGAAGGGCGCGCTGATGCTCTTCTTGGCCAGGGCGGCCTTGAGCTGATCGACCACCGCCTTGTTACGCTTGTATTGCGCGTTCAGACGGTCGAACTCGCCACGCGAAATCGCCTGGCTGCCGACCAGCTGGCTGCCGCGATTGAAGTCCACCTGGGCAAGGCCGAGGTCGGCCAGGGCGGTACCGAGCAAGGCGGTCTCGACATCGCTGTCCAGTTGCAGCAGCGGTTGGCCCTTGCTGACCTTCTGCCCGGACTCGAACTGCAGGGTTTTCACCGTACCGTCGGTTTCCAGCCGCAGGTCGACGCCCTGCAAGGCCGTGAGACTGCCGACTGCAGGCAGGCGATTTTGCCAGGCGCGCTCGCTGGACTCGGCTGCGGCCACGGCAATCGGTGGCTTGGGGGCCGAGAACATCTGGACCTGCTGATAGATGGAGAACGCCTTGTAGCCCCCCAGAATCAGCACGAGCAGCAAAACAACACCTAACATGATGAGCATGCGCCGGCGCAGCATAGTCCAGTTCCTTGGATACGATTTATTGTTCGTTTGGCACGACTGCGGGCGATCCTGCCCACGTGCGCTGTAGCCGAATATTACTCGTTTGACCGGGCCAGGGAACCCTGTGTTCCCGGCTATTTATCAGGTGAGGCCGTCAGGCCAGGTGCAGGTGGTTGTCCCACAGACCGGAGGGCAGTTGTAGCGGTTGGCCGATCAATTCGCTGTTGCGGCAATCATAGAGACGGCAACGACCCTGGCCGGAGGTGACGACAAAACCATCGGCCACCGCACCGACGCCGGCGCAGTCAGGCATCGGTGCATCCAGGCGCACTTGCGCGCTATCCAGATCCCAGATGAACAGACGATTGGCCCGTGGCGCGGTCAGGGCGACCAGGCGCAATTCGCTATGAATGGCCACGCTGGCGGTGTAGTTGGCCATCGACTGCAATTGCTGTTCGGGCACCGGGAAGGCCTGGAAAGCCTGGCCGGGCCGCTTGATCGCCAACAGTTCGGCGGTTTCATCACCGCTGCCCATGAACTGTTGCCCGGCGACGATGGTGCCATCGCTGGCAATCGCCAGGTGGCGCACGCTGTTCATCTGCTGCGGCAACACCTCTTTGCTCAGCAGCGTACCGTCGCGCTGCATCAGCACCAGGCTTGGCTGCATGGCATCGAGGTTCATCTCGACGCGACTCTCGGCCTCGGTGCGAATGCCGCCATTGGCGACCACCAGGGTTTCGCCATCCGGCATCCACGACACCTGATGCGGACCGATGCCGTGGGTGGAAATCTCGCCGCTATGAACCAGGCGCTCGCCATCGAAGCGGTACACACCGAGTACGCCACGGCCGGGATCGGTGGTGTCGTTCTCGGTGGCGTACAGCCATTCGCCGCTCTTGTGGATCACCGCGTGACCATAGAAGTGCCGGTTCGGCTGCGAGGCGATGGTCTGCAGCAAACGACCATCGCGCAGGTCGATCAGGTAACTCTCGGTACCGGGACGCCGGGCAACGAACAGGGCAAGCGGCTGCTCGGGGTGGTTGATGATGTCGTGGCAACGCTGGGCCACTTCGGTGGCGAACACCTGGGTGCCGTCCAGGCGATAGCCGACGGCGTAGTGTTTGCCATCGCCGTCGTCGCGCGCCGAAAGCAGCAGGGGGCCGCTGTCTTTGCCGCGGAACAGGGTCCAGCCGCCCAGGGTCAGGGCGCTGAGCAGGACGCTACCGAATTTGAGAGCCTGGCGTCGCAACATGATCAGTCACCGTCGTTGGCATTGAAGCCCAGCTGAATGCCCAGCGCCTTGGCCAGCTCGCCTTCGTGCAGGCGGTGGACGACGTTGAGGCTGTCGTAGATGTCGTTGAGCTGCTGGCGTCCGGCTTCGTCATCGAGCAGTTCGCCCAGCGGCTTCTGATTGGCGCTCAGCAGCTTGAGGGCATTGGCGTAGGCGGCATCGATCTTGTCGGCCAGGGCTTTCTGGTCTTTGCCCAGCAGGCCGCGCAGGCCCTGGTTGTCGACACCGACCCAGACGGTTTGCGCTGCGGTCAGGCTGGCTTCCAGGCTTTTCAGCGAGGAATGGCTACGCCAGGCTTCGGCCTGCAGCGGCTGCGGGATACCTTTGCTCAGGCGGCCCATGGGGGCGCCAAGTTTTTTCTTCAGGGTATCGAGGGCAGTGACCTGGGCCCGCAGCAAATCGGCGATCGCCTCGTGGGAGTCGGCGTAGCGCTGGTTGGGGAACTTGGTCATCTGCGCAAGCATGCCGTCGGTGTTGTTCCAGCCTTTGAGGATGTCTTCGGCCAGGGCTTTCTGGTGCTCGCCGATGGCCACCAGCAGTGGGCAGTAACGGGCTTTCTGTTCAGCGCTGGCGACGTCTGGCTTGCTGTCGAAGAGGATGTACTCGTAGGCGGACAGACCGCGCACTACCACGCTGGACTTGGCCAGGCTCGCGGCATCGATCGGCTTGTCGGCGCTGACCAGTTGTTCGACCTGACGGCCGACCAGGTTCTTCTTGTCTGGCCAGAACTGTACCTGCCAGGCGCGGTTGCCTTCAGCCAGCGGGCCGATCAGCAGCGGTTGCAGTTCGGCCCAGGCTTTTTGTGCATGCAGGAAATCGGCGCGGGCGGTTGCCAGGTCGGCCTTGCCTTCGCAGTAGGCCAGGGCGCTGACGGCCAGTTGGCGGTCGGCTTCGACCCAGCGGCTGTAGGTCGGCAGGATCACCTGCTTGGCAATGGCGGCGGAGGTCACTGCCTGCGGGTCCTGCGGCGAGCAGGCGCCGAGGGCGAGGGCGGCAAGGCTGGTGAACAACAGTTTAGGACGGAACATGCCCGGCTCCTCTCTCTTAAAGTGAATTCAGGAACGCCAGCAACGCGGTGCGTTGCTCGGCATTGAAGGTCAAGACGTGCTGCCTGGCCGCTTCGGCTTCGCCACCGTGCCAGAGCACGGCTTCAAGCAGGTTGCGGGCGCGGCCATCGTGAAGGAATCCGGCTTGGGCGCTGACGGTCTGGGCCAGGCCGATGCCCCACAGCGGTGGAGTGCGCCAGTCCTGGCCGCTGGCGGCGAACTCGCTGCGGTTGTCGGCAAGGCCCGGGCCCATGTCGTGCAACAGCAAGTCGCTGTACGGGCGGATCAGCTGGTTGGCCAGCTCCGGCTCGGCAGCGTCGGCGGCCGTGGTGAAGCTTGGGGTATGGCAGCTCTGGCAGCCGGCCTGGTGGAACAGGTTCTTGCCGGCCAGCACCTGGGGCGAGTCGACGTCCTGGCGGATCGGTACCGCCAGGTTGCGGGCGTAGAACAGCACCAGGCGGGCAATGTTGTCGCTGACTTCTTGCTCGCCATTGGCACCGTTGCCATTGGGGGCTTTCAGACAGTCAACCTGTGCCGGGGTGCAGTCGTCCAGCGGCCGCAGGCTGCTGGTCAGGCCCATATCGCCGGAAAACGCATGCACGTTCTGCTGGTTGATGTTCGGTTGCCCGGCCTTCCAGCCGAAACGGCCAAGGACGGTCTTGCCCAGGGCATCGTCCCAGACCTGGTTGGGCCGGCCACGGATGCCGTCGCCGTTGCGGTCGTCGGGATCGGCATTGGCCAGAATCGCCGCTTCGGGGATGGCTTCAAGCAGGCCCAGGCCGATCATCGGCGGGGCAACACGGGCGGAGAAACGTGTATCGGGGTGCATCGGACCGTAACCGAGCTGGCTGATCTGCAGCGTTGGCTGGCGCAGCTCGACCTGGGTGCCGTCCTTGAAGGTCACCGGCACCGGCGTGTACTCGACACGGACTTTGCCTTCGGGGGTGACGCCGGGTACGGCCATGTCCTGGAACTGACCGCCATAGACCGGCTCGGGCACGATGCCCAGTTGCTCGATGACTTTGGCGTAGTGCGGTTGGTCAGGAATCGACAGGCGCACGATCATCGACACGGCATGTTTGGCGCTGGGGCCGGGCGGATGGCCACGGCCATCCTTGATATGACAGTTCTGGCAGGCGTTGGCGTTGAACAGCGGCCCCAGGCCATCGCGGGCTGTGGTGGTCGCCGGGGCGATCACCCAAGGATTGCGAAAGAAACTGTTGCCGACACTGAAGTCCAGGCGGCGGCTCGGCGCGAGGTTGGCCGAGGGCATGGAATAGGCGTTCTGGTCGCGCTTGTTGACCGTCGTCTTGCCACCGGCGAAGGCTTCGCCAGGTTCGGCCTGGGTGAAACGCGGGGCGTCGTCACAGGCGACCAGGGTCATGGCCAGAAGCAAGGGGCTGAGACGGAGCAGCAACGAAGACATCAAGAATCCTGAGCTTGAGCAAAAAACCGGCGTGCAAGCTTAGCAGGCTCAGGATCATGGAATAAGAGGGATTTGCGTTTGCTAGATGAAATCTGTTTGCGGCTGCTGGCCCCGCGATAAATTGACGCATAAAAAAAGGCGACCCGCAGGTCGCCTTTTTTGGCCCAGCCGCTGAATCAGAATTCGTGATCAGCAGTATCCGGGTTGAGGTTGGCAATACCCAGCTTGCCGGCAGCCTGTTCGATTGCGCCGGTCTGCTTGACCAGCGAAGCGATGGCGTCGCGGACGATCTGGTTGCCGGCGGTGTTGTCGGCAGCGATCAGCTGGTCGTAGTGCTCGCCCTTGAGCGCGTGGTCGACAATGACCTGGATCTTCGCTTCAGTGGCTTCAAGGTCGGCCTTGAGGGTTGCGTCGGTGGCCGGATCGATCTTGGCCACCAGCGACGACAGGCTCGGGCCGGTCAGCTTGGTACCGTCAGGACGGGTGTACTCGCCGAGGTAGACGTTGCGGATGCCCTTGGCGTCGTAGAAGTGCGAGTAGTGGGTGTTGTCGCTGAAGCAGTCGTGCTCGTCTTCAGGCGAGTTGGCTTCCAGGGAAACCTTCATGCGCTCACCCGCCAGTTCACCCAGCGACAGGCTGCCCATGCCGAACAGCATTTTGCGCAGGCCATCGGTCACAGGCTCGGCTTCAAGCGTGGCGCGATAGTTGGTGGCGACGTTTGGTGCCCAGTTGCCGACCATGTCTTCGAGGTCTTTGACCAGCAACTGGGTCACAGCCTTGAGGTAGGCGCGGCGACGTTCGTTGTGACCGCCAGTGGCGCCTTTGCCTTCCAGGTAGTCGGAGGCCGGACGGGCGCCAGCGCCTGGGCCGGTGCCGTTGAGGTCCTGGCCCCAGAGCAGGAATTCGATGGCGTGGTAGCCGGTGGCGACGTTGGCTTCGGAACCGCCCAGCTCATTCAGGCTGGCGAGTTTTTCCGGGGTGATTTCCTTGACGTCGATCTTGTCTTCGCCGACCTGGATCTCGGTGTTGGCGATGATGTTGGCCGAAGCACCCGGGTTGCCCAGGGCGTGCTCGTAGCTGGCGTCGACGTAGTCGATCAGGCCTTCGTCCAGCGGCCAGGCGTTCACCTGACCTTCCCAGTCGTCGACGATGGTATTGCCGAAACGGAACACTTCGCTCTGCAGGTAAGGTACGCGAGAGGCCACCCAGGCAGCCTTGGCGGCTTTCAGGGTTTCGTCGTTGGGTTTGGCGAGGAACGCGTCGATAGCGGTCTGCAGGGTCTTGGCGGTGCTCAGCGAGTCGCTGTAGACGGCGTGAACCATGTCGGCGTAATGCTTGACCACCGCCTTGGCAGCGGCCTCGTCGACGGCGCCTGCCGCAGCCGGGGCTGCTGCGCTGGTAGCCGGGGCCTGGGCTTGCGGTGCGGCGGCCTTGTCCTTGTCGTCGCCGCAACCGGCGAGAGAGATGGCAATGGCCAACAGACTGGCGGTGGCCAGAGGCATACGAATCATGGTGAATTCCTGCGTCGAGAGGTTGGACAGGCGTACCGGGGTACGCAAAGCTGCAACATAATGCGAAAGATTTGCATTTTGTGTAAAGAGGCAGTCACGTAAATATTCAAATGCGTGTTTTCGCCGCTTGGTTCAATGTCTTCAGGGGTTTAGAGAATCGAAACCTGATTGCGTTGCGCTTGCTTGAGGAACACCGTCAGCTCGCGCGCCGGTAGCGGTTTGCTGTAGTGGTAGCCCTGACCTTCATGACAGCCCTGGGCGATGATGTAGGCCTCCTGCTCTGCGGTTTCCACGCCTTCGGCGATAACCTGCATGCCCAGGCTCTTGCCCAGCTGGATGATGGCGCGAACGATGGTCGCATCGTCGTCGTCATCGAGCAGGTCCTGGACAAAGCTCTTGTCGATCTTGATCTTGTCCAGCGGCAGTGATTTCAGGTAACTGAGCGAGGAATAGCCGGTACCGAAGTCGTCAATGGCGATCAGCGCACCGGACCGACGCAGGCTCAGCAGGTGCTGGGCGGCGGTGCTGATGTCTTCCATCAGGCCGGTTTCGGTCACCTCCAGCTCCAGGCTGCGCGGCGGCAGACGATAGATTTGCAGCAGGTTGTTGACCACCCGCGGCAGTTCATTGTGGTGCAGTTGCACGGTCGACAGGTTGACCGCCATGCGCAATTCGCTGAAGCCCTGGTCGTGCCATTCGCGCAGTTGCCGACAGGCCTGGTCGAGCACCCATTCGCCGATGGCAATGATGTTGCCGTTCTGCTCGGCGAGGGGGATGAACTGGTCCGGCGGGACCATGCCCAGTTCCGGATGCTGCCAGCGCAGCAACGCTTCGACACCGACCACACGGTGGTCGCGATAGCTGATCTGTGGCTGGTAGACCAGGTACAGCTGATTGCGCGGCAGGGCTTCGCGCAGGTCTTTTTCCAGCTCGCGGCGGCGGCGCATTTCGCTGTCGACGCTGGCGATGTAGAACTGGTAGCGGTTGCGCGAGCGGGTCTTGGCCAGGGTCATGGTCTGCTCGGCTTTTTGCAGCAGCTTCTCGGTGCTGTCGCCGTCTTCCGGGAACAAGGTGATGCCGATGGTGGCGCGCAGGCGGATTTCCTGGTGGTCGAGGGCGAAGGGGGCTTCCAGGTCGTCGAGAATGCTCTGGGCCAGTTCCGCCGCTTCGTACGGTTGCTCGATATCGGCCTGGACCAGGGCGAACTGATCGCCGCCCAGGCGCGCCAGGGCGCCGAGCCGTCCACTGTGGGCGCGCAGACGATCGGCCAGGGCCAGCAGCAATTGATCGCCGGCCTGGTAACTGAATTGCTCGTTGATCCCCTTGAAGTCGTCAAGGCCGACGCACAGCACCGCGACCCGGCGCTGCAGGCGACCGGCATCGACCAGGATCTTGTCCAGTTGCTGTTGCAGTTGCTGGCGATTGGGCAGGCCGGTCAGGAAATCGTACTGGGCCATGCGCTGCAGGCTGTTTTCGGCCTCGTGACGCAAGTGTGTGTTGCGCTCGATCGATGCCAGCAACTGGTTGGCGGTATTGACCCACACGCCCAGTTCGTTGCGCTCGTGGCCCTTGATCAACGGCAACTGGTGCTGGCTGGGGCGGTCGGGATTGATCTGGGTAAGGTGTTCAATGATCTTCGACAGCGGCTTGGTCAACATCCAGTGATAGACCAGGTACAGCACCAGGCCCATGGCCAGGGCGCGCAGAACCCCGGAAATAAAGATGATTACCGAATTGACCAGGAAACCTGCGCCGTAGGACGCCGTGTCGAGGGTGATGCTCAGGTCGCCGTAATATTCGCTGTAGGGACCACGGCCGACCAGTTGTGTGTTGAAGGTGCGCTCCTGGCCGAGGATCAGGTCGGTCAACCAGCGCGTGCTCGACTCCTGCAATGGCCGGGATTTCTCCGCGAGCATGGTTTCGTTGGGATGGCCGATGGAGGCCATGCGCACTGATTCGTCCTGGAACAACCCCTCCATGACCTGCATGCCCATTTCCTTGTCCAGGCTATAGACCGCCTGGGTGGAAGGGTCGCGGAACATGTCGAGGATTCGCTGGGCGTCACTGGCCACTGCCTGACGGGTCTTGTAGGCATCAAAGACGATCTGCGCACAACTGAGAACGACACCAACCACCAGTGCCGAGAGCAGTACGACCCTGAGCAACTTGACCGATAAGCTGTTTTTGAGTTCCAGCTTCAATGGGGTTTCCTTAATCCATGCGCATGGCATCATTTTGCCATCATTCTTGGCAATCCACTATCGGCCGCTGACAGAACATACCCCACCCGCGAGGTGATGGTATTGCTGCTATCACTGTATCGGTTGCCCGGCCTTGCGACTTTAATCCTGGAAGCAAACTTCCCAAGGTTTGATGTTAGCGCGGTATCAGTTTCGGGCAAGAGCCGGACCGCGTGAGACAGGCGAAAAAAAACCCGGACAAGCCGGGTTTTTTTGCCGCAGTTTGCTTAAGCGGTGAAGGTCTTGCCTTCGAACTGCTCGGCAACGAACTTCCAGTTGACCAGGTTCCAGAACGCCTCGACGTATTTTGGACGCAGGTTGCGGTAGTCGATGTAGTAGGCGTGTTCCCAGACGTCGCAGGTCAGCAGCGGGGTGTCGCCGCTGGTCAGCGGGCAGCCGGCGCCGATGGTGCTGGCCAGGGCCAGGGAACCGTCAGCCTTTTTCACCAGCCAGCCCCAGCCGGAACCGAAGGTGCCGACGGAAGTCTTGGTGAACTCTTCCTTGAACTTGTCGAAGGAGCCGAACGCAGCGTTGATGGCATCAGCCAGGGCGCCGGTAGGCTGGCCACCGGCGTTTGGCGCCAGGCAGTTCCAGTAGAAGGTGTGGTTCCAGACCTGAGCGGCGTTGTTGAAGATACCGCCCGAAGAGGACTTGACGATCTCTTCCAGGGTTTTGCCTTCAAACTCGGTGCCTGGCACCAGGTTGTTCAGGTTCACGACATAGGTGTTGTGGTGCTTGTCGTGGTGGTACTCCAAGGTTTCCTTGGAAATGTGCGGCTGCAGGGCGTCGTGTGGGTAAGGCAGCGGCGGCAATTCAAAAGCCATGGTGATTCTCCTAATCAGGTCTGTTGCGGTGAGCGCAAGGCCGATCACGGGCGGCCGGTGTGCGTCGGGGAGTTTGTACTCTTTGCGACGCAAGGGCTGGATCATAGCACCCGGCCCTGTGCTTAACCACGCAACAAGTGTACGGGAAAGAGGTTCCAGAGCCTTTGCCAGCGCCAGACCAGCGGTGCTCAGGTGAAGATCAGCTGCGCCGCCACGGCGAACATCATTACCGCCACCATCAGGTCGAGCAGACGCCAGGTGCCGGGGCGTGCCAGCCAGGGCGCAAGCCAGGCGGCGCCGAGGGCGAGGGTGAAGAACCACAGCAGCGAGGCGCTGGCCGCACCGGCCACGTAGGCACCGGGCTCGGTCTGCTGGGCACCCAGCGAGCCGATCAGCAACACCGTGTCCAGATACACATGGGGGTTGAGCAGGGTCACCGCCAGGGCGCTGAGCAGCACCGCCCGGCGCGAACGCAGGCCCTGGCCTTCACCCTGTTGTAGGCTCTGTTGCGAACAGGCGCGCAGCAACGCCTTGCTGCCGTACCAGATCAGGAACACCGCGCCGCCCCAGCGTGCCACCGCCAGCAAGGTCGGGTTTTGCGCCAGCACCGAGGCCAGGCCGAATACCCCGGCCGCCACCAGAATGGCATCGCAGAACACACAAAGTGCGGCTACCGGCAAATGATGTTCACGGCGCAGGCTTTGCGCCAGGACGAATGCGTTCTGGGTGCCGATCGCCATGATCAGGCCGAAGGCGACCAGCAGGCCGTTCAGGTAGCTTTGCCACATAGGAGACGCTCCACAGACACCAGCAGGGCGCTGGCGGATAAAACCAAAAAAGATGCTGGCGATTCTGGGGGGTGAATCTGTATAAGAAAAACAAATAAACCTGATCTGGCATTAGGAAAAATAATGTTCGACTACAAACTGCTTGCCGCCCTCGCCGCGGTCATCGAACAGGCCGGTTTCGAACGTGCGGCGCAGGTGCTGGGGTTGTCGCAATCGGCGATTTCGCAACGCATCAAGCTGCTCGAAGCACGGGTCGGGCAACCGGTGCTGATACGCGCCAATCCGCCCAGCCCGACGGATGTCGGCCGGCGCCTGCTCAACCATGTACAGCAGGTGCGGCTGTTGGAGCGCGATCTGCAAAGCCAGGTGCCGGCGCTGGACGAGGAGGGCATGCCCGAACGTTTGCGCATCGCCCTCAACGCCGACAGCCTGGCCACCTGGTGGGCAGGGGCGGTCGGTAGGTTTTGCGCCGACCAACAGGTTTTGCTGGACCTGGTGGTCGAGGATCAGGAGGTCGGTCTCAAGCGTATGCGGGCGGGTGAGGTGGCGGCGTGCCTGTGTGGTAGCGAGCGTCCGGTCGCCGGTGCGCGCAGCATACTTTTGGGGGCCATGCGTTACCGTGCCCTGGCCAGCCCGGCGTTCATGGCCCGTTACTTTGCCGAAGGCTTTGATGCCAGGCGTTTGCCGCGCACGCCGGCACTGGTGTTCGGCCCGGATGATTTTCTTCAGCATCGCTATCTGGCATCGCTGGGTATCGAAGACGGCTTCCTGCATCACCTGTGCCCTTCTTCCGAGGGTTTTTTGCGCATGACCGAGGCCGGTCTGGGCTGGGGACTGGTGCCGGAGTTGCAGGTGCGTGAGCAACTGGCCAGCGGACGTCTGGTAGAAATTTCAGCGGATAAACCCATCGACGTGCCTTTGTACTGGCATCATTGGCGTAACGGCGGACAACTGCTCGGGCAATTGACCGAACACCTGCATCAGACCGCCCGGCAGTGGCTAGTGCCGTTGTAAGGTCTGGCAGCGTCAGCAGCATCTGAAAATTGGTAAGGCGGAGTGGTACATGCGAATTCTGGTCACCGGCGCAAGCGGCTTCATTGGCGGGCGCTTTGCGCGCTTTGCCCTGGAGCAGGGCCTTGAGGTCCGGGTCAACGGCCGGCGCGCCGAAGGGGTCGAGCACCTGGTGCGGCGCGGGGCACAGTTCATCCCCGGCGACCTTGGCGACGCGGAACTGGCCAGACGCCTGTGTCAGGGCGTCGATGCCGTCGTGCACTGCGCCGGGGCCGTGGGTAACTGGGGGCGCTACCAGGACTTCTACCAGGGCAATGTGGTGGTCACTGAAAATGTGGTCGAAGCGTGCCTTAAAGAGCATGTACGGCGCCTGGTGCACCTGTCGTCACCGTCGATCTACTTCAACGGGCGTTCGCAGCAGAACATCCATGAAGAGCAGGTGCCGCGACGCTTTTATGATCACTACGGGGCCACCAAGTACCTGGCCGAACAGAAAGTCTTCGGCGCCCAGGAGTTCGGTCTCGAAGTCCTGGCTTTGCGCCCGCGCTTCGTCACCGGGGCCGGTGACGTCAGTATTTTTCCGCGTTTGTTGCAGATGCAGCGCAAGCGCCGCCTGGCCATTATCGGCAACGGCCTGAACAAGGTCGATTTCACCAGTGTGCAGAATCTCAACGAGGCGCTGCTGAGCGCGTTGTTCGCCGATGAACAGGCGCTGGGTCAGGCCTACAACATCAGTAACGGTCATCCACTGCCGTTGTGGGATGTGGTCAACTATGTGATGCGCCAGATGCAGTTACCGCAAGTCACCCGTTACCGCTCGTTTGGCCTGGCCTACAGCCTGGCGGCGCTCAACGAGGGAGCCTGTATGCTTTGGCCTGGGCGCCCACAGCCGACCTTGTCGCGCCTGGGTATGCAGGTGATGAGCAAGGATTTCACCCTGGACATCAATCGCGCCCGGCAGCTATTGGACTACCGGCCCACGGTCAGCCTGTGGACCGCGCTGGACGAGTTCTGTGGCTGGTGGAAGGCTCAAGACCTGCAACAGTGAACCGGCACGCGGGTTTGCGGTCGATCAGTGCGCGGTGTAAGCGGTTTATACTAGTGCCCATTTGCTATTACTGCGGTTGAAGGCTCTCATGCGTAACGATGCTCAAGACGATTTCGACAATGTCCCGACTCTGCGTGCCGGTACCCGGGATGACGATGACTTTGACCCCTTGCCGCCAGGCGCTGGCCTGATTGCCGGTGGTGCGCGCAAAGCCCCGCGGGCGGCCAGCACCGGGCCATTGTGGGCGCTGTTGGGGGCGTCCTTCATTGCCCTGGCCGGGCTTGGCTGGTGGAGCTTCCAGCAGGTGTCGTTGATGGAGCAGCAGCTGGTAGCGACCCAGGAGAGTTTTGCCCGGATCAGCGAAGAAGCCGCGGGACGCCTGCAGGCTATCAGTGGCAAGGTCGATGCCAGTGAGTCCAACGTCAACAGCGGCAGCGAAGCCTTGAAGCTGCAGATCAAGCAGCTGCAGGCCAACCTTGTCGAGCAGAGCAAGCAGCAACAGGGCGTTGCCGGGCAGGCGGGGGATCTGGGCAAGCGCCTTGAGCAAGTATTGGCGCAGGCCACCGAGCAGCAGGCAGCGACTGCCAGGCTGCAGGCTGAATTGCAGACCCAACTGAAAGCGGTGAATAGCGAACTGGCGGCCTTGAGGGCGGCTCAGGTGGACGGCGGCAAGCTCGACACCCAGATCAACAGCCTTGCTGGCGAGGTTGCCGCGTTGAAGAAACAGGGCAATCCGAGTGCGGCCATCGAGCGCCTGGAACAGGATCTGCTGGTGCTCAAGAGCGAGCAGGAGAATCGTCCGGCGACGCCGGCAGCCAGTGGTGCCTCGGTTGCCGAGTTCGATGCGTTTCGCCGGCAGATGACGCGCAGTCTCAATACCTTGCAAAGCCAGGTGCAGAACCTGCAACAGCAGATCAATGCGCAGCGTTGATTGAGTTTGAATAGGGCCGCTTTGCGCCCCATCGCCGGCAAGGCCGGCTCCCACAACACAATCTGTGGGAGCCGGCCTTGCCGGCGATGGGGTGCGTAGCAGCCCCAGGATTCCTACATCCGCGGATAGTCGATGTAACCGACCGGCCCTTTGCTATAGAAGGTCTCAGGATGCGCGGCGTTCAACGGTGCATCCGCTGCCAGGCGGGCCGGCAGGTCCGGGTTGGCGATGAACGGCACACCGAAGGCCACCGCATCCGCCCGGCCGCTGGCCAGCGAAGCATTGGCACTGGCCTTGGTGAAGCGTTCGTTGACGATGTAAGGGCCAGCGAAGGCTTCCTTGATCAACGGCCCGATGCTGTCGTCAGCTTCCTTCTCCCGCGAGCAGATAAAGGCAATTCCGCGCTTACCCAGTTCACGGGCTACATAAGTAAAGGTTTCGGCGCGATTGGCGTCACCCATGTCATGGGAATCGGCACGTGGCGCCAGATGCACGCCCACGCGTTGCGCACCCCACACGTCGATCACCGCATCGGTCACTTCCAGCAGCAGCCGTGCACGGTTTTCCAGCGAACCACCGTACTGGTCGCTGCGCTGGTTGGTGCTGCTCTGCAGGAACTGATCGAGCAGGTAGCCGTTCGCGGCATGCACTTCGACACCGTCAAAACCGGCAGCCTTGGCGTTCTCGGCACCGGTGCGGTAGGCCTCGACGATATCGGCGATTTCTTCCGTTTCCAGGGCCCGTGGCGTCGGGTAGTCGGCCAGTGGGCGGACCAGGCTGACGTGGCCTTTAGGCTGGATTGCGCTCGGAGCCACCGGGGTCTCACCGTTGAGGTAGAGCGGATGCGAGATGCGTCCGACATGCCACAGCTGCAGGAAGATCCGCCCGCCGGCGCCATGGATGGCCTTGGTGACGTTGGTCCAGCCGCGCACCTGGTCATCGGACCAGATACCCGGAGTGTCCGGATAACCGACGCCCATTGGCGTCACCGAAGTGGCTTCGCTGAGGATCAGGCCGGCGCTGGCACGTTGCACGTAGTACTCGGCCATCAACGCGTTGGGTACCCGGCCTTCATCGGCGCGGCAGCGGGTCAGCGGAGCCATGATGATGCGGTTCGGCAATTCGAGGTCGCCGAGGGTGATCGGATCGAAAATAGTCGTCATATAAACCTCAAGGCTGATCAGTGAGTGGCAGGTGCCAGTTCGGCGTTGTTGCCGCGCTGGCTGAAGGTAATCAGGGTGACGATCAGGGCCAGCACGGCCAGTGCGGCGGCGGCCAGCGGAACGCGGGTCAGGCCCAGTCCTTGCGCGATGACCGTGCCGCCGACCCAGGCGCCGAGGGCGTTACCCAGGTTGAAAGCGCCGATGTTCAGGGTCGACACCAGGTTCGGAGCGGCCTTGCCGAAGGTCACCACGTTGACTTGCAGGGCCGGTACCGCGGCGAAGGCGGCCGTGGCCCAGAGGAACAGGGTGATCTCGGCGGGGATCAGGGCAGCGCTGGTCCAGCTCAGTACGGTGGAGACCACCGCCATGCTGGCGAACACACCCACCAGGGTGGCGCCCAGGCGCTTGTCGGCCAGCTTGCCGCCAACGATGTTGCCCAGGGTCAGGCCGACGCCGATCAACAGCAGGGTCCAGGTCACGCCCCGCGGCGAAACACCGGTGACATCGCCGAGCAGCGGTGCGACGTAGGTGAACAGGGCAAACATCGAGGCCGAGAACAGCACGGTCATCGACAGCGACAGCCAGATTCCAGCGCCCTTGAGCGCCGCCAGTTCGGCGCGCATGTCGAGTTTTTCCTCGTCATGGCGAAACGGCAGGAAACGGATCAGGCCGATCAGGGCGATGACACCGATCACCGTCACTGCCCAGAAGGTCGAACGCCAGCCGTACTCCTGACCCAGCGCAGTGCCCAGCGGTACACCGAGCACGTTGGCCAGGGTCAGGCCGGTGAACATCAGGGCCACCGCCGAGGCACGGCGATTGGCCGGTACCAGGCTGGCGGCAACCACCGAGCCGATGCCGAAGAAGGCGCCGTGACAGAGGGCGGTGACCACCCGGGCGAACATCAGCAGGTTGTAGTCGCTGGCCACCGCACACAGCAGGTTGCCGACGATGAACACGCCCATCAGCGCGATCAGGGCGGCTTTGCGCGGCAGCTTTGAGGTGGCCAGGGCCATGAATGGCGCACCGATGGCCACGCCCAGGGCGTAACCGGTGACCAGCCAGCCGGCACCGGGAATCGACACCCCGAGGTCCGCCGCGACATCGGGCAGCAGGCCCATGATGACGAACTCGGTGGTGCCGATGGCGAAGGCGCTGAGCGCCAGGATGATTAGCGAAAGGGGCATTGCAAGGTCCTTGTCAGAGCTCTTGGCTCATCTGCTTGAGGAAGGCCTGGATGGTTTCCTCATTGCGTTTGAAAAAATGCCACTGTCCGATCTTCTGGCTGCTGATCAGCCCCGCGCGTTGCAAGGTAGCCAGGTGGGCCGAGACCGTGGACTGCGACAAGCCGCAGCGTTGGTCGATCTGCCCGGCGCAGACACCGTGCTCGGTGCTGTGGTGCTGGTCAGGGAATTGCACGTCCGGGTCTTTCAGCCAGTTGAGGATTTCTCGCCGTACTGGGTGGGCCAGGGCTTTTATTATTTCGTCGAGATCGAGAGGCATGGTTGGGCTCATGGTTGTGTAGCGGTATATCGCGATGGAGCGAAATATAAATCGGTATTTCGCGATATACAAATATGAAGATGTTCTTGGACCCGCGTAAATCGCTATATCGGGTTATAACGATATGGGCAGAGCCAGTGCTAGACTGCATGGATGAACTACCTCGCACACCTTCACCTGGGCGGCCAACAACCCGAGCAACTGCTCGGCAGCCTCTATGGGGATTTCGTCAAAGGGCCGTTGGCCGGGCGTTTTCCCTTGCCGCTGGAAGCGGCGATCCGCCTGCACCGGCAGATCGATGTATTCACCGACAGCCATCCGCTGGTGTTGCAGTCTCTCGGGCGCTTCCCGCGGGAGCGGCGGCGCTATGCCGGGATCATCCTCGATGTGTTCTTCGACCATTGCCTGGCGGCCCATTGGCAGGACTATGCCGAACAACCTCTGGAGCAGTTCACCGGCCGGGTCTATCAGGTGCTGGCGGCGCAGGCGGACCTGCCTGGCCGGCTGGCGCAGATCGCGCCGTCTATGGCGGCAGATGACTGGCTGGGTTCGTACCGTGATTTTGCGGTGCTGGAGCAGGTGTTCCGCGGCATCGCCAGGCGCTTGTCACGCCCCGAAGGGATGGACGGCGCCCTCGAGCTGGTCGATGCGCTGTATGCGCCGTTGATGGATGACTTTCGCAGCTTTTATCCCGAGCTGCAGGCCTTCGCCGGCAAGGCCCTGGCTCGGGTTTAGGCGGCTTTGGCCCGGCGTTGTGGTTGAGCAAGCGGCTGCTCGGCGCCAAACAGCGCCACCTGAATGGCTTGCTGGGCCTTGAACGCCAGGGCAGCGCGTTCTTCGCCAGCACTTGGGATCGGCTGCAACAGCTTGATTTCCACTTCGCCACAGTCATTGGCAAACAGCCGCATCAAGTGCGAGAGCAGGTCGTCGTCACCGATGAACGGCGCGATTGCATCGGCCTGGCCATCGCGCAGGTAACGCACGGCCACCGGTTGCAGCGGCACCTGGGTATCGATGGCGCTGGCCAGCAGGCGGCCGTGGAAAGTGCGCAGGCTGCGGCCATCGGTGGTGGTACCTTCCGGAAAGATCAACAACGCGCCGGCCTGTTGCAGGTGCTGGCTGATCTGTTTGCGCAGTAACTGACTGTCGTTGCCGCCACGGCGGATGAACAGCGTGCCGGCCTTGAGCGCCAGCCAGCCGGCCACCGGCCAGCTGCGCACTTCGGCCTTGGACAGGAACGACAGCGGGGTGAGCATGCCCAGCAGCGGAATGTCGGTCCAGGACACATGGTTGCTGACCCACAGCATCGGCTGGTGCGGCACCTGGCCAAGCACCCGGACCTTGAAGGGCAGGGCGTTGCTCAACTGGCGCATGAACAGTTGCGACCAGCGCTGACGGCGTTCGGCCGAGGCTGGAATATGCAGGCGTTCATACAGGCTGAACAATGCCGCCATACCCAGGCCGAACAGCACCACCAGCACTACCCGCAGGACGCGTGCGAAGACGCGCAGGCCCCGCATCAGACCGCCGCCTTGAAGTGGCGGGCGTAGCGCGGGCAGAGTTCGTCGCGCTTGAGCAGGATGAATACGTCGGCGACCTGGAAGTCTTCATCCCAGCACGGCTCGCCGCAGATCTTCGCGCCCAGGCGCATGTAGGCCTTGAGCAGCGGCGGCATTTCGGCGATGACATTGCCGGGCAGGGCCAGGCTCGGCAGCGGCTTTTTCGGTTCGGCACGCAGGTGTTCGGTGCACAGGTAGCGTTCGCGCAGACGTTGCATGATCGCATGGGCCTGGACGCCGCCGTCCTGCATGGGAATGCTGGCGCAACCCATCAGGTAGCTGTAGCGCCCTTCATTGAGCACTTCGGCCAGTTCCGCCCAGAGCACGGCGATGGTGCCGCCATTGCGGTAGGCCGGGTCGACACAGGTGCGCCCCAGTTCGAGGATCGGCCCCTGCAGGTGGCCAAGGCCATGCAGGCTGAACTCTTCTTCACTGTAGAAACGCCCCAGGCTGCTGGCGGCCTGGTGGTCGAGCAGGCGAGTGGTGGCGACCAGGCGACCGCTATTGAGGTCGCGCACGCCGATGTGACGGCAGTGAATGTCGTAGTCATCCATGTCCAGGCCCAGCTCGGCACCCTTGAGCTTGGCCTTGAATTCACCGCTGAAGACGCTGAAACGAAGGGCCTGTGCTTCCTGCAGGGCGCTTGGCCCGACCAGGCGTTCGGCTTGCAGACGGCGTTCAGTGCTGTTGTCGCTAGAGCGAGCGATCCGAGTCATTACGAGTCTCCATAAGCCAGCCATGGGGTTGCGGCCGGTCGACTTTGTTGTGCAAGCTCAGCCTAGGTAGACGCGGTGTCACCCCCATGAATCTTTGGTGATGCTTGTATGACAGCCCTCAAGGAGCACGGCGATGGTCTGGCTGCAACGACTCAACGACCCACAGCGGCATCCCCTCTCAGATGATCTGGGCGAGACCTACAGCAGCCTGCTGGCGTGTCTGGGCCCGGTCAGCCCGTTCGAGCTGGCGGTACTCGGCGGGCGCGCCATGCCGACCCCGGGGTTGGCGTTTCTGCTTGGCTACCAGGCGGCCTTGCGCATGCTCTGGCCGAGTGCCCCGGCCAGTATTGGTGCCTTGTGCGCCAGTGAGCGGCGCAGCGTGCGCCCGGCCGACATGCAGGTGCGCCTGGATGACCTGCGCCTGACCGGCAGCAAGGATTTCGTCACCGCCGGGCTGGATGCCGACTGGCTGTTGGTGGCGGCGCGCAGCGAGCCTGCGGGTGAGGCGCCGCAAGTGAGTCTGGCGGTGGTCTATCCCGGTGAACCCGGCGTGCGCCTGGAGCCATTACCGGCCTTGCCGCTGATGCCGGAAGTCACTCATGCCCGCCTGCACCTGGACCAGGCACTGTGCGAGCGTTTGGCCGGCGATGGCTGGGATGCCTACGTCAAACCGTTCCGCACCCTTGAAGACCTTTATGTGCTCAGCGCCCTGTGTGCCTGGTTGTATGGCGTCGGCCAGGACAACGCCTGGCCGCAGGGCTTACAGTTGCGCCTGATCGGATTGCTCGGTGGCTGCGCCGAAGGCAGTCGGCAATGTGCCGACTCCACGGCGTGTCATTTGCTGCTCGGCGGCCTGTTTGCCCAGTTCAGCGCGCTCAAGGACGAAATCAACCAGGCTTTGAGCAACAGTTCCGGCGAGTGGGCGACGCTGTGGCAGCGTGACCAGGGACTGCTGGAGATCGCCAGCGCCGCCAGGGCCAAGCGCCTGGCCAAGGCCTGGGCCAGCGCCGGATTGTCATGAAATAGAGCTAGTCTGGGCAGACTTGGTCTTGTGAGACGGCGGATGAACAAAGTGCTGCTGGGGGTGTTGCTCAGCCTGGTTTTCACCAGTGTCCCGGCGCTTGGTCAGGAGACCTGGCCAGATCCAGACTGGCCGCGCGCAGCTGATACCAACAACCCGGCCTGGCGCCAGGTGCAGGCCTACGCCTTTGCTCCGCGTGACGACAGCAGCCGTGAAGGTGTGCGCACCGACGCTCTGGTGGTGATCAAGGCAGGGCATATTGTTTACGAGCACTACGCTGCTCCGACGACCGCACAGACGCCACACCTGGCCTGGTCCATCAGCAAGAGCGTGCTGGCTGCGCTTTTGGGGGTAGCTCATGGTGAGGCGCGCTTTGCCCTCAATGACCCGGTCGCGCGCTATTACCCGCCCATGCAGGCCCATCCCCAGGTTCGTCTGCAAGACCTGCTGCACTGGGCCAGCGGCCTGGACTGGCAGGAAGACTACGAATACGCGCCGCTGCATTCCTCGGTGGTGGCCATGCTCTACACCCGGGGCCGCGCCGATATGGCCGCATACACCGCTGCCCGGCCGGCAGCGGCTGAGCCGGGCCAGCGCTTTCTCTATTCCAGTGGCGACAGCAATGTCCTGGCGGCAGCCTTGCGAGCGATGGTCGGGCCTGAGCGGTACCGGCAGTATCCCTGGGATGCGCTGTTCACGCCGTTGGGCATCACCTCGGCGGTCTGGGAGCGGGATGCCAGCGGTACGCTGGTCGGCTCCTCCTATCTCTACATGAGCGCCCGCGACCTGGCGCGCATCGGCTTGCTGATGCTGCGCGACGGTCGCTGGCAGGCTCGGCAACTGCTGCCCAGGGACTGGGTGGCGTTCAACCGCAGCCTGTTTGCCAAGGCTGCCGCGCAACCTGGTGAGGCCAATCCCGGCGGGCATTGGTGGCTCAACCAGCCGTTGCCCGGCGCAGCGCGGCCCTGGCCTGATGCGCCGGCCGACACCTTTGCGGCCTTGGGGCATTGGGGCCAGGCCTTGTATATGCTGCCTGATGAACAACTGGTAGTGGTGCGCTACGCCGATGATCGTGATGGCCGCTTCCAGCATAACGAACTGCTCAAGCGGATACTGGCGGCGCAGGCCGGAGGGCGCCCATGATGCGCTTGCTGCTGGGGCTGCTGTTGCTGGCGGGCGCCTGGAGCTGGTACGAGCGCCAGGCCCTGGCGGACTTTACCGGGATTCTCAGCGCTTATTCGGCCAAGGAGTATTGTTCCTGCCGTTTTGTCATGGGCTTCGACGCGCCTTACTGCCAGGCCTATGTACGCCAGTACCTGCCACTGAGCCGGCTTGAGGAAAATGCCCAATCCCGCCAGGTCACCGCCGTGGGGCTGGGCGTTGAGCGTCGTGCGCGCTGGCAGGGTGCACGTGAGGGCTGCGGCTTGCTGCCGTGAAGGCAGCCGGGTAAGGTTGACGGCTTCTGTGTTACAGGATTTCTCATGTTCTCTCTGCCCCGTCTTCTCCTGGCCTTGCTCGTGCTGCTGAGCTTTTCCGCCCAGGCCAACTGGCACCTTGATGGCGAGTCGTCACGACTGTCGTTCATCTCCAGCAAAAATGGCGATACCGCCGAAGTCCATCGTTTCCTGGTGCTACACGGCAAGGTCGATCGCAAGGGCGCGGCCGAGCTGATGATCGAGATGGATTCGAACAACAGCAGCGTGCCGCTGCGCGATGAGCGCATGCGCAAGGAGCTGTTTGATTTTGCCGGCTATCCGGAGGCCAAGGTTCGTGCCCAGATCGATCTGCGGCCGATCAATGATCTGGCTAACGGTGCACAGGTCGAATTGCGCTTGCCCGTGACGGTTGAGCTGCGTGGCAAGGAACATAGCTACAGCGCCTTGCTGTTGGCCACGCGTCTGGACGAGCGACGCTTCCAGGTGGTGACCCTGGAGCCATTGATGTTGCGGGCCGAAGACTTTGATCTACTGCCGGGCCTGGAGACTTTGCGCAAGCTGGCCGGGCTCAAGTCCATCAGCCCGTCGGTGCCGGTGTCTGCGGTATTGATCTTCACGGCGCGTTGATATGGCCGGACCGGTCTTTCCCTGGCGAGATGGCAACCGGTTCGAGTTATTGATCGACGGCCCCGAATTTTTTCCGCGCATGCTCACCGCCATTGTGCGGGCCGAACAGCAGGTCGACCTGGAGCTGTACCTGGTGGAGGCCGGCGCCTGCGCCGAAGCCATGGTCCAGGCGCTGGTGCAGGCCGCCGGGCGCGGTGTGCAGGTGCGCTGCCTGTTCGATGACTACGGTTCGCTGGCGTTCACCCTGAATCTGCGCCAGCGCCTGATCGCCGCTGGCATCGAACTGCGCTGGTACAACCGCCTGCGCTGGCGCCGGGGTTTTCGCAACCTGTACCGTGACCACCGCAAATTGCTGGTGGTCGACCAGAGCTGGGCGGTGGTCGGCGGTACCGGCGTTACCGACCAGTTCTGGGTGCCTGACGAGGCAATCAGCGAATGGCACGAGGTGATGGTGCAGATGCAGGGGCCGCTGGTGGCCGACTGGCAGATGCTTTTCGATCGTCAGTGGCGCGCCAACCTGCGGCGTACGGCCTGGCGGCCACCGACGCATTTTGGCCTGCCGCGCCTGCCTCATGTACCCGATAGCGGCGAGGGCATGGGCCGGGTGGCCTATGCCGATGCCCGCCAGCACCGGGATATCCTGCAATCGCTGGTGCGCGCGTTGAACAGCGGGCAACGGCGGATCTGGCTGGCCACACCGTACTTTTTACCGACCTGGAAAGTCCGCCGCTCCCTGCGCCGGGCTGCTGCCAACGGTGTTGATGTGCGCCTGCTGCTGACCGGCCCGCGTACCGATCATCCTTCGGTGCGCTATGCCGGGCATCGCTATTACCCGAGGCTGATGCGTGCAGGAGTGAAAATTTTCGAGTATCAGCCGTGCTTTTTGCACCTGAAGATGGTGCTGGTCGACGACTGGGTGAGCATCGGTTCGTGCAATTTCGACCACTGGAACCTGCGCTTCAACCTTGAAGCCAACGTTGAGGCGCTCGATCCGCCGCTGACGGCGGCGGTGGCTGCGAGCTTCGAGCGCGATTTCGCCCAGAGCCTGTGCATCGACCTGGCCCATTGGCATGCGCGGCCGTTGTGGAAGCGGCTGCAGCAGCGTTTGTGGGGCTGGCTGGATCGGCTGGTGGTCAATCTGCTTGATCGGCGTGACTAACCGGTAGTGATTACCGCCCGCCGCCCTCGACACTGGGCTGGCGGCCGAGGGGTGGAGGGTTTGGTTAGCCATGCGCAGGTTCAATTTCTAGCTCCATTATCTATGGCATGGTGCAGAATAGGTGGGGGCGGTCAAGCGCTAGTGAAAGTACAATCGGCTGGTGGCATATCGCCTATTCGATTTATCAAAAAACGGACTTTTTGCGCCGAGTAGTCTGTCCCAAAGAGGGAGCCGCTCGGTTGGTAGCGTGTTTGAGTTATAGTAGGGTGATACCGAAAGTTTTGTATTGTACGGCCGTTTAGCAAGATATATCGAGTTGTCATACCCTTGAACTGTGCGTTTCACTACTTGGGAGACGCGTTTAGCGGCACCCGAAGTACCTCCCCTGCAGGCCAACAAAATGATGCCTTTGTCTTGCGGGTAATTTATGTCGTCCAGCCATGGTTTGATACTTTCCGCGGCAACTTTTTCTGCACTTTTATATGTTCCTTTGGTGCTCATTAGTTTACCCGATCTTAATCCATGGGTTTCAAATGCCGCGATGTTCTGGCCTAGGAAATCGTCGTGAAATCGTACGTGCTCTGCGACCCAGGAATTCTCGAATGTTGTATCAGGCCCGCGGGGGCCTTTGGCAGGTTTGCTGAGTTTCGACATCCCTCGCCCGGGAACCTTGTTCAGTTTCCCCGCTAGCTTCGCCACCGCCATCGGCGCCATCTCCAGTGCACTGCCTGCCAATCCTGTTCCTAAGGAAATCCAGCCTAGGGCGCTGGCAGCCTTTTCATCCTTGCCGGTGGCTTCCATCAAAGCCCCGGCCGCGCCACTGGCCGCGGAAATGGCACCCAGGGTGGTGACGCCCATGGCGATGACGCCGCTGGCGGTAAGGGCAGCGAAATTGCCAACGGCAATCGCCGCAAAGGCCGGGGCAGCGGCACCGAAGCTGGCGACGACAGCGGCAATGCCGAGGGCCGTACCGACGCCGGCTAGCACCCAAGTCCACCAAGCATGCCCGTCTGGATCGACGCGGTTGACCGGGTCGCCCCCGCAGTAGGCATAGGGGTTGAGGCCGCCGCGGCCGAACGGGCTTTCGCTGTCGGGGCTGAGGAAGATCATCAGCAACGGGTCATAGGGCCGGTAGCCGGCGGGAATGTACCAGCCGCTGAGTGGTTCGCGGCGTTCGCCGGTGTAGCCATAGGGGCTGTTGGCCTCAGCTTCGGGCTCGACGCCATGCGCCGAGTAATGGCGGCTACGCACCTTGCTGTCGGCTTCGATACGCACGCTGCCCTGGGCGTCGCTGCCGAGCAGGGTGGTGCGCTGGCGCACGCCGTTGGTGATCCTGTTCAAGGCGAACAGGGTACCGCCGTCGCCAATGCGCTCGAACACCTGGTTAGCGGTCTGTTCATGGGTCGGTTGGCCACCGCTGAAAAAGCTGCGGCTGAGGTCGCCGTCGAGCACACGGTCGCTGAGGTTGCCGCTGGGGTCGTAAGCGTAACGGCAGACCTTGCCCAGGTAGTCGACGCGGATCAGGCGGTCCTGGGCGTCCCAGGTCATGCGGCGGCCAAGACTGTCTGCGATGACCCGACCGCAGGCGTCGTAGGTCAGCTCGATGCGTTTTGGCCAGGTAGGATGGGTGTGGCTGATGGCGCTGACCTGGGTCGGATCCTTGGCGTTGCTGTAAGTGTATTGCGCGGTGTCTTCGCTGTCGTCGGCAAAGGTACTGACCACCTCGTCGTAGCCATCGAGGAGGTTGAGGGTGAAGACCTGTTTGATGATGCGGTTGCCGAACGGGTCTTCGGGCGCCACGCCTGGCTCGGCGGTGTAGGTTGTGAGTCGTCCGCGCAGGTCATAGGCGAAGGTTTCCTTGCCCTGGCGGGTAGCGTCCTGCCAATGACGCGATTCGAGCTGATCGAGGTCGGTGTAGGTGAGGGTCTGTACGCTGGTCCGGGTGGCACTGCCGACGGTCGCGGCGAAGGTGCGGGTGTGCTCGCGGCCAAGGCTGTCGTAGGTCAGGGTCAGGGTCAGGCGGTTGCTGCTGTCGGTGGTGGTGAGCACCTCGGGGCGGGAGAAGTCGTCGTAGGTAAACGCGGCGGTGACGTTGCCCGTTACCACTTTTACCAGTCGACCCAACGCGTCGTGGTGGCGCTGGTGGTCAGTGCCGTTGGCATCGACGAAGCCGAGCAGTAGGCCGCCGAGGGAGTGGCGCCAGGTGGTGGCGTGGTCCTTGCCGTCGACAGTCCAGGTGTCGCTCAAGGGCTTGCCTGAGGTGGTGTAGGTCAATTTCTGCATGCCGAGCGGGCCACTGACGGATGCGATCAGGCCCAGAACTTTGTCGTAGGTGAAGCTGTTGGCCGCCTCACCGACGGGGTGGATCCTCTCTACCTGATGGTCCAGTTCAGGCACATAGGTGAAGTCGATGCGCTTGCCATCAGGGAGCGTATTGGCGCTAGGTGGCATTTGGCCGGGCTGGTACTCGAAGGTCGTAGTCCGTCCGCCAACGTCGACGCTGAGTTGACGGCCGAGGCCGTCAAAGGTCTGGCTGCCCAGCAAATATGCAAGTTTTGCCAAGCTTGAACTATTCACGACAACTCCTTCCCGCCAGCCGATGCCGGCTCGACCGTTATCGATTCAGGATGATCGCCATCGCTGTGTGCCAGATACTTCCAGACCACTGCAGTGCCGTCGGGCATTGTTCGTCGAATGATGCGCGAGTAGGCGTCGTACTCGAAGACTGTTTTGATTTGCGCACCCACAGTGGGTTCGACACATTGTTCGATAACCCGGTCGAGCCCATCCCGCGTGTAGTGGGTAGTTCGGACCAGTCGCCCGTTGTCGTCGTAGAGTTCTTCTCGCAGAGGGCTGCCTGCCACGTTGCTGAAAGTGACTTGTTTGCTGCTGAGTTTGCCTGTTGGGCTTTCTTGCCACTGTTCAGTGCGCAACGCAATCGGGTCGTGGAGGCTATGGCTGATCACACCGGTCGGGCCTACCTGTTTCTTGACGCTGCCCCAGTCGTCGTAATCGGTGGTAATGGTCAGCTTCAGCAGCGGCTCGGTCTGGCCCGCGCACCAGTCCCAGGTGGTTTTTTCCTTCTCCCGCCCCAACGCATCGTAGACGCTGGCTGCCACATCAAAGAATTTCGCTGGATCGGCAGGGTTTTCTGGCGGGTTGTCGATGTCTTCCATCTGTACCAGAACGACCCGACCGCGGCCATCTAGCCAGGATCTCTTGCGCTGTTTGGTAGCGTCCCGTTCCTCCAGGCCGACGCTAGGCTTGCTCGGATCGGCGCCAATGATCGTCGGGGCGTTGTCCTCGACGAAGCTGTCCTGCAGGTGGTAATTACAAGTGCGCTCGGCTTTGAAGTCGGTGTCTGGGGCAATCTTGGTGTGGACGACGCGACCAAGCTCATCGTATTCATACTGGGTCTTGACGCCGGCGGGGCTCAGTTCCAGTACAGTGAGGCCGGTGATCAGTGAGCGTTCATCCTGGGTACACGAGCTGTTCAGTTCGTTAGCTTCAAAGCCTTTGATGGTTACGCTTGTGCGCAGCCGCGCAGCAAGAAACTCATAGTCGAATTGCGTGACAGTGGTTTTTCCACCCACAGTAGTGCTTGCTGTGGTTTGCCTGCCGTAGTGTGGACTTTTCGCGTCGAGTTCATAGTCCTGGGAGGTTTTTTCCAGAAGGTTGGTGTCATCCCACAACTCTTCCACGGTGACCAGGGAAAATGGAGGTTCACCTGCGATCAGCGAGGGCAGGTCCACATAGACATAGTTCGTCGAGAGCGTTGGTGCGCCACCGTGCACTCCGCGTTGCTCGATGATCGCCTTCAGTTGCGCATCCTTCCCGTGGTCTGCCTGGTCGGCTACTAACTGGTTGATTTTTTCCAGGCTGGAAGGGGTCACGGTTTTCTTTTTCAGGCGCCGCACCATCCCCGAAGCGTCGCGCGGGCATTTACCGGGCTCGCCTGCAACCGGGTAGTACTCACTGCGTTCCTCAACGCCGGTCGGGTAGCGGGTGTGCAAAATGTTGCCGTAGTCGTCGTATTCGTATGTCACCTGCTGGCTTCGCTCAGCCTTGGTTTTACCATTGATCCAGGTGGTTTTGACATCGTGGGGTAACTGACACGAGGGTTTCTGATTATCCCAGCTTTCTTCCGGGTCGATGCCGTATGTGGTTTCGACTTTCACCTCACAATCACCCGCAACGGTCGTTTCGAGTGTCTGTAGGTGAAACCTGTTCCAGGTTCGGGTGATAGTGCTCAGCACCCGACCTGTGCGGTCTTGCTGCATTTCAGTGACGGAATATTCATAGTCCTTGTTGACTTGGTATAGGTTGTCCCGTCCATCTTCCCAAATGAAACCAACGGAGCTACCGAATCCAAGGAAGTTAGAATTACCCAACCATTCATAAGTTCGATAAAGCGTTGAATCTGCTCCGCCAGACCGATGGCTCCAGCCTGTGACTCGCGGCAGCCATTGGTAAGGCGCCCCCTCGCTAAGTTCGTGACCAAATTGCGACCAGTCGATTGTATCCTCTGCGCCCAGCGGCCCAGTTATCGATATGGGGAAAATCAGCTGCTGCTCATGCCCGACAGGCAGTGACTCATACGAAAATCTGAACGGCTTGTCGATACCTTGCAGATAGACAGACTCCAGTACATCATTAAACAAACTGAAGCGAACCGACGTTTCTTTTAAATCGTCAAGTGTGAGATAGACCACGAATTCATGTTGGGCCACTTCAACTCTCATCAGGGTGCGGGTTTCATCCTTTATCTCGCGTAGCATGTCGGAGTCTTGAGTCGATAACCAGTCCAGTGTAAGTCGGCGACCTTCAGGGGAGCGCAGTTCGTCTAGTAGGTAGCGGCCTGTTTTTCCCGCTCTCTTTAGGATCTCGACTTCCCCGGACTTATGTTCCACCCTGAAACGTTCCCCACTTAGAACCGTAACCTTTAATACCTTGAGCTTTTGGTCGCTGAACACCAATTCACCGCCTACCCCCCAATTCGATTTTTCAGCATCGATAGCGAACTGCTCACCTGAGGTCAGGCGCAATGAAGGAACGTTGCCGTCATTCACCAACATCGAAAGCAATATCGACCAACCCAAGCCGTATCCTTGGTCTCGCTGGGAGCTTAGTGAACTAAAGCCCCAGGTGACGGCCAGTGACGGGCCCGAGAGGTTGTTAGCCAGCAGGGACGGCAAGCTGATTGCAAGGTTGAACTGCCCAGTCCGAGGATCCACGGCGGACTGAACAACGCTGAGGAAGTTATTTGCCTGCGAGTAAATACCTCCAGCAGTAGCTGCAGTGGGCGGAGAATATTTAATGGCTTCGATGGATTCAGACATGTTTCTTCACCGCCCTATGAGTGTAATAAGCGCTCGCAAGCGTTACAGCCAATACGCTAGTGAAACATTTTCCTCGAACGCATTTGACATGCAAACTAGACTTCAGTCTGCTGCATTGACGGTAACGTCAAGTAGCACATTTACCCTTTGCCCGTCTTCGAATCTAAAACTCAATGTGTGCTTGTTGCCTTGGCTGTCATAAGCGCGAATTGTGCACGGGCCTTCGCGCCCGGATGGCGGGTTACCATCATAATAATATTCGATATTATTTGCGCCTTGCAGAAGGATTACCACTTTATCTTGGGTGCTGGAAGTTACGTTCTCTCTTGCTGTAAATGAGTCTCCAAGCGTAAAGCCTTGATATTGTACTTTTCGTTCACCTACGCCGGCGATTCCCACATGGGTAGCCCATGTTTGGCCAATCTCCTTTCGGTCCCAGCGGATCATACCTTTTTTATCATTATCCTCAAAAGCTGACTTGACAAATCTGAATCGCTTGAGAGATACCGAGTGCTCATGAACAAACAAGTCTTCCGGCACGCCACTATCGCTGTGGGCTAGGTTGAACTGATAGTGATCAGGAAAATTGAAGGCTGGTGGCCTCTTGGCTTCCAAAATAACAGACGACGAAAAAGGTGTATTATCGCTGGTATATGTATATTTCGGTTTCGGTTCAGTCTCGCCAGGATCTTTTTCATGTTTTGTTATTTTTGCGTACAGCTTGAGCACTGCTCCATGGTTATCGCCGGTATAAATATAGTAGCTCTTGGTTATTGACTTCAGCGCAGCAGGTACGGCGCCGAGACTCTCTTTGTTGTCCTCAGCAGCACCCTCGAAATAGTCGTAAAGCGGGTCCTTTGAGTCAGTGCAATGCCATTTTAATTCACCTGGATTAGTGGGGATTTCAATGTGCTCACCCTTATTATTTATGTACACAATTACAAGACTCTCCACCTCCTCATCCAAAAAAGTCAGATCGCCTTTCGCCTCGACAGTAAGGTTGATTTTTACTGGCTGTCGAGTGTTGTTATAAAGGTAATTAGAGGCAGATCCAAGCTCTATTTTGAACTCAGTCAACCAATCCCTGATCGGCGGGTTGTTTTTGCTCATGGCATACTGCCTCTTGTGCTTAAATAATTTTAGCCTTTGAGTAAGGGCGTAATATTGGGCGTGCTTGGTGTGCCTTTCAATTGGGACCGGCAGTACTGCTTAAGTCCAAATCTATCGCTCGGCGCAGGTGCCTCACCCAAACAGGGTGTAGGACGCCACAGGTATCGTGGTACGTAACCTGAACTGATTCACCTTGTTCCCCATAAACGACATGGGCTGCAAACCTAAACGCATTGGCTTGGCCCTTAATTGGATTGGCGCGTATGCGGCCGACCCACGCGGGATGAAAGTCAGAGTTGTAGTCACGCCATGTTTTTCCATAACTCCAGGCGGTTTGGTATCGAGTCCACTCTCCTTTGGGCATTTCATTTCGGCGGCGGACATGCAATCTGCCGTTTGGATTGTCAGGGTGGTCGCTGTAACAAATTTGGTAACCCTGCGGCAGACTGATTCTGTAATTTATATAGCTGAAGTTGCGGGTCACGTTATGCTGCTCCGCCACCAAGAGGAAACTTTCCGGAAGAAAACGTGAATGTGAGGCTATTCCATAAATTGTTGCCGAACTGTTGGATTGGCCGTTTACTGTTTTCCCACCAGGCGCAAGATTTTTTTGATGTGTGGCAAACGTAACAGTGACCGATCCTTGTTTGGTAGTGATTTTCGCACCAATCTGTTGTTGGCTTAAGATTCGCGTGCTTACCCAGAACTCAACAGCGGAGTAGTTCTGCTGGGTAGAAGATTTTTTTTGCCCTGAGCTTCCGACAATGGCGTCATATCTACCCTTGGTTGGCGAGATGTCATAGCCTTTTGTCGATAGCTCTACACCTGTATCGTAATCTATCAGCACCACTCTTCGTGCTAACTCCTCCTTGGAAATTTGCACAGGCTGATTACGCGCATCAACAGCACCTACTACCACTACCACTCTGGTTTGATGTCGGCCATTGGTATAGACCGGGCACACGGTATTGTTAGTCTCGCTGCCCATACCTTTGACTTGAAACCATTCAAGTGATGTGAACGCTGTATCCGTGGTCTTGGTGGCTTTCGGCTCAGGCTTGGCCGTGAGGGTAACCATCGAATGAAAGGTGTTGCCCACGGAGTGACAAACGTTGTCTTTGTTCTTAGTGATCCTGCCCACTAGGTCGATGCTGCTGTAAGCCGCAGCTTGGGTATGAACGTAGAACTTCTTACAGGCCACCGTGCAGCAAGCGCTTGCCTTATTTAGGTCTGATTTTTCTACAGGTTTAGAATAGCGCCACGCTGCGGTCGAGTCTTCGAGGAGCGGTCTATAGGTACCGTCTGGGGTCAACTCGGCAAGCGTCAAGCTGTTCAGTTGTTCTTCGGTGATTATCTCGCCTTTATTAGCTTCAACGAAAAGCTCAATCAGTGCTTTTTGTTCGTCATTGTTGTAGAGCTGCTCATTGGCAGAGGTGACGTGAATCGAGAATTCACTCAACCAATCTTGCAGGTGCGTTTCGGCATCAGGCGTCAACTGCCCCGGTGCGGATCTGGCGTACACGCTCAGTCTGGTGCCCCAGTCGGCATGATCCGAGTAATGATGGGTCATCTCGTCTGTGCTGATTCTCGCTACCAAGTCGATAAAGGTACCCGCAGGCGCTTTGCTGTGAATGTGGAACTCCTTGCACCTGGCTGCTCCAGTAGACTTAGACTGGACATCAGGCTCGACTTCGATCGCATGAGAGTATCGCCAGCCTTCGGCCTTCGGCGATGCAGGAAGCGGCCGATAGACACCGTCTGGTTTCACTTCATAAAGCACCAGGCTGTCGAACTGCTCATCGGTGATTTGCTGGCCAGCCGCAGGTTCGACTATTACCTTGATCGCTATGTGCGGTTCGCCGTTGTTGTCCACTTGATTGCCGTCAGCGCCAGCTTCAATGGTGAATCGACTTAACCACGCTTCCAATGAATGATCATTGATGCCGGCAATGGCGGTGACGGACAATAGGTTGGGCTGATCAGGTTCAAGACGGAGGCTGATCTGATGCACGTTTCCATAATTATCCAATGCGGTGAATGCAAACGGTGTCTCGTCATTAGTGAGGGCTGCTCCACCGGCCAGTTGGCCGTCGCTCTGTAGGCGCACCACGATACCCTCGGTAATGTCAGGCTGGTGTAGTCTCAGGCCACTGCTCTTGAAACTATCGGGCAGGCCTACCTGCGCGGTGATCTTGCCACTGGCTGGGCCAGAGTACTCATGCACAAGTAATTTTGAGGCTGGGTCAGGGAGTGTGACGGCCACAAATTTTCGAAAATTTGCTTCAAGTGAATACTCATTTATGAAGCTTCCGTTTACATCAGGTTCATCGGTTTTGGTTCTTTTCCATTTATAGTCCTGGGGATATCGGCACTCGGGTGCGGCGCTGGCGAACACGATGACCGAAGAGCGGTATGCATCATGGTCAGAATAATATTCGGTATCTTTGTCTCCATTGGTCTTCGTGATCTTCGCCACTAACCTTATGGCGTGATTCGCAGGTGCATCGGCGTGTACATAAACTGTTTTAATTTCTTTCCGACCATCGGGTTTGGCCCAATCAGCATCTTCCCTTACGGGATCCAGACCGTGAGGGTGTAAATCGAAGCGAGGGTCTCGTTCAAGTGAGTATCGCCAACCTTGCGCATTGGGTTCCGTAGGAAGCGCCTTGTAGCCATCCTGCGTCAACTCGACAAGTGTCAGGCTATCACGCTGTTCACGGCTTATTTCCTGCCCTGATGCGGGATCGGCGATAAGTACGATGGGGAATTGTTGTTTATCGTTATCGTGTAAGAGTGGTATGGGGGAGCCGATGATAATTTGCAGGTTGGACAACCACGACTGGGGTGATGTTTGCTGACTGTTCACATTACGGGCCTCTAGGTAACTGAAGTATCAGTGGCCCGAAGATAATCCCAACACAGTAAAAGCACACCTGACAAAATTACTAGGTACGCCGCCTTGCTGAAGCAAGCGATTCGCAGATTGAATGGTCCGTTGAGCTGTTTTTGCCGTGGCTGGACTGATCCTTCAGGCATTGGCGGGGCGCGCAGCACAAACAAAAACGCCCGGCAAATGCCGGGCGTCTCGATCAAGCCAGGGAGTGGATCACTTCACCTCCACCGCCAGACTTTCAGCGATCTTGCTCTGCCACAGTGCAGGACCGGTGATGTGCACCGACTCGCCATTGCTGTCGACCGCAACGGTGACTGGCATGTCCTTGACTTCGAACTCGTAGATCGCTTCCATGCCCAGTTCGGCAAAGGCCAGGACCTTGGACTTCTTGATCGCCTGGGCCACCAGGTAGGCGGCACCGCCGACAGCCATCAGGTACACGGCCTTGTTGTCCTTGATCGCGTCGATCGCGGTCGGGCCGCGCTCGGACTTACCGATCATGCCCAGCAGACCGGTCTGCTCGAGGATCTGACGGGTGAACTTGTCCATCCGCGTTGCGGTGGTCGGGCCGGCAGGGCCAACCACTTCTTCGCGTACCGGATCAACCGGGCCGACGTAGTAGATGAAGCGGCCTTTCAGATCGACCGGCAGCTCTTCGCCACGGTTGAGCATTTCGACCATGCGCTTGTGCGCGGCGTCGCGGCCGGTGAGCATCTTGCCGTTGAGCAGGATGGTCTCACCCGGCTTCCAGCTCTGCACGTCTTCCGGGGTCAGGGTGTCGAGGTCGACACGGCGGGCCGATGGGCCGGCTTCCCAGACGATTTCCGGGTAGGCGTCGAGCGACGGCGCTTCGAGGTCGGCCGGGCCGGAACCGTCGAGCACGAAGTGCGCGTGACGGGTGGCGGCGCAGTTCGGGATCATGCACACCGGCAGGGACGCGGCATGGGTCGGGTAGTCCATGATCTTGACGTCGAGCACGGTGGTCAGACCGCCCAGACCCTGAGCACCGATGCCCAGCTGGTTGACCTTCTCGAACAGCTCCAGACGGATCTCTTCGATACGGTTCTGCGGGCCACGGGCCTTGAGTTCGTGAATGTCGATGGATTCCATCAACACTTCCTTGGCCATTACTGCGGCTTTTTCGGCAGTACCGCCGATGCCGATGCCGAGCATGCCAGGCGGGCACCAGCCAGCGCCCATGGTCGGCACGGTCTTCAACACCCAGTCAACGATCGAGTCGGACGGGTTGAGCATGGCCATCTTCGACTTGTTCTCGGAACCGCCGCCTTTGGCTGCCACGTCCACTTCCACGGTGTTACCCGGGACGATGGAGTAGTGGATGACCGCCGGGGTGTTGTCCTTGGTGTTTTTACGAGCGCCTGCCGGGTCGGCCAGGATCGAGGCACGCAGGACGTTTTCCGGCAGGTTGTAGGCGCGGCGCACGCCTTCGTTGATCATGTCGTCCAGGCTCATGGTCGCGCCATCCCAGCGCACATCCATACCGACGCGCACGAACACGGTAACGATACCGGTGTCCTGGCAGATCGGGCGGTGGCCAGTGGCGCACATGCGCGAGTTGATCAGGATCTGGGCGATGGAGTCGCGCGCGGCGGGCGACTCTTCACGCAGATAGGCCTCGTGCATGGCCTGGATGAAGTCAACGGGGTGGTAGTACGAAATGAACTGCAGGGCGTCGGCAACGCTCTGAATCAGGTCGTCTTGCTTGATCACGGTCATGCAGCGCGCTCCTCTTAAAGACGGGAACATTCAATAAGGTATTCCGACGCGGACAGGCCGAGGTGTCGAAACGACCTTTCACGGCGCGCCGACGGTCAGGCTGGCGGCGCAAAAAGGCGCGGCAGTATAGCGTGCATCGGCCTTGGGTACACGTATCAGTGGTCTGACGAAGGTCGGTAAGCGCCAGGCATTGTTTTTGCGTAGCGGTGGTTTGTGCAAAACTGACTGCCTGAAGGCCTGGGAGACCATTGATGCCTGAATTGCGGGTAGGTGAGCAGCAGTGGACGGTGGCGCCGGGCAGCAATTTGCTTGATGTGCTCAATGACGCGGGTTTTTCGGTGCCGTACAGCTGCCGCGCCGGCAGTTGTCATGCCTGTCTGGTGCGCTGTCTGCACGGGCAACCGCTGGATGCCCGACCAGACGCCCTGAGCGAGGAACAGCGCCAGCTGGGCTGGCGATTGTCCTGCCAGTGTCAGGTCGAAGAGAACTTGCAGGTTGCCCTGTTCGACCCGCAGCAGGACGGTATCGGGGCAACTGTGCTCGGGCTCGACTGGCTGAGCCCGACGGTGCTGCGCTTGCGCCTGCATGCCGAGCGCAGGCTGCGTTATCGGGCAGGCCAGCACCTGGTGTTGTGGAGCAACAGCGGTGTGGCACGCCCTTATTCGTTGGCCAGCTTGCCCGACGAGGAGCGGTTTCTCGAGTTTCACCTCGACTGTCGCCAGGCGGGCGCCTTCTGCGATGCGGCACGCCAGCTGCAATTGGGCGATGCCCTGCGTTTGGGCGAGTTGCGTGGCGGGGCGTTGCACTATGATGCCGACTGGCAGGAGCGCCCGTTGTGGTTGCTGGCGGCAGGCACGGGGCTGGCGCCCTTATGGGGCATTCTGCGTGAGGCCTTGCGTCAGGAGCACCAGGGTCCGATTCGTGTGCTGCACCTGGCCCATGACAGTCAGGAACACTATCTGGCCAGCGAACTGACCGCGCTTGCCGAGCGTCATCCGCACCTTCAGGTCGAGCTGCTGACCCCGCAGGCATTGCCCCAGGCACTGGCCGCGCTGCGTGTGCAATCACGCCAGACGATTGCCCTGGCCTGCGGCTCGCCGGCCAGCGTCGAGCAGTTTTCCCGACGGCTGTTTCTGGCCGGACTACCGCGCAATCAGCTGTTTGCCGATATCTTCACCGGGCACGCATAAAAAAACCGCAGCACAGGCTGCGGTTTTTTCATTGCAGGTCTGGATCAGACCAGCGAATCACCGACATGCAGGATCTTCATGCCGTTGGTGCCACCGATGGTGTGGTAGCTGTCGCCTTTGGTCAGGATTGCCCAGTCGCCTGGTTCGACCACTTCGCGTTTGAGCAGCTCGTCGACTGCCGCCTCGCTGACTTTTTCCGCCGGCAGGGCTGCCGGATCGAAAGCCACCGGGTACACGCCGCGGAACATCGCGGCGCGGGCCAGGGTGGCGCGGTGCGGCGAAAAGGCGTAGATCGGCACCGAGGAACGCAGGCGCGACATGATCAGCGGGGTGTAGCCACTCTCGGTGAGGGCGATGATCGCCTTGACGCCCGGGAAGTGGTTGGCGGTGTACATGGCCGCCAGGGCGATGCTTTCGTCGCAGCGCTCGAAGGTGGTGTGCAGACGGTGGCTGGACTTCTGGCTGGTCGGATGCTTTTCCGCACCCAGGCAGATGCGCGCCATGGCCTGGACCGCTTCGATCGGGTAAGCACCGGCGGCGCTCTCGGCCGAGAGCATGACCGCGTCGGTGTTGTCGAGCACGGCGTTGGCCACGTCGGACACTTCGGCACGGGTCGGCATCGGGTTCTGGATCATCGACTCCATCATCTGGGTAGCGACGATCACGGCCTTGTTGTTGCGACGGGCGTGCTGGATGATCTTTTTCTGGATCGCGATCAGCTCGGCATCGCCGATTTCCACACCCAGGTCACCACGGGCAACCATCACTGCGTCGGAAGCGGCGATCAGACCGTCGAGGGTCTCGTCGTCGGCCACGGCTTCGGCGCGTTCGATCTTGGCCACCAGCCAGGCGCTGCCGCCGGCTTCGTCACGCAGGCGACGGGCGTACTCCATGTCGCTGGCATCACGCGGGAACGACACGGCCAGGTAGTCCAGGTCCATCTCGGCAGCCAGCTTGATGTCAGCCTTGTCTTTTTCGGTCAAGGCCGGGGCGGTCAGGCCGCCGCCTTTGCGGTTGATGCCCTTGTGGTCGGACAGCGGGCCGCCGATCAGTACCGAGCAGTGCAGCGAATCGCTGGTGGCGGTTTCGACGCGCATTACCACGCGGCCGTCATCGAGCAGCAGCTCGTCACCGACGCCGCAATCCTTGACCAGGTCCGGGTAGTCGATACCGACGATGTCCTGGGTGCCTTCGGTCAGCGGGTGGGCGGTGGAGAAGGTGAAGCGGTCACCGACTTTCAGTTCGATGCGCTTGTTGGCGAATTTGGCGATACGAATCTTCGGACCTTGCAGGTCGCCGAGCAGCGCTACATGGCGACCCAGCTTTGCCGCGATCTCACGGATCAGGCGCGCGCGGGCTTTATGCTCATCGGGCGTGCCGTGGGAGAAGTTCAGGCGAGCGACATCCAGGCCGGCAAGAATCAGTTGTTCGATAACTTCCGGCGAGTTGCTGGCGGGGCCAAGGGTGGCGACGATTTTGGTACGGCGGATGGTCATGCACAGACTCCTATAGTGAAGCGCAGCGAAAGGCTACTCTGGAATTTCGCTGTAGTCATTGTTCCTTTGCACTACCTAGCCCGTTGGGCGGGTGGCGTTTGAACGGGGAGAGGCCCTGTCTACAGATTTCCCCGACAATGCCGATAAGCTGCGCAATACAGGAGATTCCCCATGCGAGCCTTGATCGTTCTAGCCCTGGCGACCAGTGTCGTCGGCTGCACCCGTTGGTCGATGGACCATCATCTGAACAATGCCTACCGCGCCTATGACCGCGGCGACTGCGAGAAGGTCATGCTCGAGCTGTCGCAGGTCGACCGGACCAGCCGCGCGCGGCCATTCATCCATCCTGAAGTATCGATTCTGCGCGGTCAGTGTCTGGAACGTCAAAAGCTCTACGTCGATGCCGCGCAGACCTATCAGTACCTGATTGAGCGCTACCCGCAGAACGAATACGCCTACCGCGCCCGCGCCCGCCTGCAGACCCTGGAGCAACTGGGTCACTACCGCAGCGGCGGGACGGCCATTGCCCGCCCGGCCACCACCACGCCTTGGCGTTAATACTAAAGTATTCGGGTCTGATTGTGACGCGAGGGTCAGGCTGCGCTAATCTTGTTGCTGAGACATACGTAATTCAGCAGCACTAGCGCGGCCCTGCTCAAGGGTCTCCGACAGCGATTGCGATCATGTTTGACGAGCGCCGCATCGAGCGTCATCAGCTCCCTTACTTCCTCAAAGTCTTCAACCGCCATACCGATCAGCCGATCGGCTACCTGGGTAATGTGTCCGAAGACGGCCTGATGCTGATCAGCCAGCTGCCGATGCTGGTCGGCCCGGATTTCGAGTTGCAATTGAAAATCGTCGGCCGCAGTGGCGGTATGCATCTGATCAACCTGACCGCCAGTTGCCTGTGGTGCCATGAAGATCAGACGCCGGGGCACTACGACTCCGGGTTCATGCTGTTGCAGGCACCACAGGAATACGCGCAACTGGTGCGCGCCCTGCGCAACTATTTCAGCTTTCATCCGCTGGAAGCCTCGGTCTGAGGCTGGTGGTAGTGGACGAGTAGCCCTAGACTCTGGTCGATCTTATGTTCAGGACGACCCCGTGAGCACCAGCATTTTCTGGCACGACTACGAAACCACCGGTATCAATCCACGCAATGACCGGCCCTTGCAGGTAGCGGGCGTGCGCACCGATCTCGAGCTCAACGAGATCGAGGAGCCGATCAATTTCTACTGCCAACCCAGTGATGACATCCTGCCGCACCCGGCGGCTTGCCTGGTCACCGGCATCACCCCGGCGCAGTTGGCCAGCAAGGGCCTGCTCGAAGCCGAATTCATGACCCGTGTACACGCCGAGCTGGCCCGTCCGGGCACCTGTGGTGCGGGCTATAACAGCCTGCGCTTTGACGATGAAGTCACCCGCTACAGCCTGTATCGCAATTTCTTCGATCCGTACGCCCGCGAGTGGCAAGGCGGCAACAGTCGCTGGGACCTGATCGATGTAGTGCGCGCCGCTTATGCGCTGCGCCCGGATGGCATTGTCTGGCCGCAGCAGGAGGGGCGTGTCAGCTTGCGCCTGGAACTGCTGACGGCGGCCAATGGTATCGACCACGGCCAGGCTCATGAGGCACTCAGTGATGTGCGGGCCACTATTGCGCTTGCACGATTGATTCGAGAGAAACAACCGAAGCTGTATGACTGGTTGTTTCAATTACGTAATAAACACAAAGTGCTGGATCAAATCCGTTTGCTGCAGCCCCTGGTACATATTTCCGGACGCTTCTCGGCGGCGCGCAACTATCTGGGTGTGGTCCTGCCACTTGCCTGGCACCCGCGTAATCGTAATGCCTTGATTGTCTGTGACTTGGGCATGGATCCCCAACCTTTGCTGCAAGAGGAGGGCGAGTCGTTACGCCAGCGTTTATACACACGGCGCGAAGACATGCCTGAAGGGCAATTACCGGTTCCCTTGAAGTTGCTGCATATCAATCGTTGCCCGGTGGTTGCTCCGCTCAATGTATTGCGTGTGCAGGATCAGCAACGCCTGGGGCTGGATATGTCCTTGTTGCAAGCGCGGGCATCAAGCCTGATAGCCGCTCAGGCGAGTTGGCAGGATAAGTTGCAAACCCTCTACAGCGAGGAAGAGTTTGCCCCTTGTGACGATCCGGAGCAGCAATTGTATGACGGCTTTATCGGTGATCGCGACCGGCGCCTGTGCGAGCAAGTACGCAGTGTCGAGCCCCGGCAATTGGGACAGGGACACTGGATGTTTGACGATGAACGTTTACCTGAATTGCTGTTTCGCTATCGCGCCCGTAACTTCATCGAAACCTTGAATGAGCAGGAGCTGCAGCGCTGGCAGCTGTTCTGTCAGCAGCGTCTTAGCGATCCACACATGGGCGCGCCGAATACCGTTGGTGATTTTGAGCAGGCGCTGCAGGACTGCTGGGCCAAGGCCGACGCCACCCAGCGGGAATTGCTCGGGCAGTGGCAAGCGCATGTCCAGGCCTTGAAGTTGCAGTTGGGATTATAAGCGGCGCTAAACCCGGGTCGAAAAAAAACGCCAGCAAGCTGGCGTTTTTTCATCAGTGCAAACGCGTTGCAGTGACTGGCAATTAACCCAGCAGGGTTGCCCAGCCTTCAACCACATCGCCACCCCACTTGGCTTTCCACTCTTTCAGGGTTTTGTGGTTGCCGCCTTTGGTTTCGATGACTTCACCGTTGTGCGGGTTCTTGTATTGCTTGACCTTGCGCGCGCGCTTGGTGCCGGTGGTTTTAACAGCACCACGTGGGGTTTTGCTCGATTTTGCTTCAGGGTCGAGCAGTGCAATGATATCGCGCAGCGACTTCTGATATTCGCCCATCAGGTTGCGCAGTTTGCCTTCGAACTCCAGCTCTTTCTTCAGCTTGTCGTCATTCGACAGGTTGGCCAGGCGAGCCTGCAGTTCTTTGATGGCTTCTTCGGTGGCGCGGTATTCGTTAATCAGGGACATTGGGTGATCCTTGGAAATGGGGGGAATCAGGTAGACAGTGGGGCAATAATAGTCAGAGCTTACTGCCAAGTAAACATTAAACTTGGCAATAAATGCGGGCGTGGTTAAATCGAACCGATAAATTTTATTAAAAATAATTTACAAACTAAGACTGGCAGAACACATTAATTCGGCGCCACGCCGTGTGTCGCGTGGCGTTGTCCTGTTCTCAGGTGCTGCGGGTCCAGGTGACAGGATGTGTGCATTGCCTACTGCAGTTTTTCCGGGCACTCGTTAGAATAAGCGCCTTTGCGAAGTATCTGGAGTCCCTTTCATGCGCACCTACCGGCTGGTGATTGCTTGCCCCGACCGCGTTGGCATCGTCGCCAAAGTCAGTAATTTCCTGGCGTCCCATAACGGCTGGATCAACGAAGCGAGCCATCATTCCGATGAGCAGAGCGGTTGGTTCTTCATGCGTCACGAAATCCGCGCAGAAACCTTGCCATTTGGCATTGAGGCTTTTCGCGAAGCGTTCGCACCGATTGCTGAAGAATTTTCCATGGTCTGGCGTATTACCGACACCGACCAGAAAAAACGCGTCGTGCTCATGGCCAGCCGTGAGTCCCACTGCCTGGCTGACCTGTTGCACCGCTGGCACGCCAAGGAACTCGACTGCGATATTCCTTGCGTGATTTCCAACCACAACGATCTGCGCAGCATGGTCGAGTGGCATGGCATTCCGTTCTTCCATGTACCGGTCGATCCGCAGGACAAGCAACCGGCATTTGCCGAGGTTTCGCGCCTGGTCAAGGAACACGGTGCCGATGTCGTGGTGCTGGCGCGTTACATGCAGATCCTGCCACCGCAGCTGTGCCAGGAATATGCCCAGCAGGTGATCAACATTCACCACAGCTTCCTGCCTTCGTTCGTCGGTGCCAAGCCTTATCACCAGGCCTCGTTGCGCGGTGTGAAGCTGATCGGCGCGACGTGCCACTATGTAACCGAAGAGCTCGACGCCGGCCCGATCATCGAGCAGGACGTGGTGCGGGTCAGCCACAGTGACAGCATCGAAGACATGGTGCGATTCGGCCGTGACGTCGAGAAGATGGTGCTGGCGCGTGGCTTGCGCTATCACCTGGAAGACCGTGTGCTGGTGCACGGCAACAAGACCGTGGTGTTCAACTAACCACGCTCAAGGCAGGAGGTTGCAGCATGGCCGATCCCCTCGACAAGGCAACCTCCAAAGCCCCACCAACCCTCGGTGAGGGGTGTTTGAGCCGTTATGATCCTGATGCACTGGACAGTGAGGATGGTACCGATTTCCCCGGTGCCGCCGAACTCTGGGAACAGTTGCAGCATTCTAGCGACGTGCCCGCGCCTGATTGAGGCGCTCCAGTAGCGGTCGTCCCAGCAAGCACAGGAACACCGGGCCACCGGCAATCAGGTAGAAGTAATAAGTCACCAGCCGCCAGATCAGAATGGCTGCGGCGGCCGTGGTGCTGCCCACCAGCGGCGTCAGCAGCGCGGCCGAAGTCAGTTCGGCGGCACCGGCGCCACCGGGTAGCAGGCTGAATTGCCCGGCGCTGAGCGAAAGCATCTGCACCAGAAAGCTGAGCATCCACTGCACATCCACGCCGAGTCCGCGCAGGGCCAGGTACAGCACGCTGTAGCGCAATCCCCAATGTACGCAGGTCAAGGCAAACACCAGGGCCAGCGTGCGCTTGGGCAGTTTCCAGGTCTCGCCCAGGGCGCGAAGAAAGTGCAGTGTCTTGTGTGTCCAGCGTCGTCGCCGCGAGGTGGAGATCCTGAGCCTGCGTAGCAGTCGACCACTGAGCCGGAGCAACAGGCGCCGATAAGCCAGCAGTGCGACAACCCCAGTGACTGCCCCGAACATTAGCGCGGCGCTGCTCAGCAGCATGCCTTCCAGGTTGCGGTTGAGGCTGTGCAGCAGGGCGTAGCCAGCGATGCCGAGCATGGCACAGAGGAAAAACAGCAGGTCATTGAGCTGGTCGGCGGCGAACACCGCGCTACTGCGTGCCGGTCCGATGCGGTGGCGTGCCAGCAATGCCATCAACGCCAAGGGGCCGCCGCTGCCGCCGGGGGTGGTGCAGATGGCGAATTCGGTGGCGATGATCACGCCGAGGCTACGCATGCGCCCGAGGTGTTCGCCCTGACTGCCCAGCAGCAGACGCAGACGAAGGGCATTGATGATCCAGCACAGCAGGATCATCCCCAGCAGGCCCAGCATCAGGCCGGGAGCGAAGGCGCGCAGGCGCTCCAGCAGGTCGCTGCCACCGAGCAGGGCTGGCACCAGCAGCGCCATGACCAGGGCCAGGAGCAGCCAGAGCAGGCGATTCACCGCCGTTGCCTGTCGGTCAGCCAGGCGGATTTGGTCAGGGGTGTGCGGCCCTGGCGCAGCAACTGTTGCAAGGTCTGCATCCAGTAGTTGCGAGAAAACTCATGGCGCATATCCACCGGGTGCAAGCCCAGGCGTATCACCGGCGCCCGTTGCAGGCGGGCAGCCTGCAGTTCGCAAACGACCTTCGACAGGCCCCGGCGCCAGGCACTGCGTGCGCTCCAGACCAGGCAGGGGGCGGCGACCGGGGTAAAGTCGGGCAGGCGATAGAAGTGCCGCGGATCGCTGGTGTACTGCAAGGACAGGGTGCTCAACGCCTGACGGGTGCCTTCGCTCATCAGCCAGGCCGGAGCGACGAAGCCCGCCAACGGCCAGTCGAAGCGCCGAAACAGTGCCATACCCGCCTCCAGGCGCTCCAGCGCGCAGGCTCGCTCAAGGCTGCAGAACTCGCCTTCGAAGGTGTAGACGCGGCGGAGAAAGTAATCCCGCGCCGAGTGCGGCGGCGGGCTGTCATCGACATGGTAATAGCCGTGCAGGACCAACTCGTCGCCACGACGCAGGCGCTGGTCAAGCATGTGCCGAAAGCCCGTTGCCGACGCCAGCGGATGCTGCTTGTGGAAATCCGGTACCACCAGCCAGGTCATGGGGATCTCGCCCAGGGCATCGACTGCCTCGACGAATGGTTGGTAGTCCGGCCAGGTGTGCGGGGCTACGTCATGCAATACCAGCAGCAGGCTTTGCCCGCTGCATGGGGTGACGCCGGGCTCAGGCATGAGCCCGTACCGGCAGCTCATGGCCAAGCACTGCCCGGTAGTGGGCCAGCAGGCCATTGACCACGCTGTCCCAGGCGTAGCGCTGCTCGACATGCCGGCGCGCCTGCGAACCAAGCTGTGCTGCGCCTTCTTCGAACACTTCGCGCACCGCCCTGGCCATTGCCGCGCCGTCATTGGGCGGGCACAGGCGGCCAAAGCGCTGGTCGAGGATTTCCTCGAAAGCACCGGCGGCGACGGCTACGACCGGGATTGCACTGGCCATGGCTTCTAGGATGACCAGGCCAAAGGTCTCCTGATCACCCGCATGCACCAGGGCGTCGGCGCTGGCCAGCAGGCGGGCGACTTCGTGGGGCGGGCAGAAGTGATTAATCACCGTGACATTGGCCGGTACATTGCCGGGCATGTGCGAGCCCACCAGCAACAAGTGGTAGTGCCTGCCCAGGCGCTGCATGCAGTCGAGCAGCACCGGCAGGTTTTTCTCTCGCGAGCCACGGCCGGCAAACACCAGCAGGTGCGTGTTGTCGGCGATGTGCAATTGCCGGCGCAACGCCGGATCACGGTGTTGCGGATGAAAGGTGCTCAGATCGACGCCAAGACGCTGAACATGCACATTGCCGATACCCAAGCGGCGCAGTTTGTTGGCCATCACCAGGCTTGGCGCCAGGACCCGGTCGAAATTGCCGTACAACCTGCTGACGTAGGCCTCGACATTGGGGGTGAACCAGTTGCCCATGCGATTGCTGACCAGCAACGGCAGGTCGGAGTGGTAGAAACCGATGACCGGTACATCGAGCAGGCGGCGTGCCTCCAGGGCCGCCCAGGCGGTCAGGTAAGGGTCGCCGACCTCGATCAGGTCCGGTTGCAGGTCCTCCAGCACATTGCGCCAGGGGGCCAGGCGTAACGGAAAGCGATAGCCATTGCCGAACGGCAGGGCCGGTGCCGGCACCTGGTAGATGCCGTTGGCGTGTTGGCGGCTGGCGCCGGGGATCAACAGACTGTGACGGACGCCGGGGGTGTGGCCCAGGCGGCGGTGTTTGGCATCAAGATAGGTACGCACACCGCCACTGGCGGGGGCGTAGAACATGGTGATGTCGGCAATGTGCACGATCAGCATCCCTCCGAGATCGTCTTGCGAGTGTGTCATCCGGCTTTGGCTGGCAACGGATGACGCGCCCTAAGGTTGACCTCTATAAAGGATAGTTTGTTCGATCGCGTAACGAGGGGAGGGGCAGCGGCGTGCGCCGCTGCCCGCTGACAGTCAGATGCGGAAGCTGCCGACCAGCTGTTTCAGGCGGCTGGCCTGTTGTTCCAGGTCGGCGCAGGCGCGCAGGGTCGATTGCAGGTTTTCGACGCCTTCCTGGTTGAGCATGTTGATCTCGTTGATGTCCATGTTGATCGAGTCAACCACGGCAGTCTGCTCCTCGGTGGCGGTGGCCACCGACTGGTTCATGCCGTCGATCTCGCCGATGCGCAGGGTCACACTGCCCAGGCGCTCGCCGGCCTGGTTGGCGATCTCGACGCTGTCCTGGCTGTGGCGCTGGCTCTGGCCCATGGTGTCGACCGACTCGCGGGCGCCGACCTGCAGCTCCTCGATCATGTTCTGCACCTGCTGTGCCGACTCCTGGGTACGGTGCGCGAGGTTACGCACTTCATCGGCGACCACCGCGAAACCGCGCCCGGCCTCACCGGCGCGGGCGGCTTCGATCGCGGCGTTGAGCGCCAGCAGGTTGGTCTGCTGCGAGATGCTGGTGATCACTTCGAGGATCTGGCCGATGTTTACGGTCTTGCTGTTGAGCGTCTCGATGTGCGAGCTGGAGGTGCAGATCAGATCCGACAGACGGTTCATCGCGGCAATGCTGCGATCGACCACTTGCTGGCCTTCTTCGGCCAGGTGACGCGCCGAGCTTGCCTGTTGCGAAGCCTGGGCGGCGTTATGGGCGATCTCCTGGGCCGCGGCGCCGAGCTGGTTGATGGCAGCCGCGACGCTGTTGGTGCGGTTGGACTGTTCGTCGGAGTTGACCATCGACGAGTTGGACGCGCTCACCACCCGCAATGCCACTTCGTTGACCTGCTCGGTGGCCGACGACACCTCGCGGATCGAGGTATGAATACGTTCGACGAAACGGTTGAACGCGGTGCCGAGGATGCCGAATTCGTCCTGGCTGTGCAGGGTCAGACGCTTGGTCAGGTCACCTTCGCCTTCGGCGATGTCTTCCATGGCCCGGGTCATGGTGTGCAGCGGCTGCAGCAGAACGCGGATCAACAGGCCGAGCAGGGCGATGATGATGACCACGGCAACCAGGGTGGCGATCACTGCCGAGGTGCGGAACTTGCTGAGCATCGAGAAGGCTTTGTCCTTGTCGACGGACAGGCCGATGTACCAGTTGGCCGAAGGCAGGCCCTTGACCGGGGCGAAGGTCAGCAGGCGGGTCTGACCGTCGACCTGGACTTCACTCAGGTCTTTGCTCAGGCGCGGGGTATTTTGTGGGTACAGGTCCGACAGCGACTTCATCACCAGGTTTTTGTCCGGGTGCACCAGAATCTTGCCTTGGTCGTTGACCAGGAAGGCATAACCCATACCGCCGAAGTTCAGCGAGTTGATGATTTCCACCAGGCCATCCAGCGCCAGATCGCCGCCGACCACGCCAATATTGCGTGCGGCGGTGGCCACCACCGAAATCACCATTTTGCCGGTGCTGACGTCAATATAAGGTTCGGTCAGGATCGGACCGTTGGCGGCCATCCCGTCTTTGTACCAGGGCCGCACGCGTGGGTCATAACCGTCAGGCATCTTGGTTTGCGGGCGAATGGTGAAACCACCGTTGACGTCACCCAGGTAAATAGTCAGGAAACTTGAGACCAGGGCTTGTTGCCCGAGCAAGGTGCCGATGTTTTCAGCGGCGGGGAACGCGGCAATGTTCTGTGCGACGTTTTGCACCAACAAGATGCGTCCATCAAACAGGTTTTTAATATTGGTTGAGGTGGTATCGCCCATCTCGGCGAGATAACTTTCCAGATCCTCACGAATCGCATTGCGCTGCAGGAAATCGTTGTACAAAGTGAACAACGTGAAGGCGATCATGACGATCAGAGAAGCGGCCAAAAGGATCTTGTGGCTGAATCGGAGGTTTTTGTTCATAACGTGTCGGTCCGCTAAGGTTTTGTTATCCGGGTCGTTCGCACAAAGAACAGTTTGAAAGCAGTGCAGGTCCCCTTTCCTTGTCGGGCTTTTCCTGTCTTTCTGGTGGTCTATCGCTCATGAGATATCGGCCGATTCGAGCCAAAGCTTAAACAGAGGGTGAAAAAACATGCCTGACTCTTCGCAGTTCATTCTCGGTGCCGATCCGGCCGGACAAGCGGTTGCCCAGGCCATGCGCCTGGCCAACCGCCACGGCCTGGTCGCCGGTGCTACCGGTACCGGCAAGACCGTAACCCTGCAGCACATGGCTGAGGCGTTCAGCGATGCCGGGGTGGCAGTATTCGCCGCCGACGTCAAAGGCGACCTGTGTGGCCTGGGCGCGGTGGGCAACCCTCAGGGCAAAGTCGCCGAACGCATCGCCGGGATGCCCTGGCTTGAACATCGGCCGCAGGCTTATCCGGTCAGTCTGTGGGATGTCCATGGACAATCCGGTCATCCATTGCGAACCACCCTCAGTGAAATGGGCCCGTTGTTGCTGGGCAACCTGCTGGAGCTGACCGACAGTCAGCAGGCCGCGTTGTACGCCGCGTTCAAGGTGGCCGATCGCGAAGGCCTGTTGCTGCTCGATATCAAAGACCTCAAGGCGCTGCTGGCGCACCTCAAAGACAACCCGCAATTGCTCGGTGAAGACAGTGCGCTGATGACCACCGGCTCCAGCCAGGCCCTGCTACGGCGCCTGGCCACCCTGGAACAGCAGGGTGCCGAGGCGTTGTTCGGCGAGCCGGCGTTGCAGCTGGAAGATCTGCTGCGTGCGGATGCCGATGGCCGCGGGCGAATCCATCTGCTGGATGCCAGCCGTCTGGTACACGAGGCGCCGAAGGTCTACGCGACCTTCCTGTTGTGGTTGCTGGCCGAGTTGTTCGAGCAGTTGCCCGAGCGCGGCGATGCCGACAAGCCCTTGCTGGCACTGTTCTTCGATGAAGCGCACCTGCTGTTCAACGGCACGCCGAAGGCATTGCAGGATCGCCTGGAGCAGGTTGTCCGGTTGATTCGCTCCAAGGGAGTCGGGGTGTATTTCGTCACCCAGTCGCCGGGCGACCTGCCGGATGATGTCCTGGCGCAACTGGGTTTGCGTATCCAGCACGGCCTGCGTGCCTTCACGGCCAAAGAGCAGAAGTCGTTGAAGGCAGTGGCCGATGGTTTCCGTCCCAACCCCGACATTGACACCCTGAGCGTACTGACCGAGCTTGGCATCGGTGAGGCGTTGGTCGGTACCCTGCAGGACAAGGGTACGCCGGGCATGGTCCAGCGGGTGCTGATCGCTCCGCCGCAGTCACGCATCGGGCCGTTGAGCGACGCTGAGCGCGCCGCCCTGATTGCCGCCTCACCGTTGGCCGGGCGCTACGACAAGCCGGTGGATCGCGAGTCGGCCTATGAGATGCTTAACGCCCGAAAAGGCGGAGTAGCGCAGCCCGAACAGGCGCCGGCAGCTGCCGAGCCAAGCTTTGCTGACCAGGCTGGGGAATTCCTCCAGAGCGCTGCCGGGCAGGCGATCAAGTCGGCGGTGCGTCAGGCGGCCAACCAGTTCGGACGGCAGTTGGTGCGTGGCTTGATGGGCTCGTTGCTCGGCGGTAGCAAGCGCCGGTAACTGGAAGGTCAGGGATACTTTAGTTCCCAGTGTCCCTGTGGGAGCCGGCCTTGCCGGCGATGAGGTCGCTGCAGTTGCGCGGCGCCTGCATCGCTGACAAGGCCAGCTCCCACAGTTAACCAGGTGACAGACAGTTGCTCCCACAACAGCTACAAAAAAAGGCGCCCGAAGGCGCCTTTTTCAATGCAGCATGGATCAACCAATGAACCTGGTCGCCAGCCAGAACAAACCGGCCGACAGGCCCACAGTTGCCGGCAGGGTCAGGACCCAGGCCAGCAGGATGGTCTTGACGGTGCCGCCTTGCAGGCCGCTCTTGTTCGCGACCATGGTACCGGCCACACCCGAGGACAGTACGTGGGTGGTCGATACCGGCAGGCTGAAGATGTTGGCCATGCCGATGGCGCAGGCTGCGGTGATCTGCGCCGACATGCCCTGGGCATAAGTCATGCCCTGCTTGCCGATTTTCTCACCGATGGTCAGGACCACACGCTTCCAGCCGACCATGGTACCCAGGCCCAATGCCAGGGCAACCGCGAGGATCACCCAGAACGGTGCGTACTCGGTGGTGGCGGTCAGGTCTTTGCGCAGTTTGTCCAGGTCAGCCTTCTCGCGAGGCTGCAGGCCTGGGAGCTTGCCGACTTTCTTCGCAGTGTCGTCCAGGCAGAGCAGGTAACGACGTACTTCAACGCGTTTCTCTGGCGTCAGCGAGCGGTACTCGGTTACGCCCTTGAGCGAGTCGAGCAGGGCATTGATGGTCGGCTCGGTCTGCTGCGGGTTGCAACTGAACTGTTCCGGCAGGTCGCCATTTTTGGCTTTGCCCAGGGCCAGGAACTCGCCCAGGGTAGCCTGGTTACGCTGGTAGAACTGGCTCAGGTGCAGGGTGGCGTCGCGGGTCCGCTCGATCTGGTAGGTGGTGCTGTTCAGGTCGAGTACGAACTGTGCCGGGACGATACCGATCAACACCAGCATGATCAGGCCGATGCCTTTCTGGCCATCGTTGGAGCCGTGCACGAAGCTCACGCCCATGGCCGACATCACCAGTACCAGGCGGTTCCAGAACGGCGGGTGCTTCTTGTCGTCGAGCTTGCGGCGCTGTTCCGGCGTCTTGTGCATCTTCGACAGCGGGCGCCACCATTTAAGGCCCAGCAGCACCAGTGCCGCGACGGCAAAGCCAGCCATCGGCGAGAGCACCAGGGACATGCCGATGTCGATTGCCTTCTGCCAGTTGACCCCTTCACCCAACGGGATGTCGCTGATCAGGGCGTTGGCCAGGCCAACCCCGAGGATCGAACCGATCAGGGTGTGGGAGCTGGACGCCGGAATGCCGAAGTACCAGGTGCCCAGGTTCCAGGCAATGGCGGCGGCGAGCAAGGAGAAAACCATGGCCAATCCATGACCGGTGTTCACATTGATCAGCATCTCCACCGGCAACAGGTGAACGATGGCATAAGCCACGCCGACACCGCCGAGCAGCACGCCAAGGAAGTTGAACACCCCGGAGAAGAACACCGCCAGGTGCGGGGGCATGGCTTTGGTATAAATGACTGTAGCAACCGCGTTAGCGGTGTCATGAAAGCCATTGATGAACTCGAAGGCGAGTACGAAGGTCAAAGCGAGCAACAGGCTCACCAGTACCCAGGCATCAAGTCCGCTGAATAAATCGATCATGAAGGTTTTCTGACCCGGTCATAAGGGGGCGCGATTATGCCAGAAATCCCTGTTAATCGATGCACCTGCCGCTGACCGGTTCTGGCCGAGGAGGTGCTTTCCCGGGGTGGCATGTGTCGGGAATGATTAAACAAATGTCGGCTAAAATCGGTAAAAATCGAGAAAATATAAGGGTTTACGACAACCATCAGCTCACATTAAAAATTCAAACGTTTGTATGAAATTTGTGAGAAACCGTTACGACATGCGTGAGGAGCTGTAACGATCAGCCACCCGGACTTTTCTCAAGTACCGGTCATCCGACCGCCACAAGCTGGCGTCATGCTCGTAGCCTAGGGCTCGTCGCTCTTGAGTTCTTTCTCGATCTTTTGCAGTTCCTGGGCAAATGCCTGATCAAGAATGCTTGCCCGTTTGCGCCAGGGCTTGCGCTCCGGGTCGGGCTGGGCGGCGTAGGTGGTGACTTCCCCGCCGTAAACTTCCTTGTAACGTTGTTCCTGACGCTCAAGTTCCGCGCGCAGTTCGTCTTTCGTCACAGTGCTACCTGTTGGTTTGAATAAACTCTGGCGTTAACGCGTGGGGTTGCGCATTCGCGCAACGTGCACGTGGCTACGCTGCCAGAGCATGATTACTGTCGCAGCAACAGTAAATTCTGATTAGACAAGTCGATACGAACAACAGGGTGTTCAATCTTGTGCCACTTGCTTCAGGCTCGTTCCCTGCGACTTCTGGCGCGTGCGGATTGGATCCGGCAAAAGCCTGCTGGGTCGCGGCAACGGAACTTGATTATAGCAAGCAAGTTTCATCAGCGTACCACTCTGTTGTTTCTCTAATGACAACAAAGATGGGCTTTTGTTACCGGTTTGTTAAGTTCGCCTGGCGTTTCGCTTAAGCGCCTGCTTGAGACGCAAAGTTCTTCAGCAAAATGGGTAACTGAAGTTGATCAGGCAAGGAGGGAGAAAAAACGGCCTCGCTTCGTGGGCAAGGCCGTGCCTGGGACTTCTACGGTGGGTACCTGACCAGTCTCTCCAAGAAGCCACATGGTGGCGGTAGAAAGGTATAAGCAATTGAGGGTAGCGGTCAATTGCGATTATCGGTCGTTGGTTCGATAATCGCCCCAGTGACTGTGTTGTCGAGGTGAGCCATGACAGAAGAAACAACGCCCAAAGGGCCCGGATTGAACGATCAGGTGCGCAGTTCGTTTGCGTCGCTGGCACCGCCCATCGTCGCGTCACCGGCCAGGCGTATCCAGGCCTTCACCGGTGATCCTGACTTCATGACCTCGCTGGCCCGCGGCCTGGCGGTGGTCCAGGCGTTTCAGGAACGCAAGCGCCACCTGACCATCGCGCAGATCAGCCACCGCACGGAAATTCCTCGGGCTGCGGTGCGCCGTTGCCTGCATACCCTGATCAAGCTGGGTTACGCCACCACCGACGGGCGGACCTATTCGCTGCTGCCCAAGGTGCTGACGCTGGGTCACGCCTACCTGTCATCCACGCCATTGGCAGTGTCGGCCCAGCCCTACCTGGACCGTATGAGTGATCAGTTGCACGAGGCCTGCAACATGGCCACTCTGGAAGGCGATGACATCCTTTATATAGCCCGCTCGGCCACGGTGCAGCGCCTGATCTCGGTGGACCTTTCGGTAGGTGGCCGGTTGCCGGCCTATTGCACTTCCATGGGGCGGATCCTTCTGGCGGCGCTGGACGACGCGACCCTGCATGAATACCTGGAGCATGCCGACCTGCAGGCCAAGACCAGTCGCACCATTCACGACCCGGTGGCGTTGCTCGAATGCCTGCAACAGGTCCGCCAACAGGGCTGGTGCGTGGTCGATCAGGAGCTGGAGCAGGGCCTGCGTTCGATTGCCGTGCCGGTCTACGATGCCTCCGGCCAGGTGCTGGCAGCACTGAACGTCAGTACCCATGCCGGCCGGGTCAGCCGCACCGAGCTTGAGCAACGCTTCTTGCCGATCATGCTGGCGGCCAGCCGCGACCTCAGTGCCCAGCTGTTTGTCTGAGCCTGCACGTTCCTGTTCGATAAACGCACAGTGTTGTGTTTATCGAATTGCGCAGTTTTCGACCTGTTATTAATGTCCTTCGCACCGATCGATCTGCCTGGATCGATTGTGTTGCTCACGCGCGCCCCGCACATAAGCGCGCTCCAACTGGATAAAAATAATGAACAGTCCGCAAGCTGCTGTCGGGAACTGCCTTGATGTGCAGTCCTTTATCAATTCGCAACCGCTGTCGCGCTATCAATGGCGCGTAGTGATCCTGTGTTTCCTGATTGTCTTTCTTGATGGCCTGGATACCGCTGCCATGGGCTTTATCGCCCCGGCGCTGTCCCAGGATTGGGGGATCGACCGCGCCAGCCTCGGCCCGGTGATGAGCGCGGCGCTGATCGGTATGGTCTTCGGCGCCCTGGGCTCGGGACCCTTGGCCGACCGTTTCGGGCGCAAGGTGGTGCTGGTGGGGGCGGTGCTGGTGTTTGGCGCCTTCAGCCTGGCCTCGGCCTACAGCAGCAACGTCGACCAGTTGCTGGTGCTGCGCTTTCTGACCGGCCTGGGTCTTGGCGCCGGTATGCCCAATGCCACCACGCTGCTCTCCGAGTACACCCCGGAGCGCCTCAAGTCGTTGCTGGTCACCAGCATGTTCTGTGGCTTCAACCTGGGTATGGCCGGTGGTGGTTTCATTTCCGCCAAGCTGATCCCGGCGTTCGGCTGGCACAGCCTGCTGTTGATCGGTGGCGTGTTGCCGCTGGTACTGGCCGTGGTGCTGCTGCTGTGGTTGCCGGAGTCGGCGCGTTTTCTGGTGGTGCGCAATCGCGGCACAGACAAAGTGCGCCAGGCCCTGGCGCCGATTGATCCTGCCATTGTCGGCCAGGCCTCGAGTTTCAGCGTGCCGGAGCAAAAAACGGTGAAGGCACGCAATGTCTTTGCGGTGATCTTTTCCGGTACCTACAGCGTCGGCACCTTGTTGCTGTGGCTGACCTATTTCATGGGTCTGGTGATTGTCTACCTACTGACCAGCTGGCTGCCGACGCTGATGCGTGACAGTGGCGCGAGCATGGAACAGGCCGCCTTTATTGGTGCCTTGTTCCAGTTTGGCGGGGTACTCAGCGCCGTGGCGGTGGGCTGGGCCATGGACCGCTACAACCCGCACAAGGTAATCGGCACTTTCTATCTGTTGGCCGGGGTGTTTGCCTACGCGGTGGGTCAGAGCCTGGGCAACATCACCGTGCTGGCGACTCTGGTACTGATTGCCGGTATGTGCGTCAACGGTGCGCAGTCGGCCATGCCTTCTCTGGCGGCGCGTTTCTATCCGACTCAGGGGCGTGCCACGGGCGTGTCGTGGATGCTCGGTATTGGCCGCTTCGGCGCCATTCTCGGTGCCTGGATGGGCGCAACCCTGTTGGGCCTGGGCTGGAACTTCGAGCAGGTGCTGACGGCGCTGGTGATCCCGGCCGGGCTGGCTACGGTGGCGGTGGTGATCAAAGGTATGGTCAGTCACGCAGACGCGACCTGAGTCGTAGGCCTGAGGAAAACTCCTTGTGGGAGCCGGCCTTGCCGGCGATGGGATCAGCGGGTTACCTGTGACTGCGCGGTGTCTGTATCGCTGGCAAGGCCAGCTCCCACAAGGATCGAGCTAACCTTGCTTAGCAAGACAACAATTTGTTCGATAATCGAACAGATAGTCGATTATCGGATTGTACCGCCCTCAGCCCCGCCTTAATCTGAAGTCCTACCGGCGCCACCCAAGGCGCCATGCAACCGACCTCGACTCAGCATATCCAGGAGTCTGCAATGGCTGAAATCCTCTCGCTCCACGATGCCGTGAAGCAGTTCGTCCACGACGGTGACAGCGTCGCCCTCGAAGGCTTCACGCACTTGATTCCGACTGCCGCCGGGCATGAAATCATTCGTCAGGGCAAGAAAGAGCTGACCCTGGTACGTATGACTCCTGACCTGATCTACGATCAGCTGATCGGTGCCGGTTGCGCCCGCAAACTGATTTTCTCCTGGGGCGGTAACCCCGGTGTAGGCTCGCTGCACCGCCTGCGTGATGCCGTGGAAAAACAATGGCCGCAGGCCATGGAGATTGAAGAACACAGCCACGCCGACCTTGCCAACGCCTATGTTGCCGGCGCCTCGGGCCTGCCTTTTGCGGTGCTGCGCGCTTACGCCGGTTCCGACCTGCCCAAGGTCAACCCGCTGATCAAGAGCGTCACTTGCCCGTTCACCGGTGAAGTACTCGCCGCCGTGCCTTCGGTACGCCCGGATGTCACCGTGATTCACGCACAGAAGGCTGACCGCAAGGGCAACGTGCTGCTCTGGGGCATTCTCGGTGTGCAGAAAGAAGCGGCCCTGGCGGCCAAGCGCTGCATCGTCACCGTCGAAGAAATCGTCGACGACCTCAATGCCCCGATGAACGCCTGCGTGCTGCCTACCTGGGCACTGTCGGCGGTGTGCCTGGTGCCGGGCGGCGCGCATCCGTCCTACGCCCATGGCTACTACGAGCGTGACAACCGTTTCTACCAGGCCTGGGACCCGATTGCCCGCAATCGCGAAGCCTTTACTGCCTGGATCGACGAATACATTCGCGGCACCGCCGACTTCAATGAATTCAAGGCAAAACTGGCCAGCGCTTCGGAGGCTGCACAATGAGCTACTCCACCAATGAAATGATGACCGTCGCCGCAGCCCGTCGTCTGCGCAACGGTGCAGTGTGCTTCGTCGGCATCGGCCTGCCTTCCAAGGCCGCCAACCTGGCGCGTCTGACGTCCTCGCCCGACGTGGTGCTGATCTACGAATCCGGCCCGATCGGTGCCAAGCCGAGCGTGCTGCCGCTGTCGATCGGTGACGGTGAGCTGGCGGAAACCGCCGACACCGTGGTGCCGACCGGCGAGATTTTCCGCTACTGGCTGCAAGGCGGGCGTATCGACGTCGGCTTCCTCGGCGCCGCCCAGGTCGACCGTTTCGGCAACATCAACACCACCGTGGTCGGTGACTACCACAACCCGAAAGTACGCCTGCCCGGTGCCGGTGGCGCCCCGGAGATTGCCGGTTCCGCCAAGCAGGTGCTGATCATCCTCAAGCAGTCGAACCGCGCTTTCGTCGACAAACTCGACTTCATCACCTCGGTCGGCCACGGCGAGGGCGGTGATTCGCGCAAACGTCTGGGCCTGCCAGGCGAAGGGCCGGTGGGGATCATCACCGACCTGTGCATCATGGAGCCGGAAGCTGGCACTCACGAGTTTGTCGTGACCTCGATCCATCCGGGCGTGACCCGCGAGCAGATCATTGCCGCGACGGGCTGGGCGATTCGCTTTGCCGACAGCGTGCAGACCACCGCCGAGCCAAGCGAAGTCGAGCTCAGCGCCCTGCGTGACCTGGAAGCGCGCACCGCCGCCGCCCACGGCCAAGCGCCAGGAGAAGCCTGATGCGTGACGTATTTATCTGCGATGCCATTCGTACCCCCATCGGCCGCTTCGGCGGCGCCCTGGCCGGTGTGCGCGCCGATGACCTGGCCGCGGTACCGATCAAGGCGCTGATCGAGCGCAACCCGCAGGTGCAATGGGATCTGCTGGACGAGGTGTTCCTCGGCTGCGCCAACCAGGCCGGCGAAGACAACCGCAACGTCGCGCGCATGGCGCTGCTGTTGGCAGGCCTGCCGGACAGCGTGCCGGGTGTGACCTTGAACCGCCTCTGCGCCTCGGGCATGGACGCTGTCGGCACCGCCTTTCGCGCCATCGCCAGCGGCGAGATGGAGCTGGCGATTGCCGGCGGCGTCGAGTCGATGTCGCGTGCGCCGTTCGTCATGGGCAAGGCCGACAACGCCTATTCGCGCAACATGAAACTGGAAGACACCACCATCGGCTGGCGCTTCATCAACCCGTTGATGAAAGCCCAGTACGGCGTCGATGCCATGCCGCAGACTGCCGACAACGTCGCCGACGATTACCAGGTCTCGCGTGCCGATCAGGACGCCTTCGCCCTGCGTAGCCAGCAACGTACCGCAGCCGCCCAGGCCGCAGGTTTCTTCGCTGAAGAGATCGTGCCGGTGCGCATCGCCCACAAAAAAGGCGAAACCGTTGTCGAGCACGACGAGCATCCACGCGCCGATACCACCCTGGAAGCCCTGACCCGCCTGAAGCCGGTCAATGGCCCGGACAAGACCGTCACCGCAGGCAATGCCTCGGGGGTCAACGACGGTGCCGCGGCATTGATCCTGGCCTCGGCTGAAGCAGTGAAAAAACACGGCCTGACCCCACGTGCCCGGGTCCTCGGCATGGCCAGCGCCGGTGTTGCGCCGCGGGTCATGGGCATCGGTCCGGTACCGGCGGTACGCAAGCTGACCGAGCGCCTCGGTGTGGCGGTGAGTGATTTCGATGTCATCGAGCTCAACGAAGCCTTCGCCAGCCAGGGCCTGGCGGTGCTGCGCGAACTCGGCCTGGCCGACGACGCGCCGCAGGTCAACCCCAATGGTGGCGCCATCGCGCTGGGCCATCCGCTGGGCATGAGCGGTGCGCGGCTGATCCTCACCGCCTTGCATCAGCTGGAGAAATCCGGCGGTCGCAAGGGCCTGGCGACCATGTGCGTCGGGGTAGGGCAGGGCCTGGCGCTGGCCATCGAGCGGGTGTAAGCCAATACCCCCGGACACGCGGCTCCCACGCAGGGTTGCGGGGCCGGGGGGATTGTTTGTGGAACGAGAGTGTTACTGATTGTGTCTAGACTCCAGTAACCCTCCTAGAGTGAATTGCCATGACAACTGCCTATTACACTGGTGAGGAGCGCAGCAAGCGTATCTTCGCCATCGTCGGTGCCTCCTCGGGCAACCTGGTGGAATGGTTCGACTTCTATGTCTATGCCTTCTGCGCCATTTACTTTGCCCCGGCGTTTTTCCCTTCTGACGATCCGACGGTGCAGTTGCTCAATACCGCCGGGGTGTTTGCCGCTGGTTTTCTGATGCGCCCGATTGGGGGTTGGCTGTTTGGCCGGGTGGCCGATCGGCATGGCCGCAAGAATTCGATGATGATCTCGGTGCTGATGATGTGTGCCGGCTCCCTGGTCATCGCCTGTCTGCCGACCTACGCCTCGATCGGCGCCTGGGCGCCGGCGCTGCTGTTGCTGGCGCGGCTGTTCCAGGGCCTGTCGGTGGGCGGCGAATACGGCACCACTGCGACCTACATGAGCGAGGTCGCCTTGCGCGGTCAGCGCGGTTTCTTTGCCTCGTTCCAGTACGTGACGCTGATTGGCGGGCAACTGCTGGCGGTACTGGTAGTGGTGATTCTTCAGCAACTGCTCAGCGAAGATGAACTGCGCGCCTGGGGCTGGCGGATTCCGTTCGTGGTGGGTGCGGTTGCGGCGGTGATTTCGCTGTTCCTGCGCCGCTCGCTGGAAGAGACCAGCAGCGCCGAAACCCGTAACGACAAAGAGGCCGGCAGTGTCGCCGGGCTGTTCCGCCACCACACCGCAGCCTTCATCACCGTGCTGGGTTACACCGCGGGTGGCTCGCTGATTTTCTACACCTTCACCACCTACATGCAGAAGTACCTGGTGAACACCGCTGGCATGAGTGCCAAGACCGCCAGCTTCATCATGACCGGCGCGCTGTTTCTGTACATGTGCATGCAGCCGTTCTTCGGCATGCTTTCCGACCGTATCGGCCGGCGTAATTCGATGCTGCTGTTCGGCGCCTTGGGCACCGTGTTCACCGTGCCGATCCTGATGGCGCTGAAAACCGTCACCAGCCCGTTCCTGGCTTTCGTGCTGATCACCCTGGCGCTGTGTATCGTCAGTTTCTATACCTCGATCAGTGGCCTGGTCAAAGCCGAGATGTTCCCGCCGCAGGTGCGTGCCCTGGGTGTGGGGCTGGCGTATGCGGTGGCCAACGCGATGTTTGGCGGTTCGGCCGAATATGTGGCCCTGGGGTTGAAGTCGATGGGCATGGAGAACACCTTTTACTGGTACGTTACCGCCATGATGGCGATCGCCTTCCTGTTCAGCCTGCGCTTGCCAAAACAGGCGGCGTACCTGCACCACGATCATTGACCTGTTGAAGGACTAGGAAATGAACCCGCGACCGGGCAATCAGCTGTTCGATGCCTACTTCACTGCACCCGCCATGCGCGAGGTGTTTTCCGACCGTGGCCGGGTGCAGGGCATGCTTGATTTCGAAGCGGCCCTGGCGCGCGCCGAAGCGGCCGTGGGGGTGATTCCGCAGGTGGCGGTGGCGCCTATCGTCGCCGCCTGTCAGGCCGAGCGTTACGACTTTGCCGCGCTGGCCGAAGCCATCGGCATTGCTGGCAATTCGGCGATTCCGCTGGTCAAGGCGCTGGGCAAGGTGATTGCCAGTGGCGTGCCGGAAGCCGAGCGATATGTGCATCTGGGCGCCACCAGCCAGGATGCGATGGACACCGGCCTGGTCCTGCAACTGCGTGCCGCCCTGAGCCTGATTGAGAGCGACCTGCAACGGCTGGCCGACTCACTGGCGCGTCAGGCCGAGGCGCATGCCGATACGCCGTTGGCCGGGCGCACCTGGCTGCAACATGCAACGCCGGTCACTCTGGGCATGAAGATCGCCGGTTGGCTGGGTGCTTTGACCCGCCACCGTCAGCGCCTGGAGGAACTCAAACCACGCTTGCTCACCCTGCAGTTCGGCGGTGCCTCGGGGACCCTGGCGGCGCTCGGTGAGCAGGCCCTGCCGGTAGCCGAAGCCCTGGCGGTGCAGCTCGACCTGCAACTGCCGGAGCAACCCTGGCACACCCAGCGCGACCGTTTGGTGGAGTTCGCCTCGGTGCTCGCTCTGGTCGCCGGCAGCCTGGGCAAGATGGGGCGTGATATCAGCCTGTTGATGCAGACCGAAGCAGCGGAAGTATTCGAACCCGCAGCGCCGGGCAAAGGTGGTTCATCGACGATGCCGCACAAACGCAACCCGGTCGGCGCTGCGGTGCTGATCGGGGCGGCGACGCGGGTACCGGGGCTGCTGTCGACCCTGTTTGCCGCCATGCCGCAGGAGCATGAACGTAGCCTGGGGCTGTGGCACGCCGAGTGGGAGACCCTGCCGGAAATCTGCTGCCTGGTTTCCGGTGCGTTGCGCCAGGCGCAGATCATCGCCGACGGCCTGCAGGTCGATGCCGCGCGTATGCGCGATAACCTCGACCTGACCCAGGGCCTGGTGCTGGCCGAAGCGGTCAGTATCGTCCTGGCCCAGCGCCTGGGTCGCGACACCGCGCATCATTTGCTGGAAACCTGCTGCAAGCGTGCAGTAGCCGAACAACGCCATCTGCGCGCCGTGCTCGGCGACGATCCGCAGGTGAGCGGCGAACTCTCGGCAGACGAACTCGATCGCCTGCTTGATCCGGCCCATTACCTCGGTCAGGCCCGTGTCTGGGTCGAGCGGGCGCTGGCCGAACATCACCGTTTCAATGCCTGAAGGAGGCTGCAGTGGCACAGGTACAACTCGCCGATGGCGCACTCAATTATCAACTCGACGGCCCTGAAGGCGCGCCGGTGTTGGTGCTGTCCAACTCCCTGGGCACTGACCTGCACATGTGGGATACCCAGGTGCCGGCCTTCGCTGCGCACTTTCGCGTGCTGCGCTACGACACCCGTGGCCATGGCGCTTCGCTGGTAACCGAGGGGCCTTACAGCATCGAGCAGCTGGGCCAGGACGTGCTGGCGTTGCTCGATGCCCTGAAGATCGAGCGTGCGCACTTCTGTGGCCTGTCCATGGGCGGCCTGATCGGTCAGTGGCTGGGGATCAATGCAGGTGAACGCTTGAACCGCCTGATCGTCTGCAACACCGCCGCCAAGATCGGCTCGCCGGACACCTGGAACCCGCGCATCGAAATGGTCTTGCGCGATGGCAAAGCCGCGATGGTCGGCCTGCGCGATGCGTCGATCGAGCGCTGGTTCACTCCGGGCTATTCCTCGACCAACCCCGGCCAGGCCAAGCGCATCACCGACATGCTCGCCAGCACTTCACCGCAAGGCTATGCGGCCAACTGTGGGGCGGTACGCGATGCCGACTTCCGTGATCAACTGGGTGAGATCAAGGCGCCGTTGCTGGTCATCTCCGGCAGTCACGACGCGGTGACGCCGCCTGCGGGCGGGCTGTTCATCCAGGAAAACGTGGCGGGCGCCGAATACGCCGAGTTCCATGCCGCGCACCTGTCCAACGTCGAAGTCGGCGAGCCGTTCAGCCGCCGGGTGATCGACTTTCTGCTGGCCCGCTGAGGAGCGATTCGTGGACGAAAAACAACGTTACGAAGAAGGCATGAAGGTTCGTCGCGCAGTGCTCGGCGATGCCCACGTCGACCGCAGCCTGAACAACCTGACGGCGTTCAACAGCGAGTTCCAGGAAATGATCACCCGCCATGCCTGGGGTGATATCTGGACGCGTCCGGGTCTGCCACGGCATACCCGCAGCCTGATCACCATCGCCATGCTGATCGGCATGAACCGCAATGAAGAGCTGAAGTTGCACCTGCGCGCGGCCGCCAGCAATGGCGTGACCCGTGAGGAGATCAAGGAAGTGCTGATGCAGAGCGCGATCTACTGCGGCATTCCGGCAGCCAATGCGACCTTCCACCTGGCCGAGTCGGTGTGGGATGAGTTGGGGGTTGAGTCCAGAGGCTGACCTTCGGGCCCCATCGCCGGCAAGGCCGGCTCCCACATGGACTGCATATACCGAGCCCTGTGGGAGCCGGCCTTGCCGGCGATAAGGCCGCTGCGCTTTCGGATCAGACCGCCGCTTTCTTCTGCCGAATCGCCACTGGTCCGGCATTACGCTCGATGGCCTGCTTCAACTCCGCCCGCATGCCCAGCAGAAACCCCAGTTCCGCCACCACGAACAACGGCCCGATGATCAACCCGCTCAGATCATCGACAAAGGCCGGCTTGCGCCCTTCATAGTGGTGCCCGACAAACTGGATCACCCAGCCGACCACGAACAGCCCCAGCCCCGCACTCAACCACACCAGCGTGCTTTGCACGGCCAGCACCTGGCCGGCCCACAGACACAGGCCGAGCAACAGGGCCATGATCAAGCCAAACTGCTGGTCCAGGCGCAGGTAGAACCACCCCGTCGCCAGCGCCACTAACAAGGCCGGCGACAGCCACACCCCGGCCAGCTCCAGCCCCGGACGTGACAACAACACCGTCACCGCAACCACGATCATCGGGATACCGACGAAGTGCGTGGCGATATTGCGCGGGTCACGGTGGTAGGCCGCATATTGACTGAGGTGTTCGACGAGGTTTTTCATTATTGTTCCTCCTGAAGGGTGACGTGAGCTTGCCCTGCAGACATTCCGGCTGTCTGTCGGCTAGCCGACAGAGTTGACCTTCGAGGCGTTATGACCAGCGATCCCGCCTGGCGCCAGACCCTGCTCCAGGGCCACTGGTTCAAGCATCTGCCCCTGTCCCTTCAGGATAGCCTGCCGGGCTTGGCGCGCCTTCGTGAGCTGGCGCCGGGGCAGTACCTGTTCCAGCGCGGCGATGCGCCCTGCGGTTTGTACGCGGTGCTGTCGGGCAGCATGCGCGTCGGGGCGGTCAGCAGCGAAGGCAAGGAGGCGTTGCTGACGCTGGTCGAAGCGCCACACTGGTTCGGTGAAATCAGCCTGTTCGACGGCCAGCCGCGCACCCATGATGCCCAGGCTGAAGGGGCGGTGCGCCTGTTGTGGATACCGCAGGCTGCGCTGCTGTCATTGCTGGCGCAGCAACCCGAATATTGGCGCGACTTCGCCTTGCTGATGAGCCAGAAACTGCGCTGGGTATTCGTCGCCCTGGAGCAGCAGAGCCTGCTGGCCGCCGCGCCGCGGGTTGCTCACCGGCTGCTGCAGATCGCCGCCGGTTACGGCGAGATGGACGGCACCCGGCGTGTGTTGCAACTGTCTCAGGAGCAACTGGCACTGATGCTGTCGCTGTCGCGCCAGACCACCAACCAGATCCTCAAGTCGTTGCAGCAGGAAGGCGCGCTACGCCTGGGCTATGGCGAGATCGAGATTCTCGACCTCGCCCGTCTGCAAGCCCTGGCTAGTCCGGCTGGAACGGCGACTCGCTGAGGATTACCCCGGTTTCCTCGACATACTTCTGCCATTCGCCCAGCAGTGCCTGAAGTCTGGCCGGTTGCGCCTGGGCCAGGTCGTCGATTTCGCCCGGATCGCTGGCCAGGTCATACAGTTGCCAGGTCGCCGGGCCCACCGGTCCAGGAATGTACACGGCCTTCCACTGCCCCTGGCGAATCGCCCGCCGCCCGAACAGTTCCCAGCCCGTGACGGTGTTGTCGTCATGCACCTGTTCAGTCTCGCCGGACAGGTAACCCAGCCATGACTTGCCGCGCAGGGCGGCGACATCGCGTCCACGCCAGCGCGTGCCGGGATGGCGGACCCCGGCGAGGTCGAGCAGGGTCGGGGTGATGTCCATCACCGTGCTGAACTGGTGGCTGATCTGCCCCTGACGGGCCAGGGCAGGGTAGTGCACCAGCGCCGGCACGCGAATGCCGCCTTCGCTGGTAAAGGCTTTGTACAGCCGCGATGGCGCAGTGGCGGCCTGCGCCCACTGTGGGCCATACCAGACGTAGGAGTTGGCCCGGCCAATGTTTTCCAGGCTGTTGTCGTAATGCTGGTCGAGGTAGCTGGCCAGGTGCGGGCCGAACTTGGGGAAGGCTTCGAGCAGTGCCCCTTCGGCACCGTTGTCGGACATGAACAGCACCAGGGTGTTGTCCAGCTGGCCCTGGTTGCGCAGGTAGTCGAGGACCCGGCCGATGTTCCAGTCCATGCGCTCGACCATCGCTGCGTAAACCTCCATCGACCGCGCCGACCGCTGACGCTGCTCATCGCTGAGGCTGTCCCAGTGATTGTCCACCGGGTGAGCACGCGTCTCGGTCTTGATCAGGCCGAGCTGGCGCAATTTTTCCAGGCGCTCCTGGCGCAGCACTTCAGGCCCGGCGTCGTAGCGGCCCTTGTAGCGGGCGACCACCTCGGCCGGTGCCTGCAGCGGCCAGTGTGGTGCGGAGAAGGGCAGGTAGGCGAAGAACGGCCGGCTCTGGTCACGTTCCTTGAGGTATTGCAGCAGTTTGTCGCCAAAGGCGTCGGAGGAGTAAAAGCCCTCAGGCAATTGCTCGACGAAGGTCTGGTCTTCGATGTACAGCGCCGGGGTCGACTTGAGCAGGCGCGGGGTCTGCTCGTCATAGGTCGGCTCGAAACCGTAGTGGTTGGCCGCGCCGGGCAGCAGGGCGAAGGAGCGTTCGAAGCCACGGGCGTGGGGCGCCAGTTCGGCCTTCAGGCCCAGGTGCCACTTGCCGCTCATCAGTGTCTGGTAGCCGGCGTCGCGCAGCAGTTCCGGCAGCGCCACCACCCGGTCGTTGAGGTAACCCTCGTAGCCGGGTTTGCCGATCAGCTCCGGAGTCAGCGCTTCGGCCATGGTGCCGATGCCGGCGATGTGGTGGTCGGTGCCGGTCAGCAGCATCGAGCGGGTTGGCGAGCAGGTCGGCGCGGTGTGAAAGTCGGTCAGGCGCAGGCCGGCAGTGGCCAGGGCATCCAGGTTCGGCGTGGCGATTTCGCCACCGAAGGCACCGAGGTCGGAGAATCCCAGGTCATCGGCAACGATGACCAGAAAGTTGGGGCGTTGGCTCATGGTCGGTTCTCAATAGGCAAGGTAGGACAGGGGCAGGTTGTGGATCTGTGCCGGCGCGGCCGGCAGGTAGCGGTCGTCGGCGGTCAGTTCGTGCAGCAGCGCTTCGCGCAGACGGTGGAAGTCGTAGCTGGAGCGCTGGCGCGGATGCGCCAGGTCGATACGGTTGATGCGCTTGATACGTCCCGGCCGTGGCTCCAGAACCACCACACGGTCAGCCAGGAACAGTGCTTCCTCGACATCGTGGGTCACCAGCAGCGTGGTGATCCGCGCGCGTTCGCGGATCGCTAGCAGTTCTTCCTGCATCTGCTGGCGGGTCAGCGCATCGAGGGCACCGAAGGGTTCGTCGAGCAGCAGAATCCGCGGGCTGGCCACCAGGCCGCGGGCAATCGCCACGCGCTGGGCCATGCCGCCGGAGAGCTGGTGCGGGTAGGCCTGGCTGAAGTCCTGCAGGCCGACCAGGGCGATGTACTCGGCAATCCGCTGCTCGCGTTCGCTGTCAGTCAAGGTGCTGTTGACCAGGCCCAGGGCGATGTTTTCGTGCACGCTCAGCCAGGGGAACAGGCGGTGTTCCTGGAACACGATGCCGCGCTCGCTACCGATGCCGGTGAGCGGCTGGCCGTCGATCAGGATCTGGCCCTGGTAATCGTTATCGAGGCCGATCAGCAGGCGCAGCAGGGTGGATTTGCCACAGCCACTGGCGCCGACAATGGCCACGAACTCGCCATCGGCGATTTGCAGGTTGAAGTCGCGGATGGCTTCCAGCTCACCACCGGCCACCGCGAAGTGCTTGCCGACCTGATTGAAACTGACCAACGGATGGGCAATGGCGTTCATGCTCGTCTCCAGCGCGTGGCGCGCGATTCGATGTGTTGTCCGAGGGCGCCCAACAGCGCGCCGGTGAGGCCGACCAGGAGCATCCCGGCCATGATCAGGTCCATGCGCAGCAGTTGCTGGGCGCCGATCATCAGGCTGCCGATACCGCCGCCGGAGGGCATGAAGTACTCGGCGCCGATGGTGCCCAGCCAGGCGTAGATCAAGCCCACGCGCAGACCGGCGAAGATGCCGGGGGCCGCGCCGGGCAACACCAGGCGCAACAGGCGCTGACGCAGGTTCAGGTGCAGCACCTGCGCGGCTTCCTCCAGTTGTGGTGAGCGGTTGGCGACGCTGCGCTGGGTGGCGATGAACAGCGGAAAGAACGCTGCCAGGCCGACAAACACCCATTTGGCCAGCTCACCGAGGCCGAACCAGGCCGTGAGCAATGGCACCCAGGCGAAGATGGCGATCTGCCGCAGAGCGGCCAGGCTCGGCCCCAGCAAGCGTTCGGCAGGCCGGGACAAACCCAGCCACAACCCCAACGCAAAGCCCAGGCCACCACCCAGCAGCAAACCCGCCAGGGCGCGACCGACACTGACCGCCAGGGCTGCCGTCAGCGAACCGTCGAGCACGCCGTTCCAGGCGGTGCTCAGCACCTGGACGGGCGCCACGAGGATGTTGTTATCGACCCACTGCAACTGATTTGCCAGCTGCCAGACCAGCAGCAACGCCAGCGGCAACAGCAAGGCCTGCAGGCGTTCGCGGCCATGCAGATGCTGCACCCGCAGTTCAGCGCCGGGCGGATGCGGCCAGTGCACCAGCCGGCGATCCAGCCAGCCGAGGCCACGGTCCATGGCAAAACCGAGCAGGCCGATTACCGCGATGCAGACGAAGACGATGTCGAGCATGAACAACTGCCGGGCCCAGACCATCAGGTAGCCGATACCCTCACTGGAGGCGAGCAGCTCGACCGCCAGCAAGGATGACCAGCCGGTGGCCAGGGCCAGGCGCACGCCGGCGAGAAAGGCCGGCAGTGCTGCGGGCAGGATCAGCCGGGTGATCAGCAAGCGGCGCGGCAGCTTGAGCACGGCGGCCGCTTCGCGCAGACGCGGCTGTGCGTCACGCACGCCGACCAGGGTGTGCAGGGTCACCGGCACGATGATCGCCTTGACCAGCACCACCAGCTTGAGCAGCTCGCCAATGCCGAATAGCACCATGAACAACGGCACCCAGGCCAGCGTCGGGATTTGCGCCAGGGCGTTGAAGGTGGGCAGCACCAGGCGTTCGGCGCGACGGCTGCAACCCAGCCAGGCACCGAGCAGGGCACCGCTGCTGACCCCCACTGACAAACCGATCAGCAAGCGTTGCAGACTGATTGCCAGATGCGACCACAACTCACCGTGGGCCAGCTCCTGTGCGCTCTGCCAGACCAGGCTGGGTGCTGGCAGTATCTGTTCGCTCATCCACTGGTTGTGGCTGGCCAGCCACCACAGCAGGGCCAGGGCCAGTGGCAGGTACCAGGCCTGGAGGCGTGCCTGCAACGGTGTGCCGGCTGTGTGCAGGCGTCTTGCAGGTGCGGCCAGGGGCAGGCTGGGGATTGATGCTTGGGCCATGGCGGACCTCCGTGGATTGGCTATTTCTATATTCCATTCGGGTATATTTTTTTAAAAATAAATTCGAATAGGTGATAAGAGACAGCATTTAAAGCAGGCCCTTAGCGCCGTATCCAATGCATTCGAGGCATATTTTCCTTGTGCCTGATGCATAGCCCGTCGCAACCCCCATGGCTGCCTGTTTATGTGTTTAGGTTATTAAAATGTAATTTATTAGTATTTATTTGTTGATCGACGATCTGGTTAGCGTGGCCGCATCACTACAAGGAGTCGCGTGCCATGAACCTGTCGATCAACCGTGTTTTCAGTCTGTTTGCCGCTCCCGCCCTGGCCGCTGTGGTCGGCTGGTTACCGCCGCTGGCCCAGGCCACTGCGGTCCGCGAGATTCGCATTGCGGTCCCCGATCTGAGCGCTGGCACCCAGCACTCCGGAGGCGGGGTGACGGATGTGCTGCGCAATCAGCAGTTGCTGGAAAAAGCCTTCGCCGCCGACGGCATCACGATCCAGTGGAATTACTTCAAAGGGGCGGGGCCGGTGATCAACGAAGCCTTTGCCAACGGCCAGGTCGACTTCGCCTATCTGGGCGATCTGGCGGCCATCATCGGCAAGGCCAATGGCGTCGACACACGCCTGCTGGCCGCTACCGGACGCGGCATCAAGCATTACCTGGGCGTGGCGCCGGGCAGTGGCATCAAGACCTTGCAGGACCTGAAGGGCAAGCGTGTGGCGATCTTTCGCGGCACCGCCAGCCAGTTATCGTTTGATGCCGCACTCGCCAGCCAGGGCCTGAGCGAGAAGGACTTCAAGGTCATCAACCTCGATTTCAATGCCGCGGTCGCCGCCTTGGCCGCCCGGCAGATTGACGCCACCTGGGGCCTGTCGGGCTTGACCGCGCTGCAGGAGCGCGGCCTTGCCGAGCTGCCGTTGAACACCAGAGACCTGGGAGGCGCCGGCAGTATCCAGGCCGTGCTGGTGGGCTCCGGGGCCTTTGTCGATGCCCACCCCGAACTGGTCCAGCGCCTGCTGGAAGCCCAGCAGCAAGCGGTGCAATGGCTCAGTGACGAGAGCAACAAGCAGGCTTACATCCAGCTGGTTTCAGGACTGGCCAGCTACCCGCCGGTGATCCTTGAGCGGGACCTGCAGGACGAAGTCCTCGGCCAGACCTTCCGTTCCAGCCTCGACCAGCCGTTCCTCGACCAGTTGCAGGCCTCGGTCGACCTGGCCGCCGAACAGCGGCTGATCCGCAAACCGTTCAAGGTCAGCCAGTGGCTGGCGCCCCAGGCTACCCGGCCAGCACCTGCAGCGCTGGCTGCTGATCGAGGCTGATCAGGGTATCGATCATCGCCCGCGCCGCAGGCGACAGGCGATAACCGCTGCGGCTGACAATGCCACAGCGGGCATTGAGGCTGTCGAGATTGGCCGGCAGGTTGCGCCAGTGCAGGCGCACCAGTCGGCCCTGCTGGATATCGTTGGCAAAGGCTTCTTCGGTACCGATACCGATGGCATCGCTGCCCTGTACCAGGCTGACCAGGGTCGGCAAGTGTTCGGTGAGCAGCTGCGGGGTGAAATCGGTCTTGCCGCTGAGGTTGGCCAGCAACTTGCGCACCCCCGGCGGAATCAGTGTGGTGGCCAGCGGATAGTCGAACATGTCGTTGGTCGACAGGCTGTCCTTGGCCAGCAATGGATGCCCGGGACGGCAGAAGAACAGGCCGCGGCGCGGACTCAAAGGCAGCGTCTGATAGTTCGGATCCGCCTCGAACTGGCGGATATCGGCGATGAAAAACTCGATCTCCTCGCGGTTCAGTGCGCGGCTGAGTTTCTCCCAGTTATCCACCTCAAGACGGGTGTGCACTTTCGGGTGGGCCTGAAGAAATCGCGCCAGTGCCCGCGGCACCAATTGCACAGCCGCTGCCGGCCCGCAGCCGAAGTGCAGCTCGCCAGCATCGAGCTTGGTCATCTGCAGCACTTCGCAACTCAACTGTGCCGCGCCCTGGACCAGACGCAAGGCGTGCTGCAGCACCACCTGGCCTTCTGGCGTCGGGCGCAGGTCCTTGTTGCCACGGTCCACCAGAACACAACCGAACTCCTGTTCCAGGCCCTGGATACTGCGGCTGAAGGCCGGCTGGGTGATGCCCATGGCGTCCGCGGCGCGAACAAAACTGCGGTGTTCAGTGAGGGCGATGAAGTAACGCAGTTGGCGAAGATCCATATGCTTTCCCGGCATTCCAAAAATACGGCGAAGGTATTTGCCGTCACGAAGGCTCAGGTTTTAAATGCAAGCTCTTATTCCGTCAATGAAGCATTTGAATATCTGTTAGAGCTTATTTGCATATAGATAGCGCAAGTGATTCATCGGCATTTTTCCTAGAGCAGCCAGATGAGGGTCATACCATGAGCAATGCCGCACACGCCGTAGCGCCCGTCAGCCACGTGCTGGACATCCACCCGGTGGCCGGACGCATCGGTGCCGAGATTCGCGGGGTGCAACTGAGCGCCGACCTTGAACCCGCCGTGATCGAGGCCATCCAGGCCGCCCTGGTGGAGCACAAGGTGATCTTTTTCCGCGCTCAGCATCACCTTGACGATCAGGGCCAGGAAGCCTTCGCGCACTTGCTGGGTGAACCGATTGCCCACCCCACGGTGCCAGTGCGTGAGGGCACGCGCTTCCTGCTGGAGCTGGACGGCGAGCGCCGGGCCAACTCCTGGCACACCGATGTGACCTTCGTCGATGCCTACCCCAAGGCCTCGATCCTGCGCTCGGTGGTCGCTCCGGCGTCGGGTGGCGACACGGTCTGGGCCAACACCGCAACCGCCTACCAGGACCTCTCGGCCGAACTACAGGCCCTGGCTGACCAGCTCTGGGCGGTGCATAGCAACGAGTACGACTATGCGGCGGCCAAGCCGAATGTCACGGCCGAGCAGCAGGAAAACTACCGCCGCATCTTCACCTCGACGGTGTACGAAACCGAGCATCCGCTGGTGCGTGTGCACCCGGTCAGCGGTGAGAAGACCTTGCTCCTCGGCCACTTCGTCAAACGCTTGAAGGGCTATTCGCTGTTTGATTCCACGCACCTGTTCAACTTGCTGCAGAGCCACGTCACGCGCCTGGAAAACACCGTGCGCTGGCGCTGGCAGGCGGGTGATGTGGCGATCTGGGATAACCGTGCGACCCAGCATTATGCGGTGGACGACTACGGCACCCAGGAGCGCGTGGTGCGTCGGGTGACCTTGCAAGGGGATGTCCCGGTCGGTGTTAGCGGGCAGCGCAGCCGGACCGTTCGCGGGGTGTGAAGCTGATCGCGGGGCAAGTCGGCCTGCCCCGCGATCATTCAGAGAATACTGATCGGGTAGCTGATGATCAGACGGTTCTCGTCAAAGGCATTGGTGCTGTAGTCGCGACGCATGGTCGAGTTGCGCCATTTGAACGACAGGTTCTTCAGGCTGCCCGACTGGATCACATAGGCCAGTTCCGATTCCCGGGCCCACTCCTTGCCGTCGCTGACGGTTGCGGTGTGGACGTTGTCACCGCTGATGTAGCGGTTCATCAAGGTCAGGCCAGGAATGCCGACACCGGCAAAGTTGAAGTCGTGACGCAGCTGCCAGGAGCGCTCTTTGGCGTTGTCGAAGCTGGAGTTGTAGCTGTCGTTGGCCAGGGTGCCGCCGCTGGTGCCGTTGACCCGCATCCAGCCATCGTCGCCGCTGACTTTCTGCAAGCCGACATAGAACGTGCTGCTGCCGTACCGGGCCGAGAGCAGGGCCGAGGCGGTGCGGTTGTCCAGCTCGCCGGCCCGCTCAGCGCCGTCTTCCTTGCCGATGAAATAACCAAGGTTGGCGCCCAGGGTCCAGTCGCCCAGAGGCTGACTGTGGACCAGGTTGATGTACTGCTGGTTGTAGATGTCCTTGAGTTCGGCATTCCACAGGCCGATCAGGGTGCGCTTGTCGTTGAAGCTGTATTCGCCCCCGGCAAAGTTGAAACGGTCGGAAGTGAAGGCCGCTTTGCCGTTCATCGACATGTCGTCCATGCTCGCATCGTTGCGCGGGCTGTTGGCGCGGAACTGGCCGCCATACAGGGTCAGACCGGCGATTTCCTGTGAGGTGATCTGCCCGCCGCGGAAGGTCTGCGGCAGCGAGCGGCCATCGTCCGAACGCAGGATCGGCAATACCGGCATCCACTCGCCGACTTTCAGTTCGGTGTTCGACACCTTGGCCTTGAGCGCCACGCCCAGGCGGCCAAAGTCGTCGGCCGGGCGTCCATCGTCATGCACCGGCAACAGGTGCGTACCGGTCGTGCCCTTGCCGCCATCGAGCTTGACCGAATACAGGCCGAGCACATCGACACCGAAGCCGACGATGCCTTGAGTGAACCCGGAGCGGGCGTCGAGGATGAAACTCTGGGTCCATTCCTCAGCCTTGCCTTGCGGGTTGGCCGGGTCGACGAAGTTGCGGTTGATGTAGAAGTTGCGCAGGTTGAGGTTGACCTTGGCATCTTCGGCAAAGCCGCTTTCGGCCGCCAGGGCCGGGAGTGCGCAAGTCATGGCCAGCAGGCCGGGTAGCAGATGTCGTGCGGGTGCGGGTGTGCTCATGAGATGTGTCTCTTGTTTTTATTCAAGCCGAAGCCATCCGCTGCGAGGTTTTTGAGTCGCAGGCCGGGCAACAGTCTTTGGGGTGTGCTTTGGAAAAGCTGCGATGGGATGGTGCGGCGGCGGGAGGGGGTGAATCAATTCGTTACAGGCGGTATTGGGCGGTAATCGAACGTTAACTGATTGGTTAAATAATTATCGCGGGGCAAGCCCGCTCCCACAGTGAGAGGTGATTTTCGGTGGGAGCGGGCTTGCCCCGCGATAAGGACCGGCACAAAAAAGCCCACCGCAAGGGTGGGCTCCTGAAGCACAAACCAGACTCAGCCTTTCGACGACTCGGCCGCCGCCTGCTGCTGCGCCTGACCGGTCTGCTCGTACCAGCCGCCACCGAGGGCCTTGTACAGGTTGACCTCGCTGACCAGCTGCGACAGGCGGTCAGTGATCAACGACTGCTGGCTGTTGAACAACTGACGCTGGGCGTCGAGGAAGGTCAGGTTGCTGTCGACACCGATACGGTAGCGACGCTCGGCCAGACGGTAGTAGTCCTGGTTGGCAGAAACCAGATCACGCTGGGCTTGCAACTGCTCGTTGAAGGTCTTGCGCGCGGCGAGGCCATCGGAGACTTCCTGGAAGGCGGTCTGGATGGTTTTCTCGTACTTGGCGACGTTGATGTCCTTCTGGATCTTCGAGTAGTCGAGGCTGGCACGCAGGGCGCCGGCGTTGAAGATCGGCAGGTTGATCTGTGGCTGGAACAACCAGGTGCCAGAACCGCCCTTGAACAGTCCACCCATGTCCGGGCTGATAGTACCGGCGTTGGCGGTCAGGCTGATGCTCGGGAAGAACGCTGCCCGGGCGGCGCCGATGTTGGCGTTGGCGGCCTTGAGCAGGTGTTCGGCTTCCTGGATATCCGGACGCCGGTGCAGCACGTCGGACGGCAGGCCCGCAGGTACTTCGGCCAGCAAGTCGCTGTCGAGGTCCTTGGCCGCTGGCAGGTTGTCCGGCACACCGGTGCCGAGCAGTACCGCCAGGCTGTTCTGGTCCTGGGCAACCAGGCGCTGGTACTGGGCCAGCTTGACCCGGGCGCCTTCTACCGAGGTCCGTGCCTGGCTCAGGTCCAGGGCCGAAGCCACACCCACTTCGTTGCTGCGCAAGGTCAACGCGTAGCTTTGCTCGTAGGTCTTGAGGGTGTCTTCGGTCAGCTTGAGCAGGTCCTGGTCGGCCTGCCAGGTGAAGTAGGCGTTGGCCACACTCGCCACCAGGGCGATCTGGGTCGAGCGCCGGGCTTCTTCGCTGGACAGGTAGATTTCCAGTTGTTGCTCGGTGAGGCTGCGCACGCGACCGAACAGGTCGAGTTCATAGGCGCTCACCCCGAGGGTTGCCGAGTACTGGCTGGTGATCTCGGCATCGCCGGTCTGCGACAGGTTACCTGGCAGCCGTTGGCGGCTGCCATTGCCATTGGCGCTGACCGCCGGGAACAGATCGGCCCGCTGGATGCGGTACTGCGCCCGGTAGGCATCGATGTTCAAGGCCGCGACCTTGAGGTCGCGGTTGTTGACCAGCGCGGTCTGGATCAGTTGCTGCAGCGCCGGGTCCTGGAAGAACTGACGCCAGCCTTGCTCGGCGGCGGCCACATTCGCCGACTCGGTCGGCGAATAGGCAGGGCCTTGCGGCCACTGCGCGGCCACCGGTGCGTCCGGGGTCTGGTAGTCAGGGATCAGCGAGCAGCCGCCAAGAATGAAAGCGGTGACCGCCAGGGACAACAGGGACTTACTCATTGCCCGCCCTCATAGCGTGGGGTTTCAGGGGTGGCGTCTTTTTCTTCAGTCTTCTTGCTACTGAACAGCGACGACACGCTAACGAAGAACAGCGGTACCCAGAAGATCGCCAGCACGGTGGCCGTCAACATCCCGCCGATTACCCCGGTACCGATGGCGTGCTGGCTGCCCGAGCCTGCACCGGTGGAGATAGCCAACGGTACCACGCCGAGAATGAACGCCAGCGAGGTCATGATGATTGGCCGCAGACGCATGCGGCAAGCCTCGATGGAGGCATCGATCAGGCTGCGGCCCTGCTCGTGCAGTTCCTTGGCGAATTCGACGATCAGGATCGCGTTCTTCGCCGCCAGGCCAATGGTGGTCAACAGGCCCACCTGGAAGTACACGTCGTTGGACAGGCCGCGCAGGCTGGTGGCCAGCAGCGCACCGATGATCCCCAACGGCACCACGAGCATGACCGCGATCGGGATCGACCAGCTTTCATACAGGGCCGCCAGACACAGGAACACCATCAGCAGCGACAGGGCGTACAGCGCAGGCGCCTGGGAGCCCGACAGGCGCTCCTCGTACGACAGGCCGGTCCAGGAGTAGCCGATACCTTTAGGCAACTGTGCGGCGATGCGCTCGACTTCGAGCATGGCTTCACCGGTACTGTAGCCAGGGGCTGGCGCACCGAGAATTTCCATCGCTTCGACGCCGTTGTAACGCGCCAGCTTCGGTGCACCGTAGATCCACTCACCGGTGGCGAAGGAGGAGAACGGCACCATCTCGCCCACGGCGTTGCGTACGTACCACTTCTGCAGGTCTTCCGGGCTCATGCGCGAAGCGGATTCACCCTGGATATACACCTTCTTGACTCGACCGCGGTCGATGAAGTCGTTGACGTAGCTGGCACCCAGGGCAATCGACAGGGTGTTGTTGATGTCGGCGATGGTTACGCCCAAGGCACTGGCGCGCTCGTCGTCGACGGTCAGCTGGTACTGCGGTTCATCGTTCAGACCGTTCGGACGCACAGCCGAGAGGATCTTGCTCTGCGCGGCCATACCGAGGAACTGGTTACGTGCTTCCATCAGCTTCTCGTGACCGACACCGGCACGGTCTTGCAGGAACACGTCGAAACCGGTGGCGTTACCCAGTTCCAGTACCGCAGGCGGGGCAAAGGCGAACACCATCGCGTCACGGAAGGTGAAGAAGTGCTGCTGGGCGCGAGCCGCCAGGTTGAACACGTTGTTCTCGGCGGAACGTTCTTCCCATGGCTTGAGCATGATGAAGGCCATACCCGAGCTCTGGCCGCGACCGGCGAAGTTGAAGCCGTTGACGGTGAACACCGAGGCAACGGTATCGGCTTCCTTGTCCAGCAGGTAGCTGCGCATATCGTCGATCACCACCTGGGTCCGTTCGGCACTGGAGCCGGCCGGGGTCTGCACCTGGGCGAAGAGTACGCCCTGGTCTTCCTCGGGGAGGAAGGCGGTGGGGATGCGCATGAACAGCCAGATCATGCCGACCATGATCAACAGGTAGGCCAGCAGGTACGGCGCCTTGTTGCGCAGGATGTTGCCCACGCCACGCTCGTAGCTCTGCACGCTGCGGTCGAAGTTGCGGTTGAACCAGCCGAAGAAGCCGCGCTTGGCAACGTGATGTTCACCCTTGGCGACCGGCTTGAGCATGGTCGCGCACAGCGCCGGGGTGAAAATCAGGGCAACCAGTACCGACAGCGCCATGGCCGAAACGATGGTGATCGAGAACTGCTTGTAGATCACCCCGGTGGAGCCACCGAAGAACGCCATTGGCAGCAGTACCGCCGAGAGCACCATGGCGATACCGACCAGCGCGCCCTGGATCTGGCCCATGGACTTCTTGGTGGCTTCCTTGGGTGACAGGCCCTCTTCGGACATCACCCGTTCGACGTTTTCCACCACAACGATGGCATCGTCCACCAATAGACCGATGGCCAGCACCATACCGAACATGGTCAGGGTGTTGATGCTGAAGCCCGCTGCGGCGAGGATGCCGAAGGTGCCGAGCAATACCACCGGAACAGTCATGGTGGTGATGATGGTGGCGCGGAAGTTCTGCAGGAACAGGTACATCACCAGGAACACCAGCACGATCGCTTCGATCAGGGTGTGGATTACCCCGCTGATCGATTCGGTCACTACTGGCGTGGTGTCATACGGGAATACCGCCTTCATGCCTTCCGGGAAGAATGGCTCAAGCTCGGCGATGGTCTTGCGCAGTGCCTTGGCGGTATCCAGGGCGTTGGCGCCGGTCGCCAGTTTGACCGCCAGACCGGAAGCCGGTTTGCCGTTGAACTGGGCGCTGACGGCATAGTTCTCGCCGCCAAGGCCGACGGTGGCAACATCGCTCAGACGGACTTGCGAGCCGTCACGGTTGACCTTGAGCAGGATCTTCTCGAATTGCTCGGCGGTCTGCAGACGGGTCTTGCCGATGATCGTGGCATTGAGCTGGGTACCGGGCAGGGCCGGCAGGCCGCCGAGCTGACCGGAGGAAACCTGGACGTTCTGCGCCGCGACGGCGGTGCGCACGTCGACCGGGGTCAACTGGTACTTGTTCAGCTTGGCCGGATCGAGCCAGATACGCATCGCATACTGGGCACCGAACACCTGGAAGTCACCGACACCGGCGGTCCGCGAGATCGGGTCCTGCATGTTGGAGACGATGTAGTTGGCCAAGTCATCCTTGGACATGCTGCCATCTTCCGATACCAGGCCGATCACCAACAGGAAGTTCTTCACTGCCTTGGTTACACGGATACCCTGTTGCTGCACTTCTTGCGGCAGCAGCGGGGTGGCCAGGTTGAGCTTGTTCTGCACCTGGACCTGGGCGGTGTCGGAGTTGGTCCCCTGCTCGAAGGTCGCGGTGATGGTCATGGTGCCGTCGGAGTTACTTTCCGACGAGACATAACGCAGGTTGTCGATACCGTTGAGCTGTTGCTCGATAACCTGGACCACGGTGTCCTGCACGGTTTGCGCCGAGGCGCCCGGGTAGGTCACAGAGATCGCAACGGCCGGTGGCGCGATGCTCGGGTACTGGTTGATCGGCAATTTGAGGATCGACAAAGCGCCGACCAACATGATCACCAAGGCGATCACCCAGGCAAAGATCGGGCGATCGATAAAGAATCTCGACATGGTTTACTCCCCTTTGGCCCCTGCAGTCGTTGCATTGGCCTGGGTTGGCTGAGCAGGCTTGACGTTGGTGGCTTCGCTGACCTTGACCTCGATGCCCGGCTGGACGAACTGCAGGCCCTCGGTGATCACGCGGTCGCCGGCGTTCAGGCCTTCTTCGATCAGCCATTCACTACCGACGGTACGGCTGGCCTTGAGCTGGCGCAGTTCGACCTTGTTGTCCTTGTTGACCACCAGTGCCGTTGGCTGGCCTTTGAGGTCGCGGGTAACCCCTTGCTGTGGCGCGAGGATCGCCTGGGCGTTGACCCCGGCTTTCAGGCGCGCATGCACGAACATGCCCGGCAGCAGGTTGTGGTCAGGGTTCGGGAATACCGCGCGCAGGGTCACGGAGCCGGTGGTCGGGTCAACCGAGACTTCGGAGAACTCCAGACGACCTTCCTGGCGATAGGTGCTGCCGTCTTCCAGGGTCAGGGTGACCTTGGCGGCATTGTCGCCGACCTTCTGCAGCTGGCCGCTTTCCAGCTCGCGGCGCAGCTTGAGCAGCTCGGCCGAAGACTGGGTGACGTCGACGTAGATCGGGTCGAGCTGCTGGATCACCGCCATGGCGTCGGCCTGGCCATTGTTGACCAGCGCGCCTTCGGTGACCGAAGAACGACCGATACGGCCGCTCAGCGGGGCCAGGACCTTGGTGTAACGCAGGTCGATCTGGGCGCTGCGCAGTGCAGCTTCAGCCTGCAAACGTTTGGCTTGCGCGTCGTCGTATTCCTGGCGGCTGACCGCTTGCTCGGCGACCAGCTGCTTGTAGCGCTCGGACAGCGAACGGGTCGACTGCAGGTTGGCCTGGGCGCTGGCCAGGGTCGCTTCGTACACCGAAGGATCGATCTGGTACAGCTGCTGACCTTCCTTGACCTCGGTGCCTTCTTTGAACAGGCGCTTGAGAATGATGCCATTGACCTGTGGGCGGACCTCGGCGATGCGGTAGGCGGTGGTACGCCCCGGCAGGTCGGAGGTCAGGGTATAGGCCTGGGTTTGCAGGGTAACGACGCCGACCTGAGGAGCATGCGCAACAGGCGCAGCCTCTTCCTTTTTACAGCCGCTGAGCAGTGTTGCCAGGGCGACGGCGGATACCAGAGCGGTAACAGCTGGCTTGAATTGCATGAAGATCCTCGGGTCGCAAGAGCTGAAGACGCTCAAGAATAAATGGAAAGGGTGCGAATAGAAAAAATGTTGTCGAGTGGATAAATAGCTTGCTAAGGAATATACTTACATTCATGGTTGTTTGTAAATAGTTTGCAGACGAAGCCCCAGGCCGCCGCAAGCCTTGAATTTAAACATCCGGTAACAGCCTGTCAGAGGTTGATCCGGCCCAGCCCCCAGGTGCCTGAACGTGCACCCGGGTTTTGATGAGGTCGTACTGCCATGGTCCGTCGAACCAAAGAAGAAGCCCAGGAAACCCGCGCACAGATTCTCGAAGCTGCGGAAAAGGCCTTCTACAAGCGCGGGGTTGCGCGTACCACCCTGGCGGATATCGCCAAGCTGGCGGGGGTTACCCGCGGCGCCATCTATTGGCACTTCAACGACAAGGCCGAGCTGGTCGAGGCCATGCTGGAAAGCTTGCACGAGCCGCTGGATGCCCTGGCCCGGGCCAGTGAAAGCGAAGATGAGCTTGATCCGCTCGGCTGCATGCGCAAGCTGCTGGTCCAGTTGATGCACCAGATGGTGCTTGACCCGAAAACCCGGCGAATCAACGAAATTCTGCATCACAAGTGTGAATTCACCGATGACATGTGCGAGATCCGCCAACAGCGGCAAACCTCGACGTTTGAGTGTCATGCCCATATCGCGCTGTCGCTGGGCAATGCAGTCAGGCGCGGGCAACTGCCCGCCGATGTAGATCCCGAGCGTGCGGCGCTGGCGATCTATGCCTATATAGACGGCCTGATCCGTCGCTGGCTGCTACTACCGGAGAGCTTCGATCTGTTGGCTGAAGCCGAACTGTGGATCGATACCGGGCTGGATATGCTGCGCTTGAGCCCAGCCTTGCGCAAATGAGACTTTGTGAAGGTTTGTGATGAATTGTTTCCGCAACCTTCGTAAACATCCTACATACGGCCGCGCAGTTGCCTATCCGGTAAGGCCAGCGCGGCTGTCAGTCCGAACAGCGACACCATAGCACTGCCAAGCAACAGATGGCGGAAGGTCCTCAGTAATTCGGCCTGCACCTGCACACTCGGCTCCCCGGCCTGAAGGCTGCCCAGCAAGGCATCGCCCGCCAGACGCAGACCGCCATCCTGCAACATCGCCAGCAATAGCGCCGACATGCAGGCGACGCCCATGGCGCCGCCGAGCGAGCGGAACAGGTTGCTGGTGCTGGTGGCCACGCCGATATCGCGCGGCTCCACCGCACTCTGACTGGCGACCAGCGAAGTGGGAAACTGCAGGCCCGAGGCAATCCCGGTCAACACCATGAACAGGCCACTGAGCCAGACTGACTGCGGCGCGGTGAAGGCCATGCCGACGATGGCAAACGGCATCAGCAGCGCACCGCCGAGGATCTGCGGTTTGTAGCGGCCGGTGAAACTGGTCAGGCGGCCACCGCAGTAGGCACCGATCGGCAGGCCGATGGCCAGCGGCAGCAAGTGCAGGGCGGCGCTGTCAGCACCTGCGCCGGTAATGCTCTGGTAGCGCAGCGGCATCAGCATGGTCAGGGAGATGGCCTGGAAGCTGGTAAAGAACAGGGTGCACCAGCACAGCGTGGCGACTCGATTGCTGAACAGCTTGAGGGGCAGCAACGGCTCCGCCACACGGCGTTCATGGACAACGAAAACCAGCAACCCAGCCAGCGCGCAGAGCAGCAGGGCAGCAACCTCGGAAGCGTACCAGGCGTGTCCCTGGCCGATCAGGGTGATGCCCAGCAACAGGCTGCTCAGACCGAAAATCAACAGCGCGGCGCCAATATAGTCGACCTGGGCCTGACGTTGCGGCACCACCAGGGTTCGCAGGGCGCGCCGGGTCACCCACCAGGCGGTCAGTCCCAGCGGCAGGTTCAGCCAGAACACCCAGCGCCACGACAGGTACTCGGTGAGGTAGCCGCCGAGCACCGGGCCGATCACGCTGGCCAGGGCGTACATGCTGCTGAAGTAACCCTGGTAGCGCCCGCGTTCGCGTGGCGGGACGAAGTCACCGATGATCGCCTGGCTGACCGACACCATGCCGCCCGCGCCGATGCCCTGCAGCACCCGGGCCAGGACCAGTTGTTCCATGTTCTGTGCCAGGGCGCAGAAAAGCGAAGCCAGGGTGAACAGCGCGGTGCCGGTGAGGATCATCCGGCGCCTGCCGTACAGGTCGCCCAGTTTGCCGTAGATCGGCACGGCCACGGTCATTGCCACCATGTAGCCGGAGATCACCCAGGCCAGCAGGCCAACATCATTGAACTGGGCGGAAATCGCCGGCATCGACACGGCGACGATGGTCTGGTCCAGAGCACCGAGGAAGATCGCCAGCATCAGCGCCATCAGTACGCTGCGCAGGACCGGTTGCGGAGTGTTGAGTTGGGTCACGGGCCAGCTCGAAGGGCAGGGTTATTCCGCAGGCATGTGCTGCGAAAACAGGTGCTGGCCAGTGTACTCGATAGCTTGCTAAGCGTCTGCTCCAATCCGCGCGCCAGCGGGATTGGCTGCCTGGCTGAAGTTTATTTAAGGGCGTTCAGGGTGGCGGTGTGCGGGACGCAATGGGCCAGGCTGCAACTGGCGGCCGAATACGGTTGATTGCGGATCTGTTCGACCCGGTAGGCGGCTGCGGCATAAAGCCCGACGACAGCTGCGATGGCACAGACAACGGCGCATTTTCTGGATTTGAGGCCCATGCTGCTCACCTCTTTCTAGCTGCACACAAGTGCTATTTAAAGCATAGGCCAGCTCTGCCCGGGTTGCCCGCGCTAGCGCAGGTCGCGGTCCCATTCCGGCTCGGCAGTAAAGCGTTCGGTGAGGAAGTCGAGCATGCTGCGCAAGGTCGCCGGCATGTGCTTGCGCGAGGTATAGACAGCATTGAGGTCGAGTTCGCGAGGTTTGGCCTGCGGTAACAGGCGCAGCAGCTCGCCGCTGTGCAGCGCAGGGGCCGCCTGGTAGGTCGGCAGCATGGCGATGCCGGCACCGGCCAGCGCTGCACGTTGCAGGGTCATCGCCTCATTGGCGCTGATATTGCCCTGCACCGGCACCGAAACGCTTTCGCCCTCGACCTCGAAGTGCCAGAGGCTGCGGCCGAAATAGGAGTGGGTCAGGCAGTTGTGCCGCGCCAGGTCCTGGACCTGCAACGGCGTCGGGTGTTCGCGCAGGTAAGCGGGGGAGGCGCAGATCACCGAGCGGCACACGGTCAGGCGGCGGGCGATGAGGTTGGGGTCCAGATCGTTGCTGGTGCGGATGGCCAGGTCGATGCGTTCATCCACCAGGTTGACGGTGCGATCGAGCATCTGCAGATCGATCTTCACCCCCGGATAGCGTTTGACGTAGTCGGCCATGGCATCCATCAGCTGGGCCTGGCCGAACGAGGTGCTGACGCTGATCCGCAGCTCACCCCGTGGCGCCTCGTCCGGTGCACTGACGGCCGCCTGAATGTCACCGGCGAGCTCCAGCATCTGTCGACAGCGCGGCAGGGTTTCCTGGCCGGCGGCGGTCAGGCTCAGACGCCGCGTGGTGCGCTGCATCAAGCGCGCACCCACCCAGTCTTCCAGTTCAGCCAGATAGCGGGACACCACCGGGCGCGAGAGGTCCAGGTGATCGGCGGCGGCCGACTGGCTGCCCAGGTCGACCACACTGACGAAGACCCGCATTGCTGTCAGACGATCCATGATTTGCCCGCTTTCAGAAACAAACTATGTTCCAGCATCGCATTTTTTGCATTGGTTCGTGCAACTAAGCTGTTGCTCATTGCCACCCTCACAGGAATTGCCTTGATGCGTCGTTCTTTCTCCTTGCGCGGTTTGTTGCTGGCCGTTGCCACTCTCGGTGTCCTGGCCCAGGCGCAGGCCGCCGAGCAGCCGTTGCAGCTGGATGTCTACAACCCGGGTACCGAAGCGCTGTTTCCGGTCAGTTCGGTGATTGTCAGCGGCAAGCACGACGCCATTCTGGTCGATGCCCAGTTCGGCAAAGCCCAGGCCGAGCAGGTGCTGGCGAAACTGCGTGCCAGCGGTAAGCAGCTGACCACCATCTATATCAGTCATGGTGACCCGGATTACTACTTTGGCCTGCAGACCCTGACCGACGCCTATCCACAGGCCAAGGTGCTCGCTTCCGCGGCGACGGTCGCTCATATCAAGCAGACCATGGACGCCAAGCTGGCGTACTGGGGGCCGCAGATGGGCACCGACAAGCCGGGCAAACTGGTGGTCCCGCAGGTGCTCGCAGGCAATCAGCTGACCCTCGAAGGCCAGCGCCTGGAAGTCCTTGGTCTTGATGGCCCGCAGGCGGATCGCAGTTTTGTCTGGATTCCCTCGATCAAGGCGGTGGTCGGCGGTGTGGTGGTCGCGGACAACCTGCATGTGTGGATGGCCGACACCCAGACGGCGCAATCACACAAGGACTGGCTTACCACCCTCAAGCGTATCGAACTGCTCAAGCCGCAGGTCGTGGTGCCGGGTCATTACCTGGGCCAGCCCGGCGAGTCGCTGGCAGCGGTGCGCTTTACTGCCGACTACATCCGCGCTTTCGATGAGGAAACCGCCAAGGCTGGTAATGCCGCCGAATTGATCGCGGCGATGAAAAAGCGCTACCCGGACCTGGGCGAAGAGAGCTCGCTGGAGCTCAGTGCCAAGGTCGCCAAGGGCGAGATGAAGTGGTAAGTGACATTCAATCCTGACTGGAGGTTTTTCATGAGCAAGATCGCAATCATCGGGGCAACCGGGCGTGCCGGCAGCCAGTTGCTGGAAGAAGCGCTGCGTCGTGGCCACAGCGTTACCGCTATCGCCCGCAACCCGGCCAAGCTGCAGGGGCGCGAAGGCGTGACCAGCGTGGCACTGGATGTCAGTGATGCTGCAGCCCTGGAGCATGCGCTGAAGGGGCATGACGTGGTGCTCAGCGCGGCGCATTTTTCCAGCATCAAACCGCAGGCCATCATCGAGCCGGTGAAGAAAGCTGGGGTCAAGCGTCTGCTGGTGGTGGGCGGGGCGGGTAGCCTGCTGCTGCCGTCGGGGCACAAGGTGATCGACAGTCCGGACTTTCCCGAAGCGTACAAGGCCGAAGCCACTGCTGGCGGGCATTACCTCGATACCCTGCGTCAGGAAAAGGAGCTGGACTGGACCTTCCTGTCACCCTCGGCCGAGTTTGTTGAAGGGGCACGGACCGGTAGCTACAAGACCGGCAAGGATCACCTGCTGATCGGTGCCGACGGCAAGAGCTGGATCAGCTTTGCCGACTACGCCATTGCCATGCTCGATGAAGTGGAAAAACCTGCCCACTCGCGTCAGCGTTTTACCGTCGGTTACTGAGCGGTGGGAGCGGGCTTGCCCCGCGATTGGGCCTGTTCAGTCACATCGCATCGCGGGGCAAGCCCGCTCCCACAGCCAGTTGAGCAGTTCCTGCAAGGTTGATGAAGCTGAACCTTGCGGCCAGACCAGGTAATACGCCTGACCGGTGCTGACCTTGAGTGGGAAGGGTGTTACCAGCCGTCCGCAACTGAGGTCATCACCGATCAGCGACCAATCGCCGATCGCCACCCCGGTACCCTGGGAGGCCATCGACATGGCCATGTCCAGGGTTTCGAAATGCTGGCCTTTGCCTTGCCGGGGAAGGCTGGCACCCGCTGCACTGAGCCAGGTGTTCCAGTCGTGCTGGTCGCGGGTCGGGTGCAGCAGCATGTGTTGCTCCAGATCCGCCAGTTGCTGCAAGGGCAGCGGGCCCGCCAGCAATTGCGGCGCACACACCGGTGTCAGCTGTTCATCGAACAGTTTGAGTTTCTGCAGACCATGGTTGGGGGCGGCACCATATACCACCGCCGCATCAAACACTTCGCGACGAAAATCCACCCCGTGCTGCACCGTAGTGGTCAGCTCCACTGGCACATCCGGGCGCAACGCCTGCCACTCCATCAGCCGTGGCAGCAGCCAGCGCATCACGCAGGTGGGCGCCTTGAGTTGCAACGTGGCGCTGCGCGCACCGACTTGCTGCACACCTTCCTCGATCAGGGCGAACACCTGCTGCACCCGTGGCAGCCAGTCCTGGCCTTCGCGGGTCAGGCTCAAACCACGGGCCTGGCGCAGGAACAGCGGATAACCGAGATGATCCTCGAGGCCGGCAATCTGCCGACTGACCGCACCCTGGGTAATGTGCAGCAGCTGCGCCGCGCGGGTGAAGTTGCAGCACTGGGCGGTGACCAGAAAAGTATGCAGGGCGGGCAGCGGCGGCAGGCGTTTCATCGGGCGTCAGCCATGATCTGTGGACATGGCTAGTATGAGCTTTTTTGCATTGTGCCGGTAGCGGGGCGGCGGTCCAATAAAGCCTGTTTTCAGCACAATAACAGGCAGACGAACATGGCAACTTGCGGTGAAGTACTGGTCAAACTCCTTGAAGGCTACGGCGTCGATCATGTCTTCGGGATTCCCGGCGTGCATACCGTCGAGCTCTACCGCGGGCTGGCGCGTTCCTCTATCCGGCATATCACCCCACGTCACGAGCAGGGCGCAGGTTTCATGGCTGATGGCTATGCGCGTACCCGTGGCAAGCCGGGCGTCTGCTTCATCATCACCGGCCCAGGGATGACCAACATCACCACCGCGATGGGCCAGGCCTATGCCGACTCGATCCCGATGCTGGTGATCTCCAGTGTGCAGTCGCGCAATCAGCTCGGTGGCGGGCGCGGCAAGCTGCATGAACTGCCGGCCCAGGGCAGCCTGGTGGCCGGGGTGGCGGCGTTCTCTCATACCCTGATGACTGCCGATGACTTGCCGATGGTCCTGGCCCGCGCATTCGCCGTATTCGATGGCGCGCGGCCACGTCCAGTGCATATCGAGATTCCGCTGGATGTCTTGGTTGAAGACGCCGATCACCTGCTGGCCAGTGCCCCTGTACGCATTGCCCGTGCTGGCGCTGCCCCGGCACCCGTAGCGCAAATGGCCGCGCTGCTGGCCAGCGCCCGGCGTCCGCTGATTCTCGCCGGTGGTGGAGCGATTGATGCCAGTGCCGTGCTGACCCGCCTGGCCGAGTACCTGCAGGCCCCGGTGGCGCTGACCATCAACGCCAAAGGCGTGCTGCCTGCCAGCCATGCGTTGCAGATCGGTTCGACCCAGTCGCTGGTGGCGACCCGTGAGCTGGTCGCCGAAGCCGACGTGGTGCTGGCGATCGGTACCGAGCTTGCCGAAACCGACTATGACGTAACCTTCAAAGGTGGCTTCGAGATTCCAGGGCGTTTGCTGCGCATCGATATCGACCCGGACCAGACCGTGCGCAACTATCCGCCAGAGATCGCCCTGGTGGCCGACGCCACGGTGGCGACCGAAGCCCTGCTGGTGGCCCTGGCCGAACAGCCTGCGCCGGTACGCGCTGCCGAATGGGGTGTGAGCCGCGCCGCACGCTTGCGTGAGCGGCTGCTGGCCGACTGGGATCTGCCGATGCACAGCCAGACGCGCATGCTCAAGACCCTGCTTGAGACCTTGCCGAATGCGGTATTGGTCGGCGATTCGACGCAACCGGTATACACCGGCAACCTGACCCTGGACATGGATCAGCCGCGGCGCTGGTTCAATGCCTCCACCGGTTACGGCACCCTCGGTTACGCCTTGCCTGCGGCCATGGGCGCCTGGTTGGGCAGCGCCGAAGCGATTGAAGACCGCGCACCGGTGATCTGCCTGATCGGTGACGGTGGCCTGCAGTTCACCCTGCCGGAACTGGCCAGCGCTACCGAGGCGCAGGTGCCGCTGATCGTCCTGCTGTGGAACAACCAGGGTTACGAGGAAATCAAGAAGTACATGGTCAACCGTGCCATCGAGCCGGTGGGCGTGGACATCCACACCCCGGACTTCATCGGGGTGGCCAAGGCCCTGGGTTGTGCCGCCCAGGCTGTAGGTGATGTCGAGCAATTGCGTGAGGCGCTGCGCCAGGCGTGTGACCGCAAGGGGCCGAGCCTGATCGAAATCGACCAGAATCGCTGGATGCAGGCGGTGCCAGCATGATGAAACTTCCTGGCGTCTACATTGCAGGTGTCTGGCAGCACGGTCCGCAAGCACTGACGGTGATCAACCCGAGTAACGAGCAGCAACTGGCGGAAGTGGCAGGTGGCGACGGGGCGGCGGTAGAGCGCGCGACCCAGGCGGCGCGGGCTGCATTCGCGGGCTGGTCGAGCAGCACCGGTGCCGAGCGTGCATCAGTACTGCGGGCGATTGCCGAGGGGGTCGAGGCGCGTCGCGAGCGCCTGGTCTTCCTGCAGGCCAGCAACAACGGCAAGCCGCTCGCCGAAGCGCAAATGGACGTGGACGATGTCATCGCCACCTTCCGCTATTACGCCGAACTTGCCGATCAGCTGGATGCCGGGCAGGACTGCCCGGTGGCACTGCCCAGTGACGATTTCGTCGCGCGGCTGCGGCGTGAGCCGTGTGGCGTGGTCGGGCTGATCGTGCCGTGGAATTTCCCTATGGTCACCACCGCATGGAAACTGGCGCCAGCATTGGCCGCCGGCTGCTGTGTGGTGCTCAAGCCTTCGGAAGTGACGCCGCTGGCGGAGCTGGAGCTGGCCTGCGTGATCGCCGAGGCCGGATTGCCGGAAGGTGTATTCAACCTGGTCTGCGGGACCGGAATTGCAGTAGGCGCCGCCCTGGCAGCCGATCCACGTATCGCCAAGGTGTCCTTCACCGGCAGCAATGCGGTGGGCGTGCAGGTCATGCAGCGGGCGGCGGAAACCGTCAAAGGCGTGAGCCTGGAGCTGGGCGGCAAATCGTCTTTGCTGGTACTGGAAGCGGCAGACCTGGAACTGGCTGTGGAACTGGCTTGTATGGGCGGGTTCTTCAATGCCGGGCAGATGTGTTCGGCTACCAGCCGGGTGCTGGTTGCCGAAGCCTTGTATCCGGACTTTATCGCGCGGTTGAAGACCCGGGCCGAGGCGATCCGCGTCGGCGATCCGTTTGCCGGCGACAATGAAATGGGCGCCCTGGTCAACCAGGCGCAGTACCAGCGTGTACGCAAGCACATCGCGGCGGGCCTGGAAGCTGGCGCGCGACTGCTGTGCGGTGGTGAGCGGCCAATACAGTTGCCATGCGGGTATTTCATCAGCCCCACGGTATTCACCGACGTACCGCTGGACAGTGCGTTGTGGCGTGAGGAAATCTTTGGCCCGGTGCTTTGCGTGCGGCCGGTGGCCAGCGAAGCGCAAGCCGTGGCGCTGGCCAATGACAGCGAGTTCGGTCTGGTGGCCAGTGTGGTCAGTAGCGACCTGAGCGCCGCCGAGCGCGTGGCCAACGCCCTTGAGGCCGGGCTGGTGTGGATCAATGCACCGCAGGTGATCTTCCCGCAGACGGCCTGGGGTGGTTACAAGCAGAGCAGTATCGGGCGCGAGCTGGGGCCTTGGGGGTTGAGTGCCTTTCAAGAGGTCAAGCATGTAGTCAGGGCGGTGTAGGCCCAATCGCCGCTCCCACAGGCAACTGATGAACCTGTGGGAGCCGGCCTTGCCGGCGATAGCGTTCTAAAGCGCACTACGCAATCGCGCCAGATCCCGCACCGGCGGCGCGCCGTACAGCCGGCTGTACTCCCGGCTGAACTGCGACGGGCTTTCATACCCCACCCGATACCCGGCCACCGCCGCTTCCAGCCCGTCATTGAGCATCAACCGCCGCGCTTCCTGCAGGCGCAGCTGCTTTTGATATTGCAGCGGACTCATGGACGTCACGGCTTTGAACCGATGGTGCAGGGTCGAACTGCTGAGGTTCACTTCCCGAGCCAGATCCTCAATGCGCAGCGGACGGTGGAAGTGCTGGTTGAGCCATTCAATGGCCTGGCAAACCCGGTGGGTCTGGCTGCTGGACATGGCTATTTCATACAGACGATAACCCTGCGGGCCGCGCAGCAAACGGTACAGAATCTCACGCCGAATCAACGGCGCCAGTACGGCGATGTCCTTGGGTGTATCCAGCAGGCGGATCAGGCGCAGCAAGGCATCGAGCAGTAACGGATCGGTGCGTTCGACATACAACCCGCGCCCCGAAGGCAGCGCCGGCACGCCCATGGGCCCGGCCTCGGCGATCAGGTTGTTGATCTGTGCCGGGTCGATGTTCATCCGCACGCCAAGGCTGGGGTTCTCCGGGCTGGCCTCGAGCAGCACACCACTGATCGGCAGGGCGACCGAGAGCACCATGTAGTGCAGCGGGTCATACACGTAGCGTTCATCGCCCAGGCAGATTTCCTTGCTGCCGTGGGCAAGGATGCACAACGCCGGCTGCGCCAGCGCTGGCATGGAACGCACGCTTTCTTCGTATTGCACCAGGTACAGGTCGTCGATGGCCGATTCGACGCTGATGCTGCGCGGGGCGTGACGGCGCACCAGATCAGCCAGCTCCTGGCGCTGTTGTTCCAGGGCGGGGTCGAGGGTAGTCATTGCAGCGCTTCCAGATAGGGACCTGAGCAGCATAGGTTTGTGCAAGCAGCGACGCTAGCCGGATGCTGTCGTCCGCTTGCCTGATCCTGCCGCGCGCAGGATCAGGCAAGCGTGTGACAGGAATGGCCTAACGGCGCGCGCGAGACGTCGCCTAACCTGTGCAACCTGGCAATAACAACTGGCTGCTCTAGGAGAGATGCTCATGACCTCGCCACACTCGGTCACCCACCTTGCTTTTATCCGGGCCAGCAGCGGTCGCTCAGTGGAGCTGGGCGAGCGCTTGCGCCAATTGCTCGAACCGTCGCGGAAGACGCCGGGCTGCCTGCACTTCAACCTGCAGCAGTCCCAAGCCGATGCCGATCTGTGGCTGCTGAGTGGTTTCTGGCGTGATCAGCAGGCGATGAGCGGCTACTTTGCCTCACCCACCCTGGACCTGTTCGGCGAGCTGGTTCAGGCCCAGGTGGTCGCCAGCCTGGACCTGCATACCTTCGGCGAGCCGTCTGCGGGTTAGAATGGCGCTTTCAGGCAATCGATGTGGATTTGAGGCACATGGCACGTAAAGAGTTTTCCCGGTTCGAAGCAGTATCGGCCGCTGTGCGCGGCGAAGAAGGCTACTGCGCGGCGATCGCCGTCAAAGGCCTGGGCGCCGGTGGCGCACCGCGGTTTCACAAAGTGCTCGACGGGCTGACGTTCAAGACCGCCATGGCGGCTGACGAGGCGGCGTGCGCCGAGCTTGAACGCCTGCAGGACGTCAACGACGACGCCGAGCTGGTCTGGTAACTCAGCCGTTGACCTGCGGGCGGGCCATCTTGAACAGATTGCCCAACTCGAAATAATCCGCAGGTCCACCCCCGCGCAGGATCGGCTGTGCGGCAGCGGTGTCGTAGATGCCATCCTTGAGCAGATGCTCGGCAATATGCACCGCCACCACTTCCCCGAGGATCAACCAGCTCGGTACCAGCGCCTGATCGGCGCGCTGCAGCTGGATGATCTGGGTCACCTTGCATTCGAACGACACCGGGCTTTCCTGCACTCGCGGCACGGCGATGACTTTGGACGCTACCGGGGTCAGGCCACTCAAGGCGAATTCATCGACTTCGGCCGGGACCGCTGCACAGCTCTGGTTCATCGCCTCGGCCAGTGGCCGGGTCGCCAGGTTCCAGGCGAACTCGCCGGTTTTCTCGATGTTGTTCAGGCTGTCTTTGCGCCCGACGCTGGAGAAACCGATGATCGGCGGAATGTAGTTGAAGGCATTGAAAAAGCTGTAGGGCGCAAGGTTCAAGCGGCCCTCGGTGTCCTGGGATGAAATCCAGCCGATGGGGCGCGGACCGACGATGGCGTTGAAGGGGTCGTGAGGCAGGCCGTGGCCTTTTGCGGGTTCGTAGTAGTACATCTGCGCTGGCCTTGCGGCCTTCCCTGTGAGTAAGCGCCTAGTGTGCCAAGGCTTTGCCCGGCTGAAAACGATTAAGCCCGGCCGAAGCCGGGCTGACTGCGTCGCATCAGGGATTAGCTGATGCGGTGGGCCTGGGTGCGATCGAAGCCGTCTTCGGCGAATTTGGCACCGCCAGTGCGATCGAAACCGTCTTCAGCGAATTTGGCGCCGCCGGTGCGATCGAAGCCGTCTTCGGCAAATTTGGCGCCGCCGGTGCGATCGAAGCCGTCTTCTGCAAATTTGGCGCCGCCAGTGCGATCAAAACCATCTTCTGCATAAGTCGCCGACTGGGTTTGTACGGCACCGAAGTTGTGGCTGTTGGTACGGTCGAAGCCGTCTTCGGCGAAAGCGTTGGCAGCCAGTACCGAGAAGGCCAGGGTCAGGATCAGTTTGCTTTTCATGGTCGTTGCTCCGGGGTGGTGAGAGGTTGTTTGTTTCTATGGGTTTAATCCTACGCCGATTAAATTGATTAAAAAGCGCAAAAAATAGCGTATATAAATCGAATAAATCGATTTATATGGCGACAGTAAGGGTCTCATCGCCGGCAAGGCCGGCTCCCACAGGGTTTGAGTTGAACCGCAGAATTGTGGGAGCTGGCCTTGCCAGCGATGCAGGCGACTCGGTCTGACGATGGTTGAAGTGTGCAGGGCCGGGATTAATCGCGCGTTAAGAAACAAAAAAGGGGCAATCCGCTGGCGGATGCCCCTTTTTTACAGCCTGAGAACTTAACTTCAGTCAGTGGTGATCCGCGAATGCTTGCGGGTGTCTTTCATGAACACATACACCAGCAACGAGCAGGCGATACAGGCGGTCACGTACCAGTAGAAGCCGGTTTCCATGCCGATGCTCTTGAACCACAGCGCCACGTATTCAGCGGTGCCGCCGAAGATCGACACGGTCAGTGCGTAAGGCAGGCCGACGCCCAGGGCGCGGATTTCGGTCGGGAACAGTTCGGCTTTGACCACGGCGTTGATCGAGGTGTAGCCGCTGACGATGATCAGTGCCGCCATGATCAGGAAGAATGCGCCCCACCAGGTCTGGATGGTGTGCAGGGTGGTCAGGATCGGCACCGTGCACAGGGTGCCGAGGACACCGAAGGCGATCAGGATCGGACGGCGGCCGATCTTGTCGGACAGGCTGCCGATGATCGGTTGCAGGCACATGAACAGGAACAAGGTCGCCGCCGAGATGGTGGTCGAATCGGTGATGCTCATGCCCACCGTGTTCACCAGGTATTTCTGCATGTAGGTGGTGTAGGTGTAGAAGGCCAGGGTGCCGCCCATGGTCAGGCCGACCACGGTCGCCAGTTCCTTGGGATGGCGCATCAGGGTGCGCATCAGGCTTTCCTTGGACTTTTCCTTCTTGGTGAAGGAGGCGGTTTCTTCCATGCCACGACGCAGGTACAGGGCAACGACCGCGCACAAGGCGCCGATCACGAACGGTACGCGCCAGCCCCAGGCATACAGCTGCTCGGTGGTCAGGGTCTGTTGCAGGACGATCAGCACCGCCAGGGCGATGAGCTGGCCGGAGATCAGGGTCACGTACTGGAAGCTGGAGAAGAAACCACGACGCTCTTTGGTCGCCATCTCGCTCAGGTAGGTGGCCGAGGTGCCGTATTCGCCACCCACCGACAGGCCTTGCATCAGGCGGGCGACCACCAGCAGGACCGGGGCGGCAACGCCGATGGTTTCATAACCCGGGGTCAGGGCGATGACCAGCGAGCCTGCGCACATCAGCAGTACCGAGGCCATCAATGCGGCTTTGCGGCCCTTGCGGTCGGCATAGATACCCATCAGCCAGCCGCCGATCGGGCGCATCAGGAAGCCCACGGCGAAGATCGCGGCAGTGTTGAGCAGTTGGGCGGTGGTGTCGCCGGCCGGGAAGAAGGCTTTGGCGAAGTACAGGGAAAACGCGGCGTAGACGTACCAGTCGTACCATTCGACCATGTTGCCGATCGAACCGCTGAAAATCGACTTGAGTCGGCTTCGGGTGGTTTTTTCCGCGGCTGGCGCAATGGCCGCCCCGGCGGGCAGGGTGCTGGAGTTATCCATCGAAGGGACCTTCATAGTTGTTTTTGTGGAGCGCGTCGAAACGCAACCTGACAGGGCTATAGCAGGAGCTGTGCCAGGTGCTGAAGGCCCGGATTAGAAGGGTTGTCGCAGACTGGTGAGCGGAAATCCGCTTATCTTCCGGTAGCTGGTCGGCAAGATTCCGCTTATTGCGGGCGGTCCGCGTCGAGGAAGTCTTCGCGCAGCAGGCCATGGCGCTGCATCTTTTCGTTGAGCGTGCGCCGGGGCAGTTGCAGTTCTTCCATGACCGCTTTGATCTCACCCTTGTGGCGGCTCAGAGCGGCTCGCAGGCACTGGGCTTCGAAGGCTTCCTGCTGGGCGGCCAGGGATTGTCCGGGCTCGACCAGGGCAATGCTCGGCTCTCCGAGGCCAAGGGCGTGACGCTCGGCGGCGTTGGCCAATTCGCGGACGTTGCCGGGCCAGTCGTGGCTGAGCAGACGTCCCAGGTGCGCGCCGCTGAGCCGTGGTGCGCTGCGGCCGACGCGTTCGGCTGCCAGGCGGGCAAAGTGTTCGAACAGCAAGGGGATGTCTTCGCGCCGCTCGCGCAACGGCGCCAGGCGCAGTTCGGCGACGTTCAGGCGGTAGGCCAGGTCTTCGCGAAAACGTCCGGCGCGGGCTTCTTCGAGCAGGTCAGGCTTGGTCGCGGCGATGATGCGCAAATCGACGCTGATGCTCTGGTTGGCACCCAGGCGTTCGAGTTTCTGTTCCTGCAGCACGCGCAGCAGTTTGGCTTGCTGGGCCAGCGGCATGCTCTCGATTTCATCGAGGAACACCGTGCCGCCATTGGCGTATTCCAGCTTGCCGATGCGCTTGCCCTGGGCGCCGGTGAAGGCGCCGCTTTCATGGCCGAACAACTCGGCTTCGAACAGGGTTTCGGGAATCGCCGCGCAGTTGAGCGCAACGAAGGGTTTGTCGGCGCGCGGGCCGAAGTCGTGCAGGCAGCGCGCGACCTGTTCCTTGCCGCTGCCGGTTTCACCGCGGATCAGCACGTTGACCGGCAGGCTGGCGAGGTCCAGCACTTGTCTGCGCAACTGCTGCATGCCCTGCGACATGCCCAGCAGGTTCAGTTCCAGGCGTGCCTTGAGGTCGGCCTGCTCATGCAGGCGGTGGTTTTCCAGCACCAGCTGGCGTTTCTCCAGGGCACGGCGCAGGCTGCCCAGCAGGCTTTCCGGGCTGAAGGGCTTTTCCAGAAAGTCATAGGCGCCGTTACGCATGGCTTCGACCGCCATGGGCACATCGCCATGACCGGTCAGGAGAATCACCGGCAGGTCGGCATCGCGGGCCTGGAGCTGTTCGAGTAACTGCAGGCCATCCATGCCGGGCATGCGCACATCACTGAGGATGACCCCGGGAAAGTGCGCGGGCAGCTGGTTCAGGCAGTCTTCGGCGCGGCTGAACAGCTGCACGCTGAAGCCGGACAGGCTCAGCCATTGCTCGACCGCAGTGCGGATGCTGGCTTCATCGTCGACGACCATTACCGAATTGAACATCAAGGCTCCAGATCACAGGGCAGGGTAAGGCTGAAACGCGCGCCACCCGGTTGATTGTCGACCGCAAGGCGCCCGCCGGCTTCATGAATGATGCCATAGGAAATCGCCAGGCCAAGGCCCAGGCCTTCGCCCACAGGCTTGGTGGTGAAGAACGGGTCGAAGACATTCGCCAGGTGTTCGGCGGCGATACCGCCGCCGCTGTCGAGGACGCTCAGGCGCCACTGCTCGGCCTCGATTTCGATACGGATTTCCAGACGTTTGTAGCTTTTTCCGGCCATGGCGTCGAGGGCGTTGCGCAACAGGTTGATCAGCACCTGCTCCAGACGGATCGCATCGCCACGCACCCAGGCCGGCCGGGCCAGGTACAGGGAGACTTTCACCTGTTCGGCGCGAATCCGCGTATCGAGCAGTTGCAAGGCCTGATCGACCACGGTGGCCAGGTCCAGACGCTCGCGCAGGCCGCTGGGGCTGTTGCGGGCGAAGGTTTTCAGGTGGCCGGTTAGCGCCGCCATGCGCGTCAGCATCTGCTCCAGCGGTTCCAGCGCCTGGCGGGCTTCATCGTAGCGCTGGTTGTCGAGCAGCAGGCGCAAGGTTGCCAGTTGCATGCGCTGGGTGGTCAGCGGTTGATTGATTTCATGGGCCAGGGCCGCCGACATCTGCCCCAGAGCCGCCAGCTTGGCCGATTGCACCAGGCCCTCCTGGGCGGTGCGCAGGTCGCGGGTGCGCTCTTCGACCAGGCGCTTGAGCTCTTCCCGGCTGCGCTGGCGCAAGCGCGCCAGGCGCAGGCGTTGGCTGATGAACAGCAAGGCAAAGACCAGGCTCAGCCATACGGCCGCAGCGGCGAGGGCGGCATTGCGCCCGTCGTCACTGACCTGCGGTTTGCGCAGCAAGTGCAGGGTCCAGCCCTCGGCTTCCAGCGGCAGGCTTTCCCACAGGTATTCAGTGCTGCCTTCCGGGCCCTGCACGCGCATCAGGTGACTGTCGTCATCGAAACGGCTGAGCACCTGGTGCTGCAGCGGCACCAGCTGTTGCTTGTCGTACTGGCGGGTAGCGGCCAGCTCGGCATGGTCGGCGCTGCTCAGGGGCTTGAGTTGGCGGTAGCGCCAACCGTCCTGGTTGGCGATGAAAATGATCCCGCGGGCATCGCTGACCAGCAGGATGTCGTTGCCCTGGCGCCATTCACGTTCAAGCTCGGGGAACTCCAGCTTGACCACCATGGCCCCGAGGAAGCGGCCATGTTCGTCCTGCACGGCGCTGGAGAGGAAGTAGCCCGGCACGCCGCTGGTCACGCCGACCGCGTAGAAGCGCCCGCTGCCCTGGCTGCGGGTCTGTTTGAAGTAGGGGCGAAAGCCGTAGTTGGAACCGACATAGGTGCTGGGCAGGCGCCAGTTGCTGGCGGCCACGGCCAGGCCGGTGCGGTCGAGCAGTTCCAGAGTCGAGGAGTTGGCCGCGCCATTGATACGTTCGAGTTTGCGGTTCAGGGCATCCTGGACCGGCTCGGTGACCGGGCCACTGAGCGCGCTGATCAGCTCCGGGTCCAGGGCCAGGACGGCGGGCAGGGCGCGGTAGCGTTCGATCAGGGTGTGCAGCGAGTTGGCGTACAAGCCCAGTTGCTGGCTGGCCCGGCCGGCATCCTCGACCATCGACTGGCGTTTGGCGTGGTGCATCGCCCAGCCAGCGGTGAACAGCGTACCGGCCAGGATGAAGAAAATGATCAGCCCCAGTCGCAGGGCACGAAAAGAGTAAGGCATGGTGCAGATCCCGGCAGAGGGGGAAGGCCTCCTGGCCTTCCCTTGACGCTTGGTAACGGATTACAGCAGTTCGAAACGCTGTTGCTGCACCGCCTGGGAGTCAAGCCCGATCTGGACATTGAACTCGCCGGGCTCGGCCGCCCATTGCAGTTGGGTGTTGTAGAACTTCAGGTCTTCTTCACTGATCTGGAAGCGTACGGTGCGCTCTTCACCGGCCTTGAGCATGACCTTCTGGAAGTTCTTCAACTCCTTGATCGGGCGGCTCATGGACGCGGCAATGTCTTGCACGTACAGCTGCACCACGGTTTCGCCATCACGCTTGCCGGTGTTTTTCACGCGGATACTGGCTTCGAGGGTCTGGCCCTTTTTCAGGGTCTTGCTCGACAGGGTCAGTGGCGACAGGCTGAACTCGCTGTAGCTCAGGCCGTAGCCGAAAGGATAGAGCGGGCCGTTGGGCTCCTCGAAGTACTGCGAGGTGTAGTTGCCAGGCTTGCCCGGGGTGAAAGGCCGGCCGATGCTCAGGTGGTTGTAGTACATCGGGATCTGCCCGACCGAGCGCGGGAAGGTGATTGGCAGTTTGCCCGAGGGGTTGTAGTCGCCGAACAGTACATCGGCAATGGCATTGCCGCCTTCGGTACCGGTGAACCAGGTTTCCAGGATCGCATCGGCCTGTTCGCGTTCCCAGCTCAGCGACAGCGGCCGGCCGTTCATCAGCACCAGTACCAGCGGCTTGCCGGTGGCTTTCAGGGCCTTGATCAGCTCGCGCTGGGCGGCCGGGATTTCCAGGGTGGTGCGGCTCGACGATTCGTGCGACATGCCACGCGACTCACCGACCACGGCGACGATCACATCGGACTGCTTGGCCGCTTTGACCGCTTCATCGATCAGCACCGCAGCCGGACGTGGGTCGTCGACGATTTCCGGCGCATCGAAGTTGAGGAAGTTCAGGTAATCGAGGATGGCCTTGTCGTGGGTGACGTTGGAGCCTTTGGCATAGATCACCTTGGCCTGGTCACCGAGCACCTGGCGCATGCCTTCGCGCACGGTCACCGACTGCTGTGGACGGCCGGCGGCGGCCCAGCTGCCCATCATGTCGATCGGTGCATCGGCCAGCGGCCCGACCAGGGCGATGGTGCCGGCCTTTTTCAGTGGCAGGGTCTGCTCGCGGTTTTCCAGCAGCACCATGCTGCGGCGCGCCACGTCACGCGCTTCGGCACGGTGCAGGCGGTTTTCGGCGTAGGTATCGGCCGGGTCGTCGCTGGCCTTGCCGATGCGACGGTACGGGTCGGCGAACAGGCCCATGTCGTACTTGGCGCCAAGCACTTCACGCACGGCGTTGTCGATATCGGCCTGGTTGATTTCGCCGGCCTTGAGCAGGCTGGCCAGTTCTGAATCGTACAGCGAGTCGTTCATGCTCAGGTCGATGCCGGCCTTGATCGCCAGCTTCGCCGCTTCGCGGCCATCGCGGGCGACACCATGGCGCACCAGTTCGGTGATTGCCCCGTGGTCGCTGACGGTCACACCCTTGAAGCCCCAGTCCTTGCGCAGCAGGTCGTGCATCAGCCAAGTGTTGGAGGTGGCCGGCACGCCGTTGATCGAGTTCAGCGCAACCATCACCCCACCGGCGCCGGCATCGATGGCGGCGCGGTAGGGGGGCAGGTAGTCGTTGAACATCTTGGTCGGGCTCATGTCGACCGTGTTGTAGTCGCGGCCGCCTTCCACCGCGCCGTACAGGGCGAAGTGCTTGACGCTGGCCATCAGGCTGGTTGCCTCGGCCGGGCTCTTGCCCTGGAAGGACTCGACCATGACTTTGGAAATCCGCGAGACCAGGTAGGTGTCTTCACCAAAGCCTTCACTGGTGCGGCCCCAACGTGGGTCGCGGGCGATATCGACCATTGGCGCGAAGGTCATGTCGATACCGTCGGCGGAGGCTTCGAGGGCGGATACCCGTCCGACCTTGGCGATGGCGTCCATGTCCCAGCTCGAGGCCAGCGCCAGGCTGATCGGGAAAATCGTGCGGTGGCCGTGGATCACGTCGTAGGCGAAGAACATCGGGATCTTCAGGCGGCTGCGACCTGCCGCGTCCTGCATCGGACGGTTTTCGGCACGGGTGATCGAGTTGAAGGTACCGCCGATGCGGCCGGCGGCGATTTCCTTGCGGATCTGCTCGCGGGGCATTTCCGGGCCGATGCTGATCAGGCGCAACTGGCCGATTTTCTCGTCCAGGGTCATCTGGCCCATGAGGTCGGCGATAAAGGCCTGTTTGTTCTTCAATGGCTCTGCAGGGGTATCGGCAAAGGCCGACTGACTGGCCAGGCTGACGACGAGGCCCAGCAAACACAGCTTGTTCATTAATTCTGTTCTCAAGGCCCGGGGCAGTATTCACGGTGATACTGCCCAGCCGAAGTTGGGGAAGCGGCTATTGTTGTAGTTTGCTGGGGCATCTTTTAGCCGATTGGGCCATCGCGATCCAGCGGCGGTGAAGGATTATGCCTCAAGTACACGGGTTCACGCTGATCAAGGAGTAGGGCAACTATGCAGGTAATCCAGTTCAAGGGCGTTAGGCTGTGGCTGCTGCTGATGCTCGGCAGCCTGCTGGCCGGTTGCGGGATCAACAACATTCCCGACTACGATGAGCAGGTCAAGGCCGCCTGGGCCCAGGTGCAGAACCAGTACCAGCGCCGCGCCGACCTGATCCCCAACCTGGTGGAAACGGTCAAAGGTTATGCCAAGCAGGAACAGGAAACCCTGACCGCAGTCATCGAAGCGCGGTCCAAGGCGACGTCGATCCAGGTGGATGCCAGCACGCTGGATGATCCAAAGAAAATGCAGCAGTTCCAGGACGCGCAATCGCAACTGACCGGGGCGCTCAGCCGCCTGATGGTGGTGTCGGAGCGTTATCCGGACCTGAAGTCGAACCAGAACTTCCTTGCCTTGCAATCCCAGCTTGAAGGCACAGAAAATCGCATTGCCGTGGCCCGCAAGGATTTCATCGCCGCGGTTCAGCGCTACAACACAGAGATTCGCACTTTCCCCGGGCGTATCTGGCACGCCGTGATGTATAGCAGCCTGCCGCTGCGTGAGACCTTCGAGGCCACGGCCAGCGATGCCGACAAAGCCCCTGAAGTGAAATTCTGATGCGTCTGTTGCACTGGACGCTGCTGCTGGCGCTACTGATCGTCACGCCGCTGCGTGCCGAGCCGAGCTTCCCGGCCCTGACCGGCCGGGTGGTGGACAATGCCGGATTGCTCGACGCCGGCAGCCGCGATCAGCTCGAGCGCATGCTCACGGCCCATGAACAGGCCACTGGCGAGCAGGTCGTGGTGGTCACGGTAAATGACCTGCAAGGGCTGCCCATCGAGGACTTCGGCTACCAGCTTGGCCGCCACTGGGGGGTCGGCCAGAAGGGCAAGGACAACGGCGCGCTGTTGATCGTCGCGCCGCAGGCGCGCAAGCTGCGCATCGAAGTCGGCTATGGCCTGGAAGAGCGTCTGACCGATGCCCAGGCGTCAGTGATCATCAATGGCATCATCACCCCGGCGTTTCGCCGCGGCGAATTCAGCCTGGGCATCGTCCAGGGCACGGCGGCAATCCTCCAGGTATTGGGCGGCAATCCCTTGGCCGAGCCGTCGCGGGCTCAAGGCGGCGGTGACGAAGAGGGTGCGCCGGCCTGGGCCGTGGGTCTGTTCGTATTGCTGATTATCGTGGTCTTCGCTGCGCAATCCATGGGGATCGGCGGCGGCCGTGGTGGCCGTGGCGGCATGGGCGGTTTGGGCGGTGGTTTCGGCGGCGGCTATGGCGGGTTTGGTGGCGGCGGCGGAGGTGGTTTCAGCGGCGGTGGCGGCGGCTTCGGCGGTGGTGGATCCTCCGGTGGCTGGTAGAACAATAATCAACGAGATACCCAGTGCATGACATTGCTCAGTGAATTTGAACAACGCCAGGTCGCCGAGGCCATCGCCCGGGTCGAGCGGCGCACCGATGCCGAACTGGTCACGGTACTTGCGACCCGCGCCGACGACTACGCCTATATCCCCTTGCTCTGGGCCAGCCTGCTGGCCTTGCTGGTGCCGGGCGCTGTTTACTACCTGGGCGGCTGGTTGAGCGTAAACGGCTTGCTGATCGCCCAGTGGCTGACCTTCATCGTCTTGAGCCTGGTGTTTCGCCTGCCCAGCCTGACCACCCGCCTGATCCCGCGTACGGTGCGCCACTGGCGCGCCTCGAACCTGGCCCGGCGGCAGTTTCTGGAGCAGAACCTGCACCATACAGCGGGCAGTACCGGGGTGCTGATTTTCGTCAGCGAGGCTGAGCGCTACGTTGAAATCCTGGTTGATGAAGGGATCTCCAGGCATCTGGATAACCAGGTGTGGGACGGCATTGTCCAGCGCTTTACCGAGCAGGTGCGCCAGGGCCAGACCCTGCAGGGTTTTGTCACCTGTATCGAGGCCTGTGGCGATCTGCTGAGCCAGCACGTGCCCTTGACCCATGAGCGCAACGAGCTGCCCAACCGTCTGGTGGTCCTGGCTTGAGCGGGGAACGCTGATCGACAAAAGCTGTGCGCAGGCCGGTCATCCACGTAAAATACCCGGCATTGCGCCTAGCCGCTCCCTCCGCAACCCGAGGCACCCACTCCCGATGTCCGATTCCCCCACCGCCCAGGCCGCGCCGGATGCGCGTGCGCAGTTTCTGAGCCTGCTCGCCACCAGCCTGCAACAAAATGCCCTGATCAAGCTGGTGCTGGCGCGCCATGTCGGCACTGAAGAAGCCTTGCAGCGGATCATCGCCAAACCCTTGACCGTCAAGGGCCAGGCTTGCCTGTCGTTTGTGTACCGCTACCAGACCCGTGACATCACCCGCAACCTGCCCAATGACGAGGCCCTGGCGCTGGTCGCCGAGTTGCTGCCGGGTTCGTTCCGCAATGCCCACCTGCTGAGCCTGAGCGACGAAGCGCAATTGGAGTTCAGCAAGAAGGGCAAGCCGATGCTGCATCGCAGCGCCGTGCAGCAGGAGCGTCAGGCGCCTGCCGGCGAACATGACCGGGAGAAAAAGCGTTACCTGGAACTGAGCCGTCCGTTCCTGCATGACCTGGGCGTCACCGACAAGCAGCAGGCGTTGATCCCGGCGATGTCGCGCAAGTGGAAACAGATCAACAAGTTCATCGAAGTGTTTTCCCATGCCTTGAACGCGGCGCCGCTGGCCGCCGATCAACCCCTGCGGGTGGCCGACTTCGGCTCGGGCAAGGGCTACCTGACCTTCGCCATCCACGATTACCTGCGTAACACCCTGCAGCGCGAGGCGCAGGTGACGGGGGTCGAGTTGCGTCAGGACATGGTCGAGCTGTGTAACGCGGCGGCCAAGCGCCTGGAACATCCGGGGCTGGTGTTCGAGTGTGGCGATGTGCGCAGCGTGGTGCCCAGCGCCATCGAGGTGATGATCGCCCTGCATGCCTGCGATATCGCCACCGACTACGCGATTCATACCGGCATCCGCTGTGGCGCGGCGATCATCATGTGCTCGCCGTGCTGCCATAAACAGATTCGTCCGCAGTTGCACAGCCCGGGCTTGCTCAAGCCGATGCTGCAGTATGGGCTGCACCTGGGGCAGCAGGCCGAGATGCTCACCGACAGCTTGCGTGCCTTGTACCTGGAGGCCTGTGGTTATGAGACCAAGGTGTTCGAGTTCATCTCGCTGGAGCACACCAACAAGAACAAGATGATCCTCGCGGTGAAGCGCCAGACGCCGGGGGATTCAACGGCGCTGCTGGAGAAGATTCAGCAGCTGAAGGCGTTCTACGGGGTCAAGGAGCATTGCCTGGAGACCCTGTTGCGCGCGGATGGCTTGATCGCCGCCTGATTTCCTGTGGGAGCTGCTCCCTCAAAGTGAGCTGCTCCCTCAAAGTCCCACTCAGGCCCGCACCGGTGCCGGATGCACACGAGTCTTGCGCCCCAACACCACAGTACCGATCACCCCCGCGGCAAATACCCAGGTAATCGGCTCGACCTGCTCACCAAAGAACAGCGCGGAAAAGGCGATGGTGAAGAAAATCTGCAGCAACTGGATCTGACTGACCCGCGCAATGCCGCCCAGGGCCAGCCCGGCATACCAGGCAAAGAAGCCGATGAACTGCGAGAACAGCGACACATAGCCAAAAGCCCACCAGGCCTGTGCACTGACCGGTCCCTGATGTTGCAGGGCCAGGTACACCACCGGGCCGATCAACAGCGGGCTGGCCAGCACCAGGGCCCAGCAGATCACCTGCCAGCCGCCCATCTCCCGCGCCAGTCGTCCACCTTCGGCATAACCCAGGCCGCCGACGGCAATGGCCGCCAGCATCAACAAGTCACCGGCCTGAATCTGCCCGGCACCCATGATCATCGCGTACACCAGCACCAACGCACTGCCCAGCGCGGCGCAGGCCCAGAAGGCTTTCGACGGCCGTTCGTGGGATAGCCAGGCCGCATAGAAGGCGACGCACAACGGCTGCAGACCGTTGACCAGGGCACCGTGGGACGCAGGCACCGTCTGCATGGCCCAGGCGGAAAACACCGGAAAGCCGAGGATCACCCCCAGCGCTACCAGGCTCAGGCCTTTGATCTGTTGCCAGGTCGGCCATTTCTCCCGACGCCAGAGCAGCAATGCCGCCGCCGGGATTGCCGCCAGCAGGGCACGGCCGAGGCCGTTGAGCAACGGATGCAGCTCCTGTACGACGATCCGGGTCATCGGCAGGGTCAGGCTGAAGATGATGACACCGAGCAGGCCAAGGGCCATTCCGGTGTTTTCGCGGCTGGACATAGCAAAAGCCTGTGGCAGATAAGTCCAGTCATTGAGCCACAGCCGGCACGGATGATCTTGTTACAGTTGGTCACAAGTTCATCCGTACAGTTTGCCGCCGACTCAGAAGAAGCGGGTAATGCTCACCTTGGCATTGCGGCCCTGACTGTAGGCGTAGGCGCCACTGAGTTCAGAGCGGTAGTCGTTGTTGAACAGGTTATCGATGGTCAGGTTGACCTCGGTGCCTTTGAGGTACGGCTGCTGTGGCTTCCAGTTGGCGAACAGGCCGTGGATCTGATAGTCCTCGTTGGCGTAGTGATCGTAGTAGCGGTCACCCAGCGAACTGGCCGGTCCTTCGCGGTAGTTGTCGCTGGGCAGGCGGTCGGTCTTGCGCACGAACTGCGCCTGCCAGCCGACCTTGGCGTCCCAGCTGGGGATTTTCACCCCGAGGGTGGTGATCCATTTCGGCGCCGGAATGTCCTTGGCCCAGACGTCCGGCCCCCAGGGGTTGGTGTAGGCGCCCTCATGGCGGCCAGTGATCCACGAGTACGACACCGCACCGAACAGGTAGGTGGAGTCGTAGAAGCTTTCGACCTCGAAGCCCTTGATGGTGACACTCTTGATATTGCGGTAATTGGACATCAAGCCTTTGCCGCAGGCCTTGGCGATGCTCTGGCCGCTGACCAGTTGCTCGGGGCAGCCGATGCCGGTGGCTTTGAAAATTTCGTCTTCGATTTCGTTGCGAAACAAGGTGGTGCGGATCAGCACATTGTCGTGGTCGGTGAACACATCCGAGAGGGTGGTGATGTTACCGGCGCGCAAGGCGGTGATGCGCTCCGGGTCGAGGTTGCGGCTGGAAGCAGTGCGGCTGCCAAGGCCCTGGATTTCGTATTGCTCGTCGAGCACCGGGGCGCGCCAGGTTTTGCTGTAGTCGGCGAAGAACGCTGTCTGTTCGTTGGTCTTCCAGAAAATCGACAGGCGTGGCGACCAGCCGCTATAGGTTTTCTCGCTGTAGTCGTGCCCAAGCTGCGGATCGTTGTAGAACGGTGCATCGTTTTCCTTGCCCTTGTTGGCGACGTGGTCGTAGCGCAGGGAAGGGGTGACGGTCACCTCACCGAGGGTGATGGCGTCCTGGATGAAGTAACCCTGGCTGTCGACGCTACCGCTGGGCATGAAGCTCGGTTGGTAGTTGCCGTAGTTGTACAGGGGCGTGTCGTATTTGCTGCCCGGCATCCACATCTGCGTGTCGCGCTCGTGGCGGCGCACCTGGAAGCCTGTGGTGAAGGCATGTTCCAGCGGCCCGGTGGCAAACAGGCTGGTGTTGCGCACATCGAGCATCTGGTCGGTGTATTCGGTGTCCATCTTGCGCCCGCCGGTAGACGGCTGGAAGTACGCGGTAGCGTCGCGCTCGTCGGTCTGCTTGGTATCCGACACCGAGTACTTCACCTGCAGGTCCACCAGCGGGTTGTTGATTGGCTGGTATTTGTAGGTGGTCGACCAGGTGGTATCGGTGGTGGTGCGATGGGCCAGGTAACGCCTGACAGCGTTGTCGTAGCCCCACTTGTCGATATCTGACTGAGTCGGTGGTGTCGGGTAAGCGGTGGAGGAAAACGGCGCCCAGCGCTCGCTCTGCGAACGCGACCAGGAAAAGCCCAGGCTGTGCTCGTCGGTCAGGTGCAGGTTGAATTTGAGCAGCGCACCGTCCAGGTCCAGGGCACTGTTGGGCAGGCGCTGGGGGTTGATCGGGTAATCGTTGTCCGGGTCGGGCAGGGTGCCGGCCAGTTTCATGTCGTCGCCGTCACGCTTGGTCAGGTAGACCAGGGCATCCATGCGGCCATCATCGGTACGGCCGAACAGTGCTGAACTGTAGACCTGCTGATGGTCGTTGCTGGCATAGCCGTACTTGAGCATGGCGCCGCTGTTGCGGCCTTCCTGCAGCAGGTCCGGAGCATCCTTGGTGGTCATGTTGACGCTGCCGCCGAAGCCGCCGTTGCCGGTGTAGATCGAGTGCGGGCCTTTCTCCACTTCGATGTTCTTGATCAGCTCCGGCTCGATGAAGATGGTGCCCTGCTGATAACGCTCGAAGCCGCTTTTGGTCGCGCCATCGACGGTCATCGGCACGTCTTCGGCATCGCCCAGGCCCCAGATGTTGATGGTCTGGCCACCGGGCTTGACCGAGCCGCCCATGTTCACCCCGGGCAGGGTCGAGAGCACGCTGGGAATGTTGCTCGGTTGGTAGCGGTCGATGTCTTCCTGGGTCAGGGTCGAGCGGCCGACAGTGCTCGGGTCGACCTGCTGACCGTCGCCCACGATGCTCACCGCGCTGAGCTGGATGCCGTTGTCGGCGGTCGGGTCATCTTCGCGCAGGCGCACCACGTAGGTGCTGCCGACCTTGACCACGGCGAAGCGGCTGTTGCGCAGCAGTTGGTCGATGGCCTCCTGAGCTTCGTAAGAACCGTTCAGGGCCGGAGCTTGCACGCTACGCAGCAAGGTTTCGTCGAACAGCAATTGCACCTTGGCCTGTTGGGCCAGCTGGCTCAGCGACACCGCCAGCGATTGCGCTGGCAGGTTCAGCGCCACCGGCGCCGCTTCGGCTTGCAGGCTCAGGGCCAGGCAAGCCGCCAGCAGCGATGGACGGGCAGACAAAGGTGTGAATGGACGAAACGCACGCAACATGAAATCCCCCAGTACGGCAACAAAGGCCAAAAAGGCCTGCAATGAATACGCAGACGGGAGGAAGACGCGGTGCTGCTGAAAACCCTCATATGCGAATGAAAAATATTCTCAGGTTTTTATTTGCGCTCGATCCGCAGGCGGCCGTCGGCCAGGGTCACGGTCTTGACCGGCAGCAGTGCGGGCAAGGCATTGAGCAGGGCATCGGGGTCGTTGACATCGAGGTTGCCCGAGACCCTGTAGCGGCCCAGGGCCGGATCGGCGAGGAGGATCTCCGCACGGCGATAGAGTGAAATTTCATCGATCAGGCTGCTCAGCTCGCGGTCGCGAAAGGCCACATGGCCGCCACGCCAGTCGGCCACTTGCTGATCGTTCAAGGTCTGCCTGTCGAGGCTGCCACGGGCGAAATCATAGGTGGCGCGCTGGCGTGCGCCGAGCAACGCCGGGGCCCGCTGTTCGCCTGGCGTCTCCAGCGCTACCTGACCGTGAGCGACGCTCAGCACCAGCTCCTGGCGGCTGCGGCGCAGGTCGAACGCGGTACCGACCACCCGTACGCGGGCGCTACCGGCAATCACGAACAACGGGCGCTCCTTGTCGGCGGCAACCTCGATGTACAGCTGGCCCTTGTCCAGGTAAATCAGGCGGCGTTCGGCGTCGAAGTCCAGGCGCAGATGGGTGTGGGCATTGACGTTCAACCGGCTGCCATCAGGCAGTTGCAGGATTTGCGGCTGCTCGTTGTTGGCCGCCACGGTGTGCACGTAGTGAGTGGCGGGCAGCCCCAGGTTGCCCGCCAGCAGGGCGCAGACCAGTGCGGCGGCCATGGCCAGCGCCGGCTTCCAGTTGCCGGCTTTGCGCGTGGGCAAGGGCACTGGCCGGTTGATGCTTTTGAGTGCGGCCAGGTCATCCCAGAGCTGTTCGAACTGCCTGTAGGCGCGGGCGTGTTCCGGCGTCTGCATCCACAAGGCAAAGTCCTTGCGCGAGGCGCGCGCAGGGTTATTGCGATTGTGGGTAAACCAGCTGGCCGCCTGGGCATCGACCAAAGACTTATCGATTTCGCGGGGGGTGGTCATTCTGGCTGCTCCATGCCGTTGTCACTGTCCAGGCGTTGTTTGCAATGCAGCAGGGCGGCGGCAATGTGTTTTTCTACCATGCTCACGGAGATCCCCATGCGCTCACCGATCTGGGCCTGCGTCAAACCTTCGAAACGGTGCAGCATAAGGGCTTCGCGCCGGCGCGGCGAGAGTTCGGCGAGGACTGTTTTCAACTGCTCCAGGCGTTGCTGCTGCTGGGCATGGTTCAGCGGGTCGGCAGAGTTGTCGATGCTCGCGTCTTCATCGGCCTGGGTCTGCTCATCGAGCACGGTGTGACGGACACGCTGGCGGCGCCAGTGATCGCTGAGCAGATTACGTGCGACCTGGAACAGAAACGCCCGGGGTTGCTCCACCCGGGAACGGTCGCGATAGCCCAGCCACTGGGTGAATACGTCCTGGGTCATGTCGGCGGCATCACTGGCATTGTCCATGCGCTTGCGCAGGAAATGCAGGATATCGGCATAAAACCCGCGGCAGCTGTCATGCGCAAGCGGGTCGGATTTTGGGCGTTGCATGCAAGCTTTCCAGGACGTACCGGCAAAGAAAGCTGCGAATACTATCGATAATGATTGTTATTTGCCACGCCGAAATTGCCGCGCTGTCAGCGTCGCTTGCGAACCGGCATCGGCACCGGGATTTCCAGGCCGGGCGCGCCCAAGGGGTGGCTGCTGGCGTCGAAAAAGTACAGCGGCAAGTCTGCAGTGTCGGCAAAGCGTTGGGCGTAATGCTGTTTCTGGCTGATTATCGAGGCCTCGCTCAACGGCCGGATGGCAATCGCCAGGTGCGCCGGGCGGGCCTGCTTGAGCGCCTGCAACAGGTGGCGGTCGCTGCTGTCCAGGTGCTGACCGAACAGGCACAGCCCGCCTTGATGCCCCGCCAGTTCGCCAAGACACCAGCTCAGGTAATCGGAACTGCGGATCGCCTTGAGCTTGTCGTCGCTGCTGCTTTCGTTGACGAACAGCGGCACATCACCGGGCGTGTTCACGGCAAATCCATCGAGCAACTGGCTGTCGCTGGCACTGCGCTGGCGGGTACTGCCGTCCTGTTGCTTGAGCAGGTGCAAGCCACCGTGCAAGTACAGCAAGCGGGTGCCGGGGTGGCGTGTGTGGCGGATATCGAAGACGCCTTCCTCATCGAACAACGACTGGAAACCCTCCGTGGACTGGCTGGCGGCCCAGTGGCAGAGCAGGTCGTAGTTGCTTGAGTAGACGCTGTGGTAATTGCGCAGTTCGCTGTTGATCAGTTGCAGGGTCGACTTCGGCAGCAGGCGCCAGGGGATGTGCACGCTGCGCACGGCATGAATCAGCGCTTCCTTGATCGCGTAGTAGCGGTTCAGCGGTGCGGACGAGCTGATTGCCAGGGCGGCGTTGATGCGTACCGTGGTGTTCAGGGCGCTGAGCACCGGCTCGAACAGCTCGCTGCCGAGGGATTTGAACAACGCCTGGTCGGTCAGGCTCAAGGGCTTGTGACGCACCCGCTGGGCTTCTTCGAACAGCGAGAAATAGGTGAACGGGCGCCACAACGCTCGACTGGCGCCATTACCCAGCAGCAGGCCGCTGCACGGATGCTTGGCGATCAGTTCAGGCCAGAGGTGGAGGCTGGCGTCGAGGTCGGTGTGAGGCATGGGTTCATTGTTCCAGGTGGGTCGCGTGATCGGCGCGACTTTAACATGCCACCGGGTTGTCATCAGTGTCGGTGACTATGCTGGTTTTGCTAGCGATGAAGAGGAAGCGTCATGACGTTGCAAGGAATCCGCACATTTGCCTGTTTGCTGATGTTGCCCCTGGCCGGGCTGGCCGCAGCCGATCAGGGCCGCGAACTGGCGGCGCGCCAGGGCATCCCGCACCCGGCAGTGATTGCCCATCGCGGTGCATCGTTCGATGCGCCGGAGTCCACCGCCCCGGCTTATCTGCTGGCCCGGGAGCTGGGCGCGGATTATCTCGAACTGGATCTGCAACGCAGCAAAGACGGTGTGCTGGTGGCGGTACACGATGACAACCTGCAGCGCACCAGCGATGTCGCCGAGCGCTTTCCCGAGCGCAAGGACAGCCCGGTCAGTGCCTTTACCCTGGCTGAGCTCAAGTCGCTGGATGCCGGTAGCTGGTTCAATCAGGCCAGCCCCGAACGGGCGCGGCAGCGCTTCAAGGGCTTGCAGATCCTCACCCTGGACGAGGTCATCGACATCGCCGAAGGCCAACCGGACAAGCGCCCCGGGTTGTATATCGAAACCAAGGTGCCGAGCTTGTTCCCGGGCATCGAGGCCGACCTGAAGGCGCGTCTGCAGGCCCGTGGCTGGCTCGACACACCCGGGCGGGTGGTGCTGCAGAGCTTTGATCGCAACAGTCTGGCATTACTGCACAAGGAAATGCCGCAAGTGCCCAAGGTCCTGCTGCTGTGGATCGGCAAGGGCAGCATCGAACCTGCGTCCGGGCAGAGCTTTGCCGAATCTGGCGAAACCGACAAGGCGGCGTTCTATGCCCGCCAGCAACCCCGGGACAAGGCCGAGTTCGAACGCTGGCTTGATTACGCCAAGGACGCCGGGGCCATCGGCACCGGACCTTCGGCAGCACTGACAGCGGGCGGGGCGCAAAGCTATGCCGACCTGGTGCAACCCTGGATGAACCAGCTGAGCCATGACAAAGGCCTGCTGGTGCATGTGTACACCGTCGATGAAGACGTGGACTTCGCCAAGGTCATGGCGGCCGGTGTCGATGGCATTTTCACCAATCGTAGCGGCCAGCTGCTGCGTTACTTCGCCAGACCACCCGTGCAGAACGAAGTGCAAATCCTCGAGGCGCAGGGCTATTGAGCATCTGGCCTGACGCCAGCGGCTGCCGTAGACTTCGGCCTTTGCGCCCTCGCTCAGGATCCAATCGCCGATGACCTTCTCGCTGCTGTTTGCCGTGCTGGCTTCCGGATTTATCTATGGCATCACCCCGGGGCCGGGCGTGCTCGCGGTGCTGGGCATTGGCGCGTCGCGCGGGCGCAAGGCCGGGGCCGGTTTCCTCTGCGGTCATCTGCTGGGCGACGTGCTGTGGTGCAGCACGGCACTGGTGGCGATTGTCGGTGCGCGCCAGATCGGCAGCTCGGTGTTCGACATCCTCGGTCTGCTCAGCGGCCTGTACCTGTTCTGGCTGGGCTTGCGCGCACTGCGCAGCCGTCCGGGTAATGGCCAGGGCGAGCAGGGCCCGGTACGCCAGCCGTTCTGGCACGGCATCGTGTTTGGCCTGACCAATCCCAAGGCCTACCCGGTTGCAGTGGCGACTTTTACCGCGCTGATCTCCAGCCGCGCCGAAACCCTGGAATGGTCGATGCTGCCAGCGCTAATTGCCCTGAGTTTTGTTGGCGGCCTGTTGGCCTATGTGATTCTCATCGCCATTGTCGGCGCGCGTCATGTGCGCACGCTCTACACCCGCTATGAACTGTGGATCACCCGTGCTTGCGGGGTGATGTTCATCGGTTTCGCGGTCAATGCCCTGATGCATGCCTTGCCGGGGCTGATGCCGCAGCGTTAATGCCAGCTTCATCGCGGGGCAAGCCCGCTTCCACAGGAAAGCTGCAACCTGTGGGAGCGGCGGCGCGGCGATCCGACTTGCCCCGCGATTATTCAGTCATTGCTTCCCTGCGCATGCGGTTACGCCACAACCGATACGCCCGAATTCCCGAACGCACCGAGCCGAACAGCATCCCGTTCTCCATTTCCCGGGCGATCCCCGATCGCACCAGCATACGCAGAAAGCGCCCGCGCGCCCGCGCAATGCCGAAGTGGATGCCGCGCGCCTCAAGGGTTTCACGCACTTCCCGTAGCGCCGCAATGCCGCTGACGTCGATGGAACTGACCGCCTCGGCATCGAACAGCACTGCACGTGGCTCCAGTTCGCGTTGCACTGCTTCGAGCAGGCGCATCTTGAAGTAGTCGGCATTGAAGAACAGGATCGCGTCGTCGAAGCGATACACCACCAGGCCTTTGACCGTACGCGCGTCCTTGTGTCCTTCGATATCAACCTGGCCTTCCACACCTGGCACCCAGCCGAGCACCGCGTCGGTGGGTTGGTAGATGCTGTAGAGCAGGCGCAGGATGGCCAGGGTCACGGCGATGATGATGCCCGGCAACACCCCGACGCCGAGCACGCCCACGGTGGTCAGCACACACAGCCAGAATTCGAAACGGCTGAGCTTGTAGATCTTGCCCAGGGATTTCACGTCGATCAGGCCCCAGCCGGCCATCAGCAGTACTGCGCCCAGCGCTGCCTGGGGAATCCAGGCCATGGGGGCGGTGAAGAACAACAGGATCATCGCGATCACCAGGGCGGCGATGATGCCCACCAGCTGGCTCTTGCCACCGACCATGTCGTTGACCGCCGTACGCGAGTCGGCGCCGCTGACGGCGAAGCCCTGGGAAATCCCGGCGGCAATGTTGGTCACCCCCAGAGCGAGGAACTCGTGGTTGGCATTGATCGCATAGCCATGCCGGGCGGCAAAGCTGCGGGCGGTCAGCATCGCGCTACAGAAACTCACGGTGGCGATACCCAGGGCGTCACGCAGCAGGCTTTTCATTTCCTCGAGGTTGGTTTTTGGCCAGGCCAGTTCCGGCATCCCGGCTGGCACCGGGCCGAGAATCGCTACGCCGAAGCGGTCCAGGCCGAACACGCCGACCACCAGTGTCGCCAGCACCACCGTCACCAGCGCGGCGGGTAGCCGGGGGAATCGGCGCGGTAACCAGATCAGCAACGCCAGGCCGATCAGTCCGATACTCAGCGTCACCCAGTGGATTTCCTCCAGGCGTTGCAGCAGGTTGATCAAACTGAGAATGAAGCCGTTGCCTTCGATCTGAAAGCCCAGCACCTTCCCCAGTTGGCCCGCCAGCAGACTCAGACCGATGCCGTTGAGGTAACCGATCAGAATCGGGCGTGAGAAGAAACTGGCGATAAAGCCGGCGCGCGCCAGCCCGGCCCCGATCAGCATCAGGCCGACCAGTATGGTGACAATCACCGACAATTGCGCCAATCGGGAGGGGTCACCCAGCGCCAGCGGCGCAATGGCCCCGGCGACCATGGCGCAGGTCGCCGCATCCGGGCCGACCATCAACTGCCGCGAACTGCCGACCAGGGCGTAGACCATCATCGGCAAAATGCAGGCATAGAGCCCGTATTGCGGCGGCAGGCCGACGATCTGCGCATAGGCGATGGCGATCGGGATCTGAATCGCCGCCACCGATAACCCGGCCTGCAGGTCGGCATGGAACCACTCGCGGCGATAATGCAGGAGATTGGCCAGGCCTGGGAGCCAGCGAGAAAGCAGCATGAGTGGATCCTTTCGAGTGTTTCGCAACAAGGCTGAGGAATACGCAATAGCGTTAATTAAAGCGTATTGCGTGCTCCAGAGCAGGGCGCCAGATCAAAAGGTGATGCTGGTCACGCGTTATGCGAGTGTGTCGGGCGCATGTCCTGGATGACGTGCTGGATCATTGCCTCCGGGCTGTAACCATACAGCGCCTCATGGTTCAGGCGCACCGGCTGTCCGCCGAGAAAATCCGCCAGCCCGCTGAAGTCATTGTCTTCAATGACATATATGTTTTCAGGGCGATAGATATCCAGCGTCTTGACCGATGCGTTATTGGTGATCAGCCGCTTGTTGAAATAAGCCGCTTCAAGGGTTCGCAGGGTGATGCCGGCCTGGCCGGGTTGATTGATTTCCAACAGAATGTCGGCGGCCATGGAACGGCGGATATTTTCTGCATAAGGCAGTACATCATCGATGTAGAAGCGTGACGCTGGCAGCGAGGTGGAGTCGGGTACTAAATGGAAATCAACCTGACAGCCGTTTTTTTCAAGCACCTGGGCGACTGACTCCACCAGCGCTGAACGCCCTTTGTCCCGCCCGAGGAAGAAGCAAGCAGGTGCAGTGCGATTGTCGCCACTCTGCTCGGCGAGGCGCAGCGCTTCGTCGAAGCCGAAGGGAAAGAACTGATTGAGGTAGTCCAGCCCCAAGGCATCGCATTGCGCCTTGTCGAAGCTGTAGAGTTTGTCAAAACGTGGCCGCAGGGCATCAATGAACGACGCCGTGACCAGGTCGCGGACCATCAGCACCTTATGGCCTTTGAAGCGCTCCACTATTGCCGGGTTGAGGCCGCGACGGAACTGGCCTTCATTGCAGATCAGAATGTCATCCTGTTTGACCTTGTGCGGCTTCATCAACTGATCGGCCAGCCAATGATGTCCTCGCGTTGGGCGATTGCGGCCTTTGCTGAATGAATTGAGATAGCGCCCGACACGCTTCATCCACTTCGGAGCCACCAGCATTTTTACGTCGTGGGAAGCAGCCAGATGATGGACCATCCTTTGTTCGTACTGCGCGGTCCACCCTAGGAAAAAAATTGTCATTGCGTTCTCTTTCAATTACTGCGGGCACATGGCCATGAGCCTGCCATCATACAACGCCAGAGGTCGTCAGGGACGGGGCTGGATCAGTGGGGCGAGCGTGCCGCTGGTCGAGGTGGCGGTCTGTTCAATCTGTTCCTCGAACCAGTTCAATACTGCGTGGCAGGCGGGGTGGGTCATGCCGCTGTCGCGCAACCACAGCGCATAGACCGCGCCGGTCTTCAGCGCCTCGCCGAAGGGGACTATCAGGTCGCCACGCATCAGTGCGTCGTGGGCCAGCATCCGGTCCGTCATGGCGACACCCAGACCGCGGCCCGCGGCATCCAGGGCCAGGTCGTCGAGGTTGAACATTATATGTTTGAAGCTGCGCTCGGACGGGTCCTGCTGTGCCTGTAGCCATACCGTCCACTCATGCCGTCGGGTGGAACCGTGGATCAGGGCATGCTGTTCAAGTTCGTCGAGCGCACGCGGGGGTGTCCGGCCATCACTGAAGGTCGGCGCGCAGACCGGAATCAGGTACTCCTCGAACAACAGTGTCAGTGGACGCTCGTCCAGCCCGTCGGGCAGATACAGCACATAGGCATCGCAGTCGCCGCCGGTGTCGACCAGCTCGCCGCTGACGGTCTCGATCGACAGGCAGAGGCCGGGATTGACAGTGTAGAACGAGCTCAACCTGGGCAGCAGCCAGCGCACCGCCAGCGACACGAAAACGCGAATGCGAAAAGGGCGGTCAAGCGACGCCGGTGCCAGTCGTTGTTCCAGGCCTCGCAACGACTTCAACATCTCCCGGGCGACCTCGTACACCTCGCGCCCCTGCGTGGTCAGCGCCACCTTGCGACTGGTGCGCTCGAACAGCACGGTCTGGTAGTGCTCTTCGAGCTGCTGAACCTGTCGGCTGATAGCACTCTGGGTCAGATGCAACTGCCGGGCAGCTTCGGTGAAGCTGCTGGTATCGGCCACTTTGACCAGCGTTTGCAATGCCTGCAAAGAGGGCACGCGAAGCATTTTATCCATGCTAAATCCGAATGGATGGATGAGTTTTTAGCGTTAGAGTCAATGCCCATATGCCCGTAGATTAAAGGTGTACACGGCGCATCAGCGGGTTATTGCCAATAACTCCTGCGCATTGATTGTGGAGGAGTGACAGACAATGAACAACCACTGTGGCTGGATCGCCCTGGCTGGCGAATCTGCTGTGCGGCCGCGGCTCGAAGGCCGGCAAAAGGTCGACTGGCTGATCATCGGCGGTGGCATCACCGGCCTTTCGGCAGCGCATACCCTGGCCAGCCGTTTTCCGTCTCAGCGTATTGCTTTGCTTGACCGCCAGCGGGTTGCCCAGGGTGCTTCTGCGCGCAACTCGGGCTTTGTGGTCAGCCATGAGTTGCCTGGTGCCAGCGAGCTGGTCGGCACCCCGGGATTTTCGGCCTATCAGGTTGCTTCGCGGATTGGCGTTGCGGCCGGCATTGAGGTCCGCCAGCGCATCGCCGAACTGGCTATCGACTGCGAACTCAGCAATGACGGCTACCACTTTGCCGTGCACGAGCCTGCGCACCTCGACGCTGTCGAGCAGACCCTGGAGACGTTGAAGGCGGTTGGCGCCCAGGCACGCTTCCTCGACGCGGGCGACCTCAAACAACGGTTGGGTACAGCGTTTTATAGTCGAGCCATTCACTGTGCTGGTGGGAACGGGCTGCTGCAGCCTGCGCGCTACGTCAAAGGCCTGGCCGACAGCCTGCCTGCGCAAGTCGAAGTCTACGAACACACTGCGGTCAGCGATTTGCAGCGTGCGCCGGGCAAGGGCTGGACAGCCCGTACTGCAGGCGGCGAGGTGCAGGCAAAACAGGTACTGATTTGTGTGGGCGCGTTCTTGCCAAGGGTCGGGGTGAAGCGCAGTGGCACGTTCCCGCTGGAGCTGAGCGCCAGCATCACCCGCCCGTTGACGCAAGACCACTGGCAGAGCCTGTTCGACGAGCAGGGCTGGGGTGTGCTCTCCACCTTGCCAGGCGGGTGCACGCTGCGCTTGCTGCCGGGGCATCGCCTGTTGATTCGCAATACCGTCGAGTACCGCCAGCACGACATTGACGCCCGAGGACTGGCGGCGCGCCAACGCGAGCACCTGCTGGGGCTGCAAAAGCGCTTCCCCGGCATCAACGCACAAGACCTCGAGTACACCTGGACCGGCCATCTGAGCGGCACCCGTTCTGGTGAGCCGTATTTCGCCAGGGTCGATGACGGCCTGCATACGGTCGCCGGTTGCAACGGTTCCGGCGTTGCCCGCGGCACCTTGTGGGGACGCTTGCTGGTCGAGATGGCGATTGGCGCCGACTCGGCCTTGCTCAGCGATGTTCTCGGCCAGGCCAAACCGGGCTATCTGCCACCCAGGCCGTTCTTCGACATGGGCGCCAAAGCCCGCATGGCCTGGGAAGTCTGGCGGGCCCGCAACGAACGTTGAACCCTTCGGCGCACACGCCGCAACAAAAACAAGAGAGGCACCCCATGATCAAGCGCACCTGCATGACCCTGTTGTCGATGGCGTTGCTGACCACGACGGCCCAGGCGGCTGAAACCGTCAACATTGCCAACTGGAGTGGTTACATCGCCGACGACACCCTGAGCGAGTTCACTCGTCGCACCCAGATCCAGACCACCTACGACCTGATCGACAGCAACGAGACCACCGAGGCCAAGTTGATGACCGGCAGCAGTGGCTATGACCTGGCCAGCCCATCCAACCACTTCCTGCCGCGCCTGATCAAGGCCGGGGCCATTCAGGAGCTGGATCGCAGCAAGCTGCCGAACTGGAACAACCTCGACCCCAAGCTGATGAAAATCCTCGAGGCCAGCGACCCGGGCAACCGCTACGCGATTCCCTACATGTGGGTAACCACCGGCATCGGCTACAACGTTGACAAGATCAAGGCGATCTTTGGCAACACCGACGTGACCCAGTCCTGGGACATGCTGTTCAAGCCGGAGAACATCGAGAAGCTCAGCCAGTGCGGCGTGGCGTTTCTCGACAATCCGACCCAGATCGTCTCGATCACCCTCAAGACCCTGGGGCTGGACCCACATAGCCAGGATCCGGCAGACCTGAAAAAGGCCGAAGCCGCCTTGATGACGATTCGTCCCTACATCAGCTATTTCCACCAGTCGAAGTACGTCAGTGACCTGGCCAACGGCAACATCTGCGTGGCCATCGGCTTCAGCGGCGACGTACTGCAGGCCATGAGCAGCGCGCAGCAGGCCGGCAACGGGGTGAACATCGGCTACAGCATCCCGCGCGAAGGCTCCACGGTGGCGGTCGACATGGTGGTGATCCCCAAGGGCGCGCCGCACCTGGAAAGCGCCTATGCCTACCTCAATTACCTGCTCGAGCCGAAGGTGATGCCAATATCAGCAACGCGGTGAAATACCCCAACGGCAATGCCGCCGCGCTGGAATACATCACGCCGGAATTACGCGACAACCCGGCGATCTATCCACCGTCTTCGGTGCTCGATTCGCTGTTTCCGATCAAGACCTTGTCACCGGCGGGCATGCGTTTGAGCACGCGGCTGTGGACGCGGGTGATCAGCGGGAAATGAGATGAAGGTTTTGTCGCCCTGGAGCGAGGGCAGGGATGTTCAGGCTGAATGTCTTGAAGGGGCTGGAGCGGGTGGGCACTTGTTTTCTGATATCCACAATTGCGTGCATGGCACCGTTACTCAGGGCTCCCCTCCAGAAATTGTTCAATCGGGAAACCATCGTGTAGGTACGGTGAACTGGGTGGCTCAAACCTATCCAGCCTGAGCGGTTACCAGTGGCGGGCTCGCCCTAACCTGCCACTGGTTTGGCCGATTACCTTACTGAGAAGCTGCGGCCGCTGCTTTGCGGGGAATGGAAATGCTCAGCTTTTTACTCCACTCCTGCGATGGCCTCTCGATTGCTATGTGAAGGATCCAGGATACAAAAGTTATCACCGCAATTGAAAGCGCTGCGCCAACGTGCAAGCTAATTCCATGCCTTGTAGTTTCGTAGAGAACTATCCAGGCAAGCGGTATGTGACATAAATAAAGCGGGTAACTGATATCACCGTAAAACTTTATGATCCCTCTTGGGTTCATACTTTGGCCAAGTACTAGTATTGCGACGAACATAGCAAGGATACCCAGTCCACCAAAGAAACTCGCGCCTATTGGCTCTCGCTGAGTTGAGAAAATAAAAATTGCTATCCCGTAAAGGGCGATTGTTGTTGCTATTCCGATACTGCCTTGCAATACGCTCACAGAGCGTGAGTAGAGAAGGAATACCGCCGAACCTATCAGCATGTAGGCAACGTTCACCGCAACAAATGACGTCCATTTAAGTGCGGCAACGACGGTCGGCCAGTTGCTCAGTCTTTCTAGTGGCATTGCGCCTATCGAAACAAGAGCAATACACGCAAGTGATGCAATGGTTAATTCCTTGAGCCCAAGCTTTGATTTGGTACTGGCTGCAACAGCGCTAAGCACCAAGTAAAATATGATTTCTACGGATAGGGTCCAAAGGACTGGAATCACCGCGCCTTGACCTAGCCAGCCAGACGTCAGAGTTGCGGAATTGAGTACATTCCCAAGACTGAATGGATATTCAGCGCCGTAGAAGTTGCAGTACAGCTTAACGAGGATGGCCGTTGCAATCACTGCCGCAATGCAGCTCGGATATATCCTGGCTGCACGCCTAGCCAAAAAGGTTAACTGGTTGGTTTTGTTGATGCTGATACTGATAACAAAGCCGCTTATAAGGAAGAACAGCATGACACCTAGATGCCCGGAGTTTGTGCCGAGACTGGCAAGCAGTAATTCAAACGATAGATAGTAAGCTTCCAGAAATCGTTGGCTTTCTGATATGGCCGTCCCTGTGATGGCTGGTACGTAGTAATGGGGCGATACAGAGTCATTGAAGCCAACTGAAAACATGTGCCCATACACAACCAGTAGGGCAGCAAAGCCCCTAAGGGCATGCAGTATCCCGATTCTTGTTTTTGGTGGAGTGACAGCGTCCATAGGGAAGTTCCTGTTTATGCGGCGTATGTGCGGCACTGCATTTTAAAATTTGCGGAAATTTATCACTTTTACCGATTGACGGATACGAGCCCGGCAGGACAGTAGAGTAAGCCATGGGGCCGTGCGTACGATGGTGCCGCTACCCACACGCGTACCTTTTCGGCGGTGTTGTGGGCTCCGCGACCCTCGATGCTTGCTTGCAGGTTGGCGCAGTCGGCCCGGGTGATCTTGCTCAAAGGCTTTTTGCCAAGGGCTGGCAATATGTCGTTCGTCAGAGCGCCATTGATTCCAGCGAGTGTCTTCTCGGCGCGACCGTCCTCGATCTTCTTTTCAAGCCACAGATCGGCGGCTCTGAAAGTGTCCGTCTCTGCCGCATCCCTGGACGCCTTGCGGTTTGCTTTGCGGGTGATGGGATCAACGCTGCCAGCGTTCAGCCTCTTTGCATCCTGCGCTTTGTCCCTGGCCTTTTTGGCGGGAACGTCAGGATAGGAACCAAGGCCGTGCCATCCCCATTTACCATCGGGCTTCTTGAATCTCAGTTCCCAGCGCTTCCGGCCGGTGCTGCCAACCATGAAATAGAGCCGATCAACTCCATAATTTTCGCGGTATTCCTTTTCCTCTGGTTCCAGGGAAGCCAGCGCCGTATCGGCCAATGGCCGGCGCTTGATTTCGGATCGCTTCATGGTGGTTTTTGTATGGTTTGGTTCGAACAGTTCTGCACCATATATCCCGCCATACACGGAATCAAGGGTAGTGGGGGAATGGCTGGGAATAGAAGGGATTGGCTGGGGATGGTTTTGAGTCAATGCTTTCGGGGTTGTGGGGTGTTGCGGGAAGGGATGGGATAACGGGGGAATGAAGGGCTGGAGCGGGTGAAGGGAATCGAACCCTCGTTATCAGCTTGGGAAGCTGGAGTAATGCCATTATACGACACCCGCTTGCAGGGCTGACGTTGTACCAGAAGTGCTCTGCGATTTGAAGCCTTGTTGTGCAAAAAGCCTGGGTCGTTGGCCGGTAGTGCGGGGTCATGCATCTTCCTTCTGCCCGTTCGGGCCGTTGATGCAGGAGGCTGCGCTACCGCCAACCAGGGTATTCAGATCGCCAGTGCATGATGCTCCTGGACGTGCTGATTACGGATGCGCGACTCCCGGACGGCGGGTTTGAGGAAACCCAGCAAGGCGTCACGCGTGGCGTTGCTGGCCGCCTTGTGTTCCATGTCGAGGAAGTGGCCGGTGGCGCGGATTTCGCTGAAGTGGCTGTTGCGCACATGCTGGCTGAACTGCCGGGCGTCATCGCTGGTGGTGTATTCGTCCCACTCGCCGTTGATGAACAGCACCGGAATGTCGATCACCCGGGCCGAGCGCAGGGCATTGTCCAGGTCGTGGTCGAGCACCTGGTTGATGTGAAAGTGCATCTGCGCGTATTCGTGGTTGTCCAGGCTGCTGACGTGCCGGTAGTTGAAGCGCTTGAACAGCGATGGCAGGTGTTTGCCGATGGTGTCGTTGACCAGGTTGCCGACCTGGTAGCGGTCACAGGCACTGAGGTACTGGCAGCCACGTTCAAGGTACTCGCGCATCGGCTCGTTGATCACCGGCGAGAACGAGCTGACCACGGCCTTTTCGATGCGCCGTGGCTTGTGCGCCAGGGCCAGCAGGGTGCAGGCGCCGCCCCAGGAAAACGACATCACATGGTCGGCGGCGAAGTGGTCGATCAGCTCGAGGAGGATCTGCCCCTCGGTTTCCTTGGTCAGCAGCCGCTCGTGGCGGTTGTGTGCCTTGGACTTGCCGGCATAGGGCTGATCGTAGAGCACCACGTTGAATTGCGGGTGCAGGCTGCGCACCGTCTGGGCAAACGAGGCCGTCGTGGCCAGCGAGCCATTGATCAGGATGATTGTCTTCTCAGCGGCGTCTGCGCGATAGAACTCCGTGTAAACCCGATACTGACCTTGTATATCAAGCACAGCAATTTCTGGCCTCATGTCGTCGACTCCTGGCGCAAAAAGGGTGTTCGCACATGCAAGGATGCGCGTTCTTTATGACAGGTAGGCATACGCCTTGAAGAGAAACTGAGGGCCCTTGTCGATCCTGTAACGCCGGTCGACGGGTATTGTTCTAGGTGGGCAATCTGCCGGACTCCGGTGCTTCAAGGCACGGGTAGCCAGCAAAAAGGTGTCTTGGACTACGGGCGTGACTGATTGGTCACATGCAGACCGACGATTGGATTCAAGCAGGCAGCGGAGTAACCCGCAAGTGCCTTTGGGGAAATTGACGAAACTTTTCTGCCCGGCGGTCGTGACCTCAGATCGCCAGGATTTCCTCGGGATAGAGCGCGCGGTACTCGCCGGGACGCAAACCGGGGTCCAGGTGCAGCGGGCCCATGGCTTCGCGGTGCAGGCGCAGCACCTTGTTGTCGAAGTGACCGAACATGCGCTTGACCTGATGGTAGCGGCCTTCAACGATGCTCAGGCGCGCGCTGCGCGGGCCGAGCTGGGTCAGTTCGGCGGGCAGGGTGGTGAGGTCCTCGAAGGCGAAGTAGAAGCCCTGCTGGAATTTTTCGAGGTAATGGGCTTCGATGACCTGCTCGGTTTCGACGTAGTAGATCTTCGGCAGTTTGGTTTGCGGCTGGGTCAGGCGTCGTGACCATTGGCCGTCGTTGGTCAGCAGCATCAGGCCGGTGGTGTTGAAGTCCAGGCGTCCGGCAATGTGCAACTCGTGCTTGTCCGCTTCATCGATCAGGTCGAGCACGGTGCGGTGCTCCGGGTCCTGGGTGGCGCTGACGCAGCCCTGGGGTTTGTGCAGCATCAGGTAGCGCGCCGCACGTCCGGCCTGCAGCAACTGTTCATCGACCTCGATGCGGCTGAATTCACGCACTTCCAGGCGTGGGTCGCTGACGCAATAACCGTCCACACGCACCCGTCGTTCTGCCAGCAGCAGGCGTACTTGCTGACGGTTGAAGCAGGGCAGGTTGCTGAGGAATCGATCGAGACGCATACAAGGCCAGGTGCAGGGCGCTGCAGTTTAACGCTCGCCGACGGGTTTTGCCGCTTCCAGTTGTTCCAGCACCTGGGCGCAGGCGGGGCACAGGCAAGCCTTGTTGCGCTGTTCGACAGGCAACGCCTCAAGCACTTCGGCGGCGATGCTGACGCTGTAGCACCAGCACGCCTGGGCCGCTGTGCGCGGGTCGGCGAGGCTGCAGCGGTTGCTGGCGCCACAGGCGGGGCAGCGTTGGGTGTCATTCATAGTCGGACCTGGGCATTTCTACGCAGACACGGTTGCGTCCACTTTGCTTGGCGCGGTACAGCGCATGATCGGCGCGGGCGATCAGGCTGTGCAGGGTATCCTCCGGCTGCAGGCTGCTCAAGCCGATGCTGGTGGTCAAGCGGATCACTTTGTCGGCGAAGCTGAAATCCCGTTGTTCGGTGTGCAGGCGGAGCTTTTCCGCTACTTCCTGGGCATGAGCACCGTCGGTGTCCTTGAGCAGTACGATGAACTCCTCGCCACCCCAGCGACAGATAATATCCGCCTGGCGCAGGCAGTTTTCCAGTACGTCAGCGAACTGGCGCAGGACTTCGTCCCCGGCCAGGTGGCCATGGGTGTCGTTGAGTTGCTTGAAGTGATCGAGATCGATCAGCAAGGCGACCAGTGGCTTGGGCTCGCGCTGGGATTCTTGTAGCGCCTGGGCGGCCAGCAGGTCGAAGCCGCGGCGGTTGGGCAGGCCGGTGAGGCTGTCACGGGTGGCCAGGGTTTCGATATTGTCCTGATGGCGCTTGACCATGGCGTTGAGCAGCGACAGCACCACCAGGCCGATGATGGTGCAGATCACCAGGTTCAGGTACAGCGACTGGCGGATGTTATCCAGGGCGCCGTCTTCGCGTTTGTCGACGAACAGGTACCAGTTCAGCTCTGGCACCAGGCGCACGTTGAGAAAGTGACTGTGACCGTCACTGCTCAGGTATTCATGGCTGCCGCTGACCGGTTGTGGCATCTGCCTGAGCAATTCCCGCAAACCGTCCAGTTCGCGTAGCGACTGGCCCGTGCGGGCACCATGGGCACCGCCCTTTGAGCCGGTCAACACCACGTTGCCTTGCGGATCGACGAAGTACACCTGACGCTGGTAGCGCTGCTGGTAGTCATCGATCAGGCGCACCACGGCTTCGACCGTAAGACCGATGCCGGCGACACCGATGAAGTTGCCGCTGTAGTCGAACACGCGGTAGTTGATGAACACCGTCAGCTTGTCCTGGTTGGCCATGTCCAGGTCGACGTTGATTTCATAGGGCGCGTCCAGTTTCAGCACCCGGTAGTACCAGGCGTCGCGCGGCTCCTGCGGGTCGATTTTCTTCATTACGCCTTTTTGCGCCTGGTAGTAGTTGCCAGTGGCGCTGGAGACGAAAAATGCGGTGTAGGCACGGTACTGGCCCATGACTTCATTGAGGTAGCGGGAGATTTGCGCCGGGTCGCGTTCACCGCCCAGTGCCCAGTCACGCAGGAAGGTGTCGTGGGCCATCATCGAGGAGATCAGGATCGGTCGCACCAGATCCTTCTGGATTTCCGAATAGACCGTGTCGGAGGTCAGTGGCAGCTCGGTGTTGACGATGCTTTCGCGGATCGAACTGCGCGAGGCGTAATAGCTCAGCAGCGACGTGGCCAGGAAGCCGCAGCCAAGCAACAACAGCAAGGTCAGGATCAGCGAACGCTGCGAAAACAGGGCGGAGCGAGGCAATATGGCATTCCCTTGATATAGGCCAATGCCGTTCATTCTAGTGTTACGGCCGGAAAATAACTGGATAAATATCAAGGGTATTACCCTTGTTGCAAATTATTGCGGCAAGGGCACCGGATCGGCTTTATGTGGTCTTAATCTGTGTCGGTCAGCGCTTGCCGATCGACGCCGACCAGCGCCGCTGGGATGGGCAGTTTCGCGGTCCAGGAGGCCGCCATGTATCGCCGACTTTTGCTTGTTGCAATGCTGAGTTTGCTGACCGCCGGCTGTGTTCCTTACGGAGGTAACGGTTACTACCATCGCACCGAAGTCTATACCGCTGATCGCTATGGCTATCCGGGCTATTACCAGCCTGGCTATCAATACAACCGTGGTTACTATGTGGTGCCGCAACCGCGTTACTACTCGCCGCCACCAAAGTATTACCGTTCAACGCCGCACTATTACCGCTCGACGCCTCATTACAACCGCGCGACGCCGCACTATTACCGCTCGGCACCGGATCATTACTACAAGCCCTACCCAGGTCGTGGCTATGACCGTTATCGCCAGGGCAATTCACGCCACGACCGCAATGGCGATGGCCGGCGCGACGGTAACTGGCATCGTTAGGCCATTCAGGCCAGGTCCGCCAATGGATGGCGGCCTTCCCAGGCCTTGCGAAAGTGCGCCTGGATTACTGCTGTTGGCACCTGGGTGATGTCCGCCCAGTGCCAGCGCGGTTTCTGGTCCTTGTCGATCAAACGCGCACGCACACCTTCACTGAACTCTGGATGCCGACAGCAATTGAGACTGATGGCGTATTCCATCTGGAATACCTGGGCCAGTGACAGGTGCCGTGCCCGTTGGATCTGCTCCCAGACCAGGTGAGCGGTCAGCGGACAGCCTTCAAGCATGGTTTGCGCGGCTTTGGCCAGCAGCAGGTCGGAGTGATTGCGCAGCTGTGCGATGGCGCGCCAGGCACACACCGGATCGGCGACATCGAGCAGTGCGTCAATCTGTTTGCGCCGTGGCAGCCACTGGGCTTCGGGCAGTTGACTCTGCCCCCCGTTCTGCTGGGCTTTGAGCAGGCTGTTGAGCTGCAGGGCGGTTTGTTCCTGCCAGTTCAGTTGCAGCAGGTCGTCGAGCAGTTCTTTTTGCTGGTTTTCCCCAAGCAGGCGGTCGGCCAGGCCCAGGTCCAGGGCATCCCTGGCGTTGATCGGCGCGCCGGTTAGGCCGAGAAACAAGCCGAGCTTGCCTGGCAAGCGCGCGAGAAACCAGCTGGCGCCGACATCGGGGTACAGGCCGATACTGATTTCCGGCATGGCCAGACGGCTGCTTGGCGTGACGATGCGCACGCTGGAGCCTTGCAGCAGGCCCATGCCACCGCCGAGCACATGCCCGTGGCCCCAGCACAGCAAGGGTTTGGGGTAAGTGTGCAGACGGTAATCCAGGCGATATTCTGCGGCGAAGAAGTGCGCGGCCAGTGGCGGCACCTCACCCGGGTGGTGGCGACAAGCCTCGGCCAGGCTGCGCACCTCACCGCCGGCACAGAAGGCCTTGGGTCCGGTACCGCGCAGCAATACGCAGACGATGTCCGGGTCATTGGCCCAGATCGTGAGTTGCTCGTCGAGCACCTCGATCATCGGTAGTGATAAGGCATTGAGTGTCTGAGGCGCATTCAGTGTGGCGATGCCGATACGGGCACCATCGACGCCGGTGAGTTCTTCGCACTGTACGGCAGCCATGGCGGACCTCTTTGTTTTGATCCGGACAAGTATGGTCGCTGTTGGCGATTATGACGGTCGCCGGTCGGATCGATTGACAAGCACCGGCAGCTTTCCTAGTGTCGCGCCATTGTTTACGGATGGCCCCATGACTGACGACGATCGCATCAAACTTGAACCGAGCTGGAAAGAAGCGCTGCGCGCCGAGTTCGACCAGCCTTATATGCAGCAACTGCGGGAATTCCTGCGCCAGGAATATGCGGCGGGCAAAGAGATTTATCCACCGGGCCCGTTGATTTTCAACGCGCTCAATTCCACGCCGCTGGATCAGGTGAAAGTGGTGATCCTCGGCCAGGATCCCTACCACGGCCCTGGCCAGGCCCATGGTCTGTGTTTTTCGGTGCAGCCGGGGATTCCCACGCCGCCGTCGCTGGTCAACATTTACAAGGAATTGCACCGCGACCTGAACATCGAGATTCCCACGCATGGCTGCCTGCAGCACTGGGCGGATCAAGGTGTGTTGCTGCTCAATACCACCATGACCGTGGAGCGGGCCAATGCCGCCTCGCACGCCAAGAAGGGCTGGGAGTTCTTCACCGACCGCATCATCGAACTGGTCAGCGAGCATCAGCCCAACACGGTGTTCCTGCTCTGGGGCGCCCATGCGCAGAGCAAGCAGACGCTGATCGATGGCACCAAGCATCTGGTGCTCAAGTCGGTGCACCCGTCGCCGTTGTCCGCCTACCGCGGGTTCCTCGGCTGTGGGCATTTCAGCCGGACCAACAAGTTCCTCGAACAACACGGCCTGACGCCGGTCGAGTGGGCGTTGCCACCTTTGTAAAGGTAACTACCTGGCATTTTTGTCAGGTGCGTGGTGATACGCCCAATGGTTATAACAACGCCTGCAGACTCGAATCACGGTGAGGTATTAACCCGCCTCCGACCGACCTAGCGCAGGGAATAACCATGAAGGTAACCAGTGCAATCAAGTGCAGTGGGGTGGGTGTTTTGATGGGGGCTGTGTCATTGACTGGATATGCAGGGTCGGTCGATAGCATTCCCCCTCAACCGGTAGACGCTTCTACGTTCAGCAAATATGAGAAAGCAGCCGGATCATGCCAACAATACATTGAGCGTGCAGCGTGGAAGTACAGAGACAATCAGTACTCGCTTGAAATTACTCCGACTACCTGTGGACGGCAGATTACAGATCAGGACACCGCGCATTTCTTTGATGAGCTCGTACGAGATTACGCTGATCCGGTTTACTGGAAAAATACGCACGGATTGAGGCATCAACTCATTTGCCATTTCATCATCGCCAGAAATAAACCCACCTGGAATATTGAGCCCTGGCGTCCTGATGTAGGGCTGGACAAAACAATCGAAGGCTCAGCGGAGTTTGGAGGGGGCTGTAACCCTGCCGATCCTTTGCCCTACGACACTCCCTGACATCAGTAATCCACCGTGAAAAAGGAAGCGTCAGCTTCCTTTTTCGTTTCGGTCCGGATGTGTACTTTGCTCTGCGTGCCAGTGACGAAACAGTGGTTCGGCCAGAAACAGCACGAACAGCAAACGCATCACCTGCAACGCCGTCACCAGCGGAACCGATAACTGCAAGGTCTCGGCGGTCAGGCTCATTTCCGCGATACCGCCGGGCATCATGCCCAGGGTCAAGGAACGCAGGTCCAGCTGGGTCAGATGGCTCAAGGTCCAGGCAGCAACGGCTGCGATCAGCATGCTTAACGCCGTGGCGATCAAGGTGCGCCCGAGGAAGGAGGGCGCCCGGCGGAAGAATGCCCGATTGAAGTGACAGCCCAGGCCGCTGCCAATCAGCCATTGGCCGATCTGGCTGGCGCCGTCGGGCAGGGCAATTTGCAGATCGAAGCCGACACTGGCGACGGCTGCAACCAGCAGCGGGCCGAACAGCCAGGGATTGGGCTGTTTCAGGCGCTGCCACAGGCATGCCATGACGATAGCCAACGGGCAGATCAACGCCAGCCAGCCCCAGCTGACACTACCGTTGTGGGTAATGGCAACGCCATCGCCCAGCAGGTATTTGAACAGCGCCGGTACGCATAGCACCACCGCCAGTACCCTCAGGCTCTGTGCGGCAGCGACCTGACTGAGCACCGCACCGTTGCGGGCACCGAGATTGACCATCTCCCCGGAGCCGCCAGGCATGCTGGAAAAAAACGCCGTAGCGCGGTCTTCACCGGTACGGCGCAGCAACCAGATGCCAACGACGCTGGAGACGCTGGTAATCAATGCGCCGCAGAAGATCAGACCGAAATTGCTCGCCACCTGCTCGACTACCGCCGGGGTGAAGTGCAGGCCGATGCCGATGCCGATGATCCACTGCCCGCATTTACGCCCGCCGGGAATTTCGCTCAATTGCCAGGGCGTCAGGCAGCGCACCAGGATGATCGCCAGCAGCGAGCCGACCATCCATGGCAGCGGCCAGCCGACCTGGCTGGCGAGATACCCGCCTGCCAGACCGACCAGCCCTGTGGCCCAGAACAGCTGCGAGGGCCGCTCAGACATCGGCCAGGGCGCGACGCTGGAGGCTGCGCTTGCGCCAGATGCGCAGCAGTGGAAATGCCAGCATCACCGCAGTCAGCGTCCAGACCGTCATGCTGATCGGGCTCGACCAGAGAATATCCAGGCCGCCGTTGGAGATTGACAGGGCGCGGCGCAGGTTCTGCTCCATCAGGCCGCCAAGGATAAAGCCGAGCAGCAACGGCGACAGCGGGAAATCGAGCTTGCGCAGGATATAACCGAAGATGCCGATACCAATCATCAGGAACAGGTCAAAGGTCGTGGCGTGCACGGCATACACACCGATGGCGGTAATGATTGCAATCACCGGCACCAGTGCCCAGTTCGGCACGGCAAGGATGCGGGTGAACAGACGCACCATTGGAACGTTCAGTATGAGCAGCATGACGTTGGCAATGAACAGCGAAGCAATCAAGCCCCAGACAATGTCTGGCTGCTGTTGGAACAGCAGGGGACCGGGGGTGATGTTGTACAGGGTCAAGGCGCCGATCATCACCGCGGTCGTACCCGAACCGGGTACACCCAGGGTCAGCATCGGTACCAGAGCACCGCAGCATGCAGCACCGATGGCGGTTTCCGGCGCTGCCAGGCCACGCTTGTCGCCCTGGCCGAATTTACCGCTGGCACCCGCCACGCGTTTTTCCGTCATGTAGGCAACCGCACTGGCCAGGGTTGCCCCGGCACCGGGTAACACCCCCATGATGAAACCCAGCACGCCACAGCGGATGTTCACCCAGAATACCGAGGCCGCTTCCTTGAGGTTGAAGAGCATGCGCCCGGTGGCCTTGACCGCTTGATGGCCATGGTGGGTTTTTTCCAGAAGCAGCAGAATCTCGCTGATCGAGAACAGGCCCAGCACCAGTACGACGAACTGAATGCCGTCGGCCAGGTTCACGCTGTCGCCGGTAAAACGGTATACGCCGCTGTTGGCATCGATGCCGACACAGGACAGAAACAGGCCAATCAGTGCCGCGATGAAGGTTTTCAGTGGTTTGTCACCTGCCATGCCGCCCAGGCAGACAATGGCAAAGACCATCAGCACAAAGTACTCCGCCGGGCCAAAGGCAATGGCCCACTTGGCCAGCAAGGGCGCGAACAGGACCATACCGCAGGTGGCGATGAATGCGCCGATGAACGAGCTCCAAGCCGACAACGACAGGGCGACACCGGCAAGGCCTTTGCGGGCCATCGGGTAGCCATCGAGGGTGGTCATCACCGTCGCGGCTTCGCCGGGAATGTTAAGCAGGATCGAGCTGATGCGGCCACCATACTCGCAACCCAGGTACACCGCAGCCAGCAGGATCAGCGCCGACTCCGGAGGCAGGCCGAGGGCGAAAGCAATCGGGATCAGCAGCGCTACACCGTTAATCGGGCCCAGGCCCGGCAGCAGGCCAACGACAGTACCGATCAGGCTGCCGCACAGCGCAGTGACCAGGTTGTAAGGGCTCAGGGCAACGCCGAAGCCCTGGCCAAGATAACCAAGCGTATCCATGTCAGTTCTCCAGTACGTCGAGCAGGCCCAGGGGCAGTGGAACATCCATTACACGGTCAAACAGCCAATACAGCGCGATGCTCATCAGCGTGATGATGACGATGCTGGGCAGCCAGCGCCCGTCGTAAAGACGTGCCATGGGGACGCCGACAAGGATGCTGCTCAGTACAAATCCCAGGGGTTCGAAAGTGCTGGCAAAGAGCAGAAGCAAGGCCACACAGATACCGATCTTGTTCAGGGATTCGCGGTCCAGTTCAGGTTCATCGTCCTTGCGCACGATGGGGGTGGGACGAAAGGCCAGGTACAACAGACCGCAGCCCATCAGGCCGATAATCAGTAACGGGAAGGCACGAGGACCGACAGGCTCGTAGGAAAACGCAGCCTGATAGGGCCAGGCCATTACTGCCAGAGCGGCACAGACCGCTAGCAGCAACAAGGCAAAAACGCGTTGCAGGATCATTGGGGAATCCTCTTTTCGCGGGGCAAGCCCGCTCCCACAGAGGGAACTGTGTAGGAGCGGGCTTGCCCCGCGATGCTTCTAGAAAGGTTGGGAGATTACTGAATCAGCCCGAATTCCTTGGCCAGGGCCTTGTAGTCAGCCACCTGTTTCTTCACGTAGGTGTCCAGCTCCGCACCGGTCATGGCAAAGGGGAACAGTTCGCGCTGGTCACGCAGCTTGGCGAACTCTTCCGAGGTCAGCAGCTTGTCGAACGAGGTCTTCCACCAGTCGTACTCTTCATCCGTTACCTTCGGCCCCAGATAGAAGCCGCGCACCACCGGCCAGACGATGTCGTAACCCTGTTCCTTGGCGGTCGGAATATCTTTCATCTTCGGCTCGTCCAGGCGCTTTTCAGCGAACACCGCCAGCAGGCGCATGTCACCGCTCTGGATGTGTGGCATGGAGTCGGAGATGTCGGTACTGCCCACCTGGATGTGTCCACCCAGCAGCGCCGTGGCGATTTCACCTCCGCCTTCAAGGGCGACATAGCGCAGGTCGCGCGGGTCGATGCCGGCGGCCTTGGCGATCAGCGCGGTCTGCATCCAGTCCTGGCTACCGACGGTGCCGCCCGAGCCGATGACTACTTTGCTCGGGTCTTTCTTCAGCGCGGCAACCAGGTCGTCGAGGGTCTTGTAGGGCGAGTCGTTTTTCACTGCGATGGCACCATAGCTGGTGCCAACGGCTGCCAGCCAGCGCACGGCGTTCTCGTCGAAGCGGCCGAACTTGCCCTGGGCCAGGTTGAGCAGCGAGCCGCTGGACCAGGCTACCAGGGTCCCGGCATCCGCCGGGCGCTGGGCAACCACGGCGTTGTAGGCAACCGCGCCGACGCCGCCAGGCATGTAGGTCACGCGCATGGGTTTGGTAAGGATCTTCTCGTTGACCAGGGCGCTTTGCACCAACTTGCAGGTCAGGTCGAAGCCGCCGCCGGGGGAGGCGGGGGCGATGCATTCAGGACGTTTGGGTTCGCCAGCCATGGCTTGGCCGGCAAGCATCAAACAGGCAGTGGCGAGGGCAATGCGGCGCAGTGAAAAGGTCATCGTCTATCTCCGTGAGCATTATTGTTATCGGGGATTACCACAATGCAAGGCTGTAGCTCACCAGCAGCCGCACCTCGTCCGCATCGCGGGCGAAGTTCGAACGGAAGGTGGCGTTGCGCAGGCGCACGGCGACGTTTTTCAGGGCGCCACTTTGCACCACATACTTGAACTCGGTATTGCGTTCCCACTCCTTGCCTTCACCGCCATCGGCCAGGCTGACATTATCGCCGCTGATGTAGCGGGTCATGAAGGTCAGGCCGGGAATTCCCAGTTTGGCGAAGTCATAGTCGTAGCGGGCCTGCCAGGAGCGCTCGTCGGCACCGGCGAAGTCGTTGATCTGCACGAAGTTGACCAGGTACGGGTCGGCACCGTCGACGTAAGGGAAAGCGGTATCGCCTGACAGGTGCTGGTAACCGGCGCTGAACTTGTGGCCGATGAGGCTGTAGCTGAGCATGCCGTTGAGGGCGGTGTTGTCGATGTTGCCGCCACGGGCCTGGCCCTGGTCATCGCTGAGTGCCATGCGCAGGTCGGCGCCGAAAGTACCGGGACCCCAGGGCTGGGTGGCGAGCATGCCGACAAAGTGCTGGCGATAAACATCATCGAGCTGCGCCCAGTGGTAGCTGCCGGTGATCCTGTCGGTGAACTTGTAGTCCAGGCCAGCCATGTCGAAATGGTTGCCGGCCACGGTGCCGAGAAAGCGGCTGTTCTTGTTGTTGAGGGCGATGTCCTGGTTGTCGGTACTGTCGCGGTCCTTGGCTTTTTCCAGGCGTCCGCCGGTGAACGTCAGGTTCTTGATTTCGCCGGACGTCAGCAGGCCGCCTTCAAAAGTCTGCGGCAGGATGCGACCATCGTTGGGCTGCAGGGTCGGCAGTTCCGGCATCAGCGTGCCGACTTTCAGTTCGGTGGCCGAGATCTTTACCTTGCCGGTCAGGCCGAGCTTGGAATACTCGTCGGCGGCGCGGCCGTTATCGTGGGTAGGCAGCAGGCCGCTGCCGGTACGATCAGGGCTGGAGTCGAGCTTGATACCGAGCATCCCCAAAGCATCGAGGCCAAAGCCTACGGTACCGTCGGTATAGCCGGACTCGAAGTTGATCATGAACCCCTGGGCCCACTCGTCACGCTTGGACTGCTGGGCGCTGGTGCCATCGCGAAAGTCGCGGTTGAAGTACATGTTGCGGGTTTCGAAGGTCGCCTTGCTGTCATCGAAGAAGGCGGCCTGGCTCAGCGGTGCGACGCCGGCAAGGGCGAGGGCGCTGGCAACTGCGGACTGGCGAGAAGGTAAACGGCGGATAGGCGCGTGCGCCTGTGGCTGCATGGACAGCATGGTGAAGTAACTCCGTTTTTGTTCTTATTAATTCGAACGTCAATGTTCGGTTATACGGCAAGCAGAGTGAGCCGTGAGGGGATGCTAGGGGCTGAACCTTTCGCTAACCTTTCAACTGTTTTTCATTGTTGCGAAGGCTTCACAGGTGCGCTGTCGGCTGTACACTCCGCGCCATTGACCGCGACGCGAACGGGGAGAAAACGATGCGTGTGCTGCTCGTCGAAGACCATCTGCAGCTGGCTGAAAGCGTGGCCCAGGCCCTGAAAAGTACCGGCCTGACCGTGGATGTGCTGCACGATGGCGTGGCCGCCGACCTGGCCCTGGCCAGTGAGGAATATGCCGTGGCGGTGCTCGATGTCGGCCTGCCGCGCATGGACGGCTTCGAAGTGCTGGCGCGTCTGCGCGCCCGTGGCAAAACCGTGCCGGTGCTGATGCTGACTGCGCGCAGTGACGTCAAGGACCGGGTTCACGGCCTGAACCTGGGGGCCGATGACTACCTGGCCAAGCCGTTCGAACTGACCGAGCTGGAAGCGCGGGTCAAGGCCCTGTTGCGCCGCAGCGTGCTCGGCGGTGAGCGTCAACAGCGCTGCGGTCCGCTGGTATACGACCTCGATACCCGGCGTTTCACCCTCGGTGACGAATTGCTGACCCTGACTTCCCGCGAGCAGGCCGTACTTGAAGCGCTGATCGCGCGTCCGGGGCGGGTGATGAGCAAAGAGCAACTGGCCGCCCAGGTCTTCGGTCTGGATGAAGAAGCCAGCGCCGATGCCATCGAGATCTATATCCATCGCCTGCGCAAGAAGCTCGATGGCCATGCTGTGGCCATCGTTACCTTCAGGGGGCTCGGCTACCTGCTTGAGCATCGCGATGCGTGACAGCGTCAGCCTGCGCGGGCGGCTGCTGTGGAACCTGGCCTTGCTGCTGGTGGTGCTGATGCTGGCCAGCGGTCTGAGTGCCTACTGGAATGGTCGCGAAGCGGCCGACACCGCCTACGACCGCACCCTGCTGGCTTCCGCGCGAACCATTGCCGCGGGCTTGTCCCAGCGTGACGGCACCCTCAGCGCCGACGTGCCCTATGTGGCCCTGGATACCTTTGCCTACGACAGCGCCGGACGTATCTACTACCAGGTCAATGACATTCATCAGCGCCTGATCTCCGGTTACGAAAACCTCCCTGCGCCACCACCGGGTACGCCGCGCACCGATGATTACCCGGCCCTGGCGCGCTTCTACAACGCGCGCTACCTGGGTCAGGACGTGCGTGTAGTGAGCTTGCTCAAGGCCGTCACCGAACCGAACATGAACGGTATGGCCGAGATCCGCGTGGCTGAAACCGAAGAGGCGCGGGTGCGCATGGCCCGCAGCCTGATGGCCGATACCCTGTTGCGTCTGGGCATGCTGGCGCTCGGCGCATTGATGCTGGTGTGGTTTGCGGTGAGCGCTGCGTTGCGGCCGCTGGAGCGCTTGCGCAGTGCGGTGGAAGAGCGTCAACCCGACGACCTGCGGGCCTTGCCGTTGGTCGAAGTGCAGCGTGAATTGAGCCCTCTGGTACGTGCCTTGAACCATTTCACCGAACGCCTGCGCGGTCAGTTCGAGCGTCAGGCGCAGTTCATCGCCGAGGCCGCCCATGAGCTGCGCACACCGCTGGCGGCGCTCAAGGCCAGGGTCGAACTGGGCTTGCGCTCGAATGAACCCCAGGTCTGGCGCGAGACCCTGGAGTCAGCGGCCCAGGGCACCGACCGCCTGACCCACCTGGCCAACCAGCTGCTCTCCCTGGCACGGGTGGAAAACGGTGCGCGGGCCATTGCCGAAGGCGGTGCACAGTCGCTTGACCTCAGCCAGCTGGCGCGCGAACTGGGCATGGCCATGGCACCGCTGGCCTACGCCCGCGGTGTGGCGCTGGCGCTGGAAGCCGAAGCACCTGTGCATGTGCGTGGCGAACCGACATTGCTCAACGAGCTGCTCAGTAACCTGGTGGACAACGCCTTGGCCCATACCCCCGAAGGCGGCAATGTGATCTTGCGGGTTTACGCGCCAGGGGTGCTGGAAGTCGAGGACGATGGCCCGGGGATTCCTGAAAACGAGCGCGAACGGGTGTTCGAGCGCTTCTATCGACGCAGTGCGCAAGGCACCGGCCTGGGTCTGGCGATCGTCGGCGAGATCTGCCGCGCCCATCTGGCGCAGATCAGTCTTCACGACGGCGAGGGTGGCGGCTTGAAAGTGCGGGTCAGTTTTACCGTCGATTAACGGAACATCGCGCGGGCATAGAGCAGATCGCTGGCCACCAGTTCGGTACCGGTCGGCAGTCCCAGGTGGCGGTAGGCGGGCAACGCCGCCAAGGGCCGCGACTTGCCGATGGCCGGGCTCAGGGCCCGGGCGATCTGGACGATGTCGACGTAATCGACCCGGTCGCTGCCGCGGTCCAGATCCAGAACCTGTCCAGGCAGCTTGACCAGTTGCTCGGGAAACTCCCAGCTGCTGAGGATCTTGTCACCCAGTACCGGATGGATCTGGTCGATTACATAGTTCAGGCACACCGGATCGGAAAGCAGCTCGTTGTGCTCCTCGGCATAGATCAGGATCGGCAACACGCCAATCTGGTGAACCAGGCCGGCGAGGGCGGCCTGATCAGGCTTGAGCTGGGTGTAGCGCAAGCAAAGTTCGTAGCTGATGCCGGCTACTTCCAGGCTGGTTGCCCAGATTTCGCGCATTTTCTTTTCCACTACCTCGGAGCGGGCGTGGAAGATCTGCTCGATCACCAGGCCGACGGCCAGGTTGCAGCTGTAGTTGATGCCAAGGCGGGTGATCGCGGTCTGCAGGTCGGTGACCTCGACGGTGGCACGCAACAGCGGGCTGTTCACCACCTTGATCAGGCGTGCCGACAGGGCGGCGTCGCGGCCGATGACCTTGCTCAGGGCGCTGACGCTGATCTCGGTGTCTTCAGCGGCCTCGCGAATGCTCAAGGCGACCTCCGGCAGGGTCGGCAGTACCAGGTCATCATTTTTGATGGCGGCCAGTAACTGGGCCTGGACCATCTCGGCCAGCTTGTTCATCGCGGATCTCTACAGCAATTCAAAAGGGCCCCGGCGTTCGATGCGCCGGGGCAGGGCTGGCTCAGCGCTGGATTTCGCGGTCGCGGTCCAGTTCGTACGGCAGCGACAGCAGTTCCAGGCGCGGGCCGTCGAGGCTTCCCAGGTGCAGGTTGTTGTCTTCCACGGCATCGGCGGTCAGTACTGCCAGCAGTTCGCTGCCGGTTGCGCTGCGGGCCGCCAGAACCACTTCGCCCACCGAAGAGCCATGGGTCGGCGAGAAGATCTCGGTACCCGGCTCGGGCAGGGTTTCGCTCGCCAGGGCCACGCGGTACTGGCGGCGCTTGAGCTTGCCCAGGTACTGCATGCGGGCGACGATCTCCTGGCCGGTGTAGCAGCCTTTCTTGAAGCTGACGCCACCGACGGCCTGCAGGTTGATCATCTGCGGTATGAACAGCTCACGGGTCTGGGCCATGACCTGACCGATGCCAGCGCGGATTTGCCCGAGCAGCCAGTCGTTAAGCTCGGCTTTTGGCAGCTTCCCGGCTAACTGTGCCTGCACACGCTCTGCCTGTTCGGCAGGCGCCCACAGTTCGATGCGACCGGGCGAGACGGCAACGGCAATCAGCCTGTCGTGGCGCGTTACAGCGTCAATCTGACCCGGCACCTCAAGGTCCAGCGCCTGCAGCGCTGCGTCACCTGCTTGCAAGCCAAAGCGGACCCAGGCATCACTGTCATCGGTCAGCTTGGCCTTGGAGAACACCGCGTATTTCTTCAGGTCGGCCAGTTGCGCTTCAAGCAACTCGCGGGTCATGGCCAGGAGAAAACCATCGCCCTCAGGCAGGATGCGAAAGCTCGACTGCATGCGGCCCTTGACCATGCAGCGCGCGCCGAGGCTGCTGGTGCTGTCGCTCAGGTAGTTGATGTTGCAGGTCAGTTGGCCTTGCAGGAACTTGCCGGCGTCCGAGCCGCGGACGGCGAGGACGCCTTCGTGGGATAGGGTGCAGAAAAAAGCGGAATCGGCCATGGGATATCGCAGGGTAGTAAGACTGAGGGCCATGATAGAGCGCCGTTGGCAAAATAGGTAGTTGAGCGCGTCCCTCTGTCATTATTTGCTCACATGTCCGGACCAACGTCTCGTGTCCCCCGGGCGCTGGCTCTGTATACTGGCGGCCTATTTTAGGAGGGCTCCATGGTCGAACAAATTGAACTCAATCGGCTCTTTTGGCATAGCCGCCGCGGCATGCTCGAGCTGGACGTGCTGCTGGTGCCTTTCAGCCAGGACGTCTACCCAACCTTGAGTCAGGAAGATCGTGAGCTGTACTGGCGCCTGCTGGGCTGCGAAGACCAGGACATGTTCGGCTGGTTCATGGAGCGCAGCGAATCCGAAGATCCGGAGCTGCAGCGTATGGTTCGCATCATTCTGGACCGTGTCCAGCCCAAGTGAGCGGTTCGAGTGCCGCTGGCAGGGCTCGAAAAGCCTGCTGGTGGCCTATTCGGTCAGCTTGCTGCTGGCCTTGCTGGCGCTGAGCCTGCTGCATGCGGGCTGGATGATTCCCCGGCGCATCCTGCTCAGCCATCCCCGGGCTGTCAGCGGTTTGCGTCGTGATCGTGAAGGCTGGCAACTGTTCAGCCATGCCCAGGGTTGGCAGCCGGTGCAACTGCGCCCGGACAGCCTGGCCTTGCCGGGCCTGATCGTGCTGCGTTACCGCCGGCCGGGGCGCTACTGGAGTGAAGGTTTGTGTATCGCCCATGACGCGCTGGAACCGGTGCAGCACCGGCGCCTGCGCGTGCGCCTGAAGTTCAGTCGGCGTAGGTGGGTGGCTGCAGAATAGTGTCGTGGGCTTCGGCAAGCATGCCCGGGTAGTCCAGGGTGTAGTGCAGGCCCCGGCTTTCCTTGCGCTGCATGGCGCAGCGGATCATCAACTCGGCCACCTGGGCCAGGTTGCGCAGTTCGATCAGGTCGCGGCTGACCTTGTAGTTGCTGTAGAACTCGTCGATTTCGTCGAGCAGCAAGCGCACCCGGTGTTCGGCGCGTTGCAGGCGCTTGCTGGTGCGCACGATGCCCACGTAGTCCCACATGAATCGCCGCAGTTCGTCCCAGTTGTGCGCGATGATCACGTCTTCGTCCGAATCGGTAACCTGGCTGGCATCCCAGCAGGGCAGGGCGCGCGGCATTTGCACCTGGTCCAGCTGCGTTTCGATGTCGGTGGCGGCGGCGCGGCCATAGACGAAGCATTCGAGCAGCGAGTTGCTGGCCATGCGGTTGGCGCCATGCAGGCCGGTGAAGCTGGTTTCGCCAATCGCGTAGAGGCCGGGCACATCAGTGTGACCGCTGTCATCGACCATGACGCCACCACAGGTGTAGTGAGCGGCAGGCACCACCGGGATCGGCTGGCGGGTGATGTCGATGCCGAACGTCAGGCAGCGTTCATACATGGTGGGGAAGTGGGTCTTGATGAAATCTTCGGATTTGTGGCTGATGTCCAGGTACACGCAGTCCACGCCCAGGCGTTTCATCTCGTGGTCGATGGCGCGGGCGACGATATCGCGCGGCGCCAGCTCTTCGCGCGGGTCAAAGCGGGGCATGAAGCGCTCGCCGTTGGGCAGCCGCAGCAATGCCCCTTCACCGCGCAGCGCTTCGGTAATCAGGAAACTCTTGGCTTGCGGGTGGTACAGGCAGGTGGGGTGGAACTGGTTGAACTCAAGGTTGGCCACCCTGCAGCCGGCGCGCCAGGCCATGGCAATACCGTCGCCGCAGGCACCGTCGGGGTTGCTGGTGTACAGGTAGACCTTGGCGGCGCCGCCAGTGGCGAGCACGGTGAAGCGTGCGCCATAAGTGTCGACTTCGCCGGTATTGCGGTTGAGCACGTAGGCGCCCAGGCAGCGGTCGCCATCCAGGCCCAGGCGTCGCTCGGTAATCAGGTCAACGGCAACTCGCTGTTCCAGTAGCTCGATGTTCGGGCGTTGGCGGGCCTGGGCGAGCAGCGTGGTGAAAATCGCTGCGCCTGTGGCATCGGCAGCATGGATGATGCGCCGGTGGCTGTGGCCGCCTTCGCGGGTCAGGTGGAACTCGAAACCGCCGTCATCGACACTGGCGTGTTCGTCGCGGGTAAAGGGTACGCCCTGGTCGATCAGCCACTGGATCGACTCACGGCTGTGCTCGACGGTGAAGCGCACGGCGTCTTCATGGCACAGGCCGCCACCGGCGTTGAGGGTGTCCTCGACGTGGGACTGCACCGTGTCGGTGTCATCCAGTACTGCGGCGACCCCGCCCTGGGCCCAGTAGGTCGAACCGTTGGCGAGGTCTCCCTTGCTGAGCACGGCAATGCGCAGGTGGCCGGGGAGGTTCAGCGCCAGGCTCAGACCGGCGGCGCCGCTGCCGATCACGAGGACATCATGTTGGAGTTGTTGGCTCATGTCAGGACACTAGTATCTGAAGGGGGGGATCGGCACAATAGTCAGGCGCTTATGGCATTGTGAAACTATCGTGAATCTGGACCGGTTGCCTTTATAGCAGCCCCAAGGCCTTGATTTCCAATGGCACATGCAGGGTCCTGGTGCTTGCTGTGGGAACTTTCCATGCTGTGTGGATATCCATAGAAGGTTGCCTGCACACCACAATGCCGCAGCGACGCCTGGCAATAGCCCATAATAAGGGTACTGTCGGCGTATTCGAGACCCGATTATCGACGCAGCCGGCGGTGACCGCGCTGCGTTTTTCGTGCGAGCCGACCAAGGGCCGCAGGAAACTTGCTTGGAGGGGAGAACTTTTGCGAAAAGCCCGAGTCTATGGTTGCAAGCCTGAACGATGCTTCTCGCAACGCTCCTTCACGTTCACTGAGGAGTGTTCATGCTAACCCAGGAAGAGGATCAGCAGCTTGTCGAGCGCGTGCAGCGTGGCGACAGGCGAGCGTTCGATCTGTTGGTGCTGAAGTATCAGCACAAGATTCTCGGGTTGATCGTGCGTTTTGTACACGACACCCATGAAGCCCAGGATGTGGCGCAGGAAGCTTTCATCAAGGCTTACCGCGCGCTTGGTAATTTTCGCGGAGACAGTGCTTTCTACACCTGGCTGTACCGCATTGCCATCAACACGGCAAAGAACTATCTGGTGTCCCGCGGTCGGCGGCCACCGGACAGCGATGTGAGTTCCGAGGATGCGGAATTTTACGACGGCGATCATGGCCTCAAGGATCTGGAGTCCCCCGAGCGTGCGTTGTTGCGAGATGAGATCGAAGGCACCGTCCATCGGACCATTCAGCAACTGCCAGAAGATTTACGTACGGCGTTAACTTTACGTGAATTCGATGGTCTGAGTTACGAGGACATTGCGAGTGTCATGCAGTGTCCGGTGGGTACCGTGCGCTCTCGAATCTTCCGCGCTCGGGAGGCCATAGACAAAGCCCTGCAGCCGTTGTTGCAGGAAACCTGAGACAGCGGCGACAGCCAAGAGAGGAACCGCCATGAGTCGTGAAGCTTTGCAGGAATCGCTGTCCGCGGTGATGGATAACGAAGCGGACGAACTGGAATTACGTCGGGTGTTGAACGCCGTCGATGATGCCGAAACCCGTGCCACCTGGTCGCGTTATCAGGTTGCCCGTGCGGCCATGCACAAGGAACTGGTGCTGCCACAACTGGATATCGCCTCCGCCGTCTCTGCCGCGCTGGCCGACGAAGCCGCGCCGGTCAAGGTCAACCGTGGACCATGGCGCAGCCTGGGTCGTCTGGCCGTGGCTGCATCGGTGACTGTCGCTGTGCTGGCCGGTGTGCGCCTGTACAACCAGGACGATATCAGTGGTGCCCAGCTGGCTGCTCAGCAACCGGTCCAGCAAGGCGTGATTGTGCCTCAAGTTCAGGGCCCGGCCGTGCTGGCAGGCTATAGTGAGAATGCAGAACAGCCAGGCCCGATGGCCAATGGCGTGCTGCAAGGGCAATCCGGCTGGCACGACCAGCGTCTGCCCGGCTATCTGCGCCAGCATGCTCAGGAAGCAGCCCTCAAAGGTACCGAGAGCGCTCTGCCTTATGCCCGCGCGGCCAGCCTGGAAAACCGTTAAGTAAGGAGGATCATGCGCGCGCTACCTCTCATTCCGCTGTTGCTGGGTGGCTGGCTGACACTGCCGGCCCATGCGGCCAACTCCTCACCGGAGGCGGGCGACTGGCTCAAGAAGCTGGCTCAGGCCGAGCAGCAGCAGAGTTATCAGGGTACTTTCGTTTACGAGCGTAACGGCAGCTTCTCCACCCACGATATCTGGCATCGCGTCCAGGACGGCAAGGTCAGCGAGCGGCTTCTGCAGCTCGATGGTTCGGCCCAGGAAGTCGTGCGTGTCGACGGGCATACCCAGTGCGTAAGCGGGGCCTTGGTGTCCGGTGTGAGCAACACGCCGGAGTCCACAGCGCGAGTGCTTGATCCTCTGAAGTTGATGAGCTGGTACGACCTTGGGGTCGCCGGCAAATCCCGGGTGGCGGACCGTGCCGCGGTCATCGTTACCCTGACCCCGCGTGATCAGCATCGTTATGCCTTTGAACTGCACCTGGATCGCGAGACCGGCTTGCCGTTGAAGTCGTTGATGCTCGATGACAAGGGGCGGTTGCTCGAACGCTTCCAGTTCACTCGCCTGGATACCAGAGATGCGCCGATTGACGACGATCTGCAGGCTGGCGAGCAGTGCAAGCCGGTAACCGAAGTCACTGCCCGGGCTGCACAGCCAGTCACCGGCTGGCGTTCGGACTGGTTGCCGCCAGGTTTTGAGCTGGTCGACAGCTCGATTGGCAAAGACCCGCAGGGCAAGAATACGGTCAACCGGCTGATGTTCGATGACGGCCTGGCGCGTTTTTCGGTTTTCGTTGAAGCCTTGAACGGTGGCTCGGCGGCGGATATCCGCACGCAACTGGGGCCTACTGTGGCGGTCTCGCGACGCTTGACCACGCCCAAGGGCGAAATGATGGTCACCGTGGTTGGCGAAATTCCGATTGGCACCGCTGAACGGATTGCCTTGTCGATGCGGTCTCAGGATGCCCAGGCGCAAAAATGAACAGCAGGCACAGTGCTGAACGGTCGAGGATGACTTGACTGACATGATTGGCAAGCTTTGCAGTTTGCAAAAATCCCAGAATTTTTCTATAGGTCAGTCCTTTCGGGGTCTGGCCTTTCCTGCTTCTGCAGGGCCCTACTGCTAACCACGCTCGATGTGACGGGAGCCGTATGTCAATACCACGCTTGAAAACCTACCTATCGTTGTTCGCCGCCGTGCTCATGCTCGGGCAGGTGGCCACCGCTGCCCAGGCCGAAGCCCTGCCGGATTTCACCACGCTGGTCGAGCAGGCCTCGCCTGCGGTGGTGAACATCAGTACCAAGCAGAAGCTGCCGGATCGCCGCTATGCGACCGGTCAGATGCCTGATCTCGAAGGCCTGCCACCGATGTTCCGCGAGTTCTTCGAGCGCAACATGCCGCAGCAGCCGCGCTCGCCGCGTGGTGACCGCCAGCGTGAAGCGCAGTCGCTGGGTTCGGGCTTCATCATTTCCAGCGACGGTTATGTGCTGACCAACAACCATGTGGTCGCTGACGCCGACGAAATCATCGTCCGCCTGTCCGATCGCAGCGAGCTGCAGGCCAAGCTGGTCGGCACCGACCCACGCACCGACGTGGCACTGCTCAAGGTCGACGGCAAGAACTTGCCGACCGTCAAACTGGGCGACTCTGAAAAGCTCAAGGTCGGTGAGTGGGTGCTGGCTATCGGTTCGCCATTCGGTTTCGACCATTCGGTGACCAAAGGTATCGTCAGCGCCAAGGGGCGTACCCTGCCGAACGATACCTACGTGCCGTTCATCCAGACCGACGTGGCAATCAACCCGGGTAACTCCGGTGGCCCGCTGTTCAACATGAATGGTGAGGTAGTGGGGATCAACTCGCAGATCTTCACCCGCTCTGGCGGCTTCATGGGCCTGTCGTTCGCGATTCCGATCGATGTGGCACTGGATGTCTCCAATCAACTGAAGAAAGACGGCAAGGTCAGCCGCGGCTGGCTGGGCGTGGTGATTCAGGAGGTCAACAAAGACCTGGCAGAATCCTTCGGTCTGGACAAGCCGGCCGGCGCCCTGGTGGCCCAGGTCCTGGAAGACGGGCCGGCAGCCAAGGGCGGCCTGCAGGTGGGTGATGTGATCCTGAGCATGAATGGTCAGCCTATCGTCATGTCCGCCGACCTGCCGCACCTGGTAGGTAGCCTGAAAGACGGTGCTACCGCCAAGCTGGACATCATTCGCAACGGCAAGCGCCAGAGTCTGGATGTCACCGTCGGTGCGCTGCCTGACGACGATGCTGAAATCGTCGCCAATGCCAGCGGCGGCGAGCGCAGCAGCAATCGCCTCGGTGTTTCGGTGGCCGATCTGAGCGCTGAACAGAAGAAGACTCTGGAGCTCAAGGGCGGTGTGGTCATCAAGGAAGTCCAGGACGGCCCGGCTGCCCTGATCGGTCTGCGCCCGGGTGACGTCATCAGCCACCTGAACAACCAGGCGATCCTTTCGGCCAAGCAGTTCACTGAAATTGCCAAAGAACTGCCGAAGAACCGTTCGGTGTCGATGCGCGTGCTGCGTCAGGGGCGCGCCAGCTTCATCACCTTCAAGCTGGCTGAGTAAGCCGGGTTGAACACAAGAGGGCGGCCTGGGTCGCCCTTTTTTGTGTCTGTTCGCGGGGCAAGCCCGCTCTCACAGGGGTGTCATTGAGCCGGTGGGAGCGGGCTTGCCCCGCGAATAGGCGATATGGAATCTCCCATAACCTTTCAGCTTCAGGTACAATTCCCGGCTATTTTTCGGTGGGCGTCCGGCCCGCAGCCTTTTTGAGTGTTGACCCGTGAGTGATTTGAGTCATATCCGCAATTTCTCCATCATCGCCCACATTGACCATGGCAAGTCGACTCTGGCGGACCGTTTCATCCAGATGTGCGGTGGCCTGACTGCGCGTGAGATGGAGGCCCAGGTACTCGATTCCATGGACCTGGAGCGTGAGCGCGGTATCACCATCAAGGCCCACAGCGTCACCCTGCATTACAAGGCGCAGGACGGCAAAACCTACCAGCTGAACTTCATTGACACCCCCGGCCACGTTGACTTCACCTATGAAGTCAGCCGTTCCCTGGCGGCGTGCGAGGGTGCGTTGCTGGTGGTCGATGCCGGCCAGGGCGTCGAGGCCCAGTCGGTCGCCAACTGCTACACCGCCATCGAGCAGGGCCTTGAGGTCATGCCGGTGCTGAACAAGATGGACCTGCCCCAGGCCGACCCGGACAAGGTCAAGGACGAGATCGAGAAGATCATCGGCATCGATGCCACCGACGCCGTGGCCTGCAGCGCCAAGAGCGGCATGGGCGTGGACGAAGTGCTCGAGCGTCTGGTGCACACCATCCCGGCGCCGACCGGTGACATTGAAGCGCCTCTGCAGGCGCTGATCATCGACTCCTGGTTCGACAACTACCTGGGCGTTGTCTCCCTGGTGCGCGTGCGTCATGGCCGCGTGAAGAAGGGCGACAAGATCCTGGTCAAGTCCACCGGTAAAGTACATCTGGTCGACAGCGTCGGTGTATTCACCCCGAAACACACCCAGACTGCTGACCTCAAAGCCGGTGAAGTAGGCTTCATCATCGCCAGCATCAAGGACATTCATGGTGCTCCAGTGGGCGATACCCTGACCCTGAGCAGCACCCCTGAAGTCGATGTGCTGCCAGGTTTCAAGCGTATCCAGCCACAGGTTTATGCCGGTCTGTTCCCTGTCAGTTCCGATGATTTCGAAGATTTTCGTGATGCATTGCAGAAACTGACCCTGAACGACTCGTCGCTGCAGTACCTGCCGGAAAGCTCTGACGCACTGGGCTTCGGCTTCCGTTGCGGCTTCCTCGGCATGCTGCACATGGAAATCATCCAGGAGCGCCTGGAGCGCGAATACGACCTGGACCTGATCACCACGGCGCCAAGTGTAATCTTCGAGGTCAAGCTCAAGACCGGTGAGACCATCTACGTCGACAACCCGTCGAAGCTGCCGGATGTGTCCTCGGTAGAGGACTTCCGCGAGCCGATCGTCGCTGCGACCATCCTTGTGCCTCAAGAGCACCTGGGCAACGTCATTACCCTGTGCATCGAGAAGCGTGGCGTACAGCGTGACATGCAGTTCCTCGGTTCGCAGGTGCAAGTGCGCTACGACTTGCCGATGAACGAAGTGGTACTGGACTTCTTCGACCGCCTGAAGTCGACCAGCCGCGGCTATGCTTCGCTGGACTACCATTTCGATCGTTACCAGTCGGCCAACCTGGTCAAGCTCGATGTGCTGATCAACGGTGACAAGGTCGACGCCCTGGCGCTGATCGTGCACCGCGATAACGCGCACTATAAGGGCCGCGCGTTGACTGAGAAGATGAAGGAACTGATTCCTCGGCAGATGTTCGACGTGGCAATCCAGGCCGCCATTGGCGGGCAGATTGTGGCGCGAACCACTGTCAAGGCGCTCAGAAAGAACGTACTGGCCAAATGCTACGGTGGTGACGTAAGCCGTAAGCGCAAGCTGTTGGAGAAGCAGAAGGCCGGTAAGAAACGCATGAAACAGGTCGGCAACGTGGAAATTCCACAAGAAGCCTTCCTCGCCGTGCTCAGGTTGGAATAATTAGGTCCTATGTCGCTAAATTTCCCGCTTTTGCTAGTCATCGCCGTTGCCGTCTGCGGTCTGTTGGCCCTGGTCGATCTGCTGTTCCTGGCGCCACGCCGGCGTGCGGCGATCGCCAACTATCAGGGCAGCGTCAGCCAGCCCGAAATGGCCGTGGTCGAACAGTTGAACAAGGAGCCGTTGCTGGTTGAGTACGGCAAGTCGTTCTTCCCGGTACTGTTCATTGTCCTGGTGTTGCGTTCGTTCCTGGTCGAGCCTTTCCAGATCCCTTCGGGATCGATGAAGCCGACCCTGGAAGTGGGCGATTTCATCCTGGTGAACAAGTTCTCCTACGGCATTCGCCTGCCGGTGGTCGACAAAAAGGTCATCGAAGTCGGTGATCCGCAGCGCGGCGACGTGATGGTGTTCCGCTATCCGAGCGACCCGAACGTCAACTACATCAAGCGTGTAGTTGGCTTGCCGGGCGACCAGATTGCCTACACCAGCGACAAGAAGCTGTTCGTCAACGGCAAGCCGATTGCCGAGCAGCTGGTGGGTACCGAACCGGGCACTTTGGGCAGCGCTGAGCTGTACAAGGAAAAACTGGGCGAGGCCGAACACCTGATCCGCAAGGAAATGAGCCGTTATCGCATGCCGCCTGACCAGCAATGGACAGTCCCGGCCGGCCATTACTTCATGATGGGCGACAACCGCGACAACTCCAACGACAGCCGTTACTGGGATGACCCCACTATTCCCAAGGCGCTGCATGGCATGGTCCCGGACCAGAACATCGTCGGCAAGGCCTTCGCGGTCTGGATGAGCTGGCCAGAGCCCAAGCTCAGCCACTTCCCGAACCTGTCGCGGGTCGGTCTGATCCAGTAACACCACAACGGCGCTGTCCTGGGACAGCGCCGAATGCATTTCTGGCATAGGCTGTGTTCAGAGGGATCTGCGGATCCACCTGTGCCGCCGATGCCGATGGGCGTGAGCCAAATAGTCTTTCAGGATGTTGATTTGAACAAAGCGTTGAATATCGACCACGAACTGCGCGTGGGTACACTGTGAGCGTTTCTTTGAGCCGCCTCGAGCGCCAGCTCGGATACACCTTCAAGAACCAGGAGCTGATGCTGCTGGCCCTGACGCACCGCAGTTTTGCCGGGCGCAACAACGAACGCCTCGAGTTTCTCGGCGATGCGATCCTTAACTTCGTCGCTGGCGAAGCGCTGTTCGAGCGCTTTCCCCAGGCCCGCGAAGGCCAGCTGTCGCGCTTGCGCGCACGGCTGGTCAAGGGCGAGACCCTGGCCGTGCTGGCCCGTGGTTTCGACCTCGGTGAATACCTGCGCCTGGGCTCCGGTGAGCTGAAAAGCGGTGGTTTTCGCCGCGAATCGATCCTGGCTGACGCCCTTGAGGCGTTGATCGGTGCAATCTACCTCGACTCGGACATGCAGACCGCCCGCGAACGCGTGCTGGCCTGGCTGACTGGCGAGTTCGAAAGCCTGACCCTGGTCGATACCAACAAAGACCCGAAAACCCGTCTGCAAGAGTTTTTGCAGTCGCGGGCCTGCGAGCTGCCGCGTTACGAAGTGGTGGATATTCAAGGTGAACCCCATTGCCGGACGTTTTTCGTCGAATGCGAAGTGACCCTTTTGACTGAAAAAAGCCGAGGGCAGGGCGTCAGCCGGCGTATTGCCGAGCAAGTCGCGGCCGCCGCAGCACTGATCGCCCTGGGCGTGGAGAATGGCAATGACTGATACGAACACCACCCGTTGCGGCTATGTCGCCATTGTCGGCCGCCCGAACGTCGGCAAATCGACCCTGCTCAACCACATTCTCGGCCAGAAGCTGGCGATCACCTCGCGCAAGCCGCAGACCACCCGGCACAACATGCTGGGAATCAAGACCGAGGGTGATATCCAGGCGATCTACGTCGATACCCCGGGTATGCACAAGAGCAACGAAAAGGCGCTCAACCGCTACATGAACAAGACCGCCTCGGCCGCCCTCAAGGACGTCGACGTGGTGATCTTCGTGGTCGACCGTACCAAGTGGACCGACGAAGACCAGCTGGTGCTGGAGCGCGTGCAGTACGTGCAGGGCCCGGTGATCCTGGCGATCAACAAGACCGACCGGATCGAAGAGAAAGCCGAGCTGATCCCGCACCTGCAGTGGCTGCAGGAGCAACTGCCGAACGCCGAGATCGTGCCGATCTCCGCGCAGCAGGGGCACAACCTCGAAGCGCTGGAAGGCCTGATCGCCAAGCACCTGCCGGAAAACGATCACTTCTTCCCGGAAGACCAGATCACCGACCGCAGCAGCCGCTTCCTGGCCGCTGAGCTGGTACGCGAAAAGATCATGCGTCAGCTCGGTGCAGAGCTGCCATACCAGATCACCGTGGAAATCGAAGAGTTCAAGCAGCAGGGCAAGATCCTGCACATCCATGCGCTGATCCTGGTCGAGCGTGACGGCCAGAAGAAGATCATCATTGGCGACAAGGGTGAGCGCATCAAGCGTATCGGCTCCGAGGCGCGCAAGGACATGGAAGTGCTGTTCGACGCCAAGGTCATGCTCAATCTCTGGGTCAAGGTCAAAGGCGGCTGGTCCGACGACGAACGCGCCCTGCGATCGCTGGGCTACGGCGACCTCTGATCGCATCAGGCCCGGCAGCGTCCGCTGTCGGGTCGAACCTTTTCTGAAGCGCTGCTCATGGAACTGCCAGTTGGCCAACCGGCCTACGTGCTGCACAGCCGGGCCTACCGTGAAACCAGTGCGCTGGTGGACTTCCTCACCCCGCAAGGGCGCCTGCGCGCGGTGCTGCGCCGTGCGCGTGGCAAGGGCGGCAGCCAGGCCCGGCCTTTCGTTCCCCTTGAAGTCGAGTTTCGTGGCCGTGGCGAGCTGAAGACCGTCGGCCGCCTGGACAGCGTCGGCGTGGCCGCCTGGCTCAATGGCGATGCGTTGTTCAGTGGCCTGTACCTCAATGAACTGCTGATTCGCCTGTTGCCCGCCGAGGATCCGCATCCGGTGGTGTTCGAGCACTACGCGGCAACTCTGCAGGCGTTGGCTGCCGGGCGGCCGCTGGAACCGCTGCTGCGGGCCTTCGAGTGGCGCTTGCTGGATGAACTGGGCTACGGCTTTGCCCTCGATCAGGACATCAATGGCGAGCCTCTGGTCGTCGATGGCCTGTACCGTCTGCAGGTGGACGCCGGGCTTGAACGGGTCTACCTGCTGCAGCCCGGTTTGTTCCGTGGTGACGAGCTGGCGGCCATGGCCGAAGCCGACTGGAATGTCCCCGGTGCCTTGAGTGCGGCCAAGCGCCTGATGCGCCAGGCGCTGGCCGTGCACCTGGGTGGACGGCCACTGGTCAGTCGGGAACTGTTTCGCAAGCGCTGAGCACGTCGTATGCTGTCAGGCTCAATCTTCAGGAGAGCCTCTTCGTGACTCAAAGCAACCGCATGCTCCTCGGCGTGAACATCGACCACGTGGCGACCCTGCGCCAGGCGCGTGGCACGCGCTACCCCGACCCGGTCAAGGCCGCGCTGGACGCCGAAGAGGCGGGCGCCGACGGCATCACTGTGCACCTGCGCGAAGATCGCCGGCATATCCAGGAGCGCGACGTGCTGGTGCTCAAGGACGTGCTGCAGACGCGCATGAACTTCGAAATGGGTGTGACCGAAGAAATGATGGCCTTCGCCGAGCGTATCCGCCCGGCGCACATCTGCCTGGTCCCGGAAACTCGCCAGGAACTGACCACCGAAGGTGGCCTGGATGTGGCCGGTCAGGAAGCGCGGATCAAGGCTGCGGTCGAACGCCTGTCGCGCATGGGGTCGGAAGTGTCGCTGTTCATCGATGCCGATGAGCGTCAGATCGAAGCCTCGCGTCGTGTGGGTGCACCGGCGATCGAGCTGCACACCGGCCGCTATGCTGATGCCGAAACCCCGACTGAGGTGGCTGAAGAACTCAAGCGCGTTGCCGACGGCGTGGCCTTTGGTTTGGCCCAGGGGCTGATCGTCAACGCCGGTCATGGCCTGCATTACCACAACGTTGAAGCGGTTGCGGCGATCAAGGGCATCAACGAGCTGAATATTGGTCATGCGCTGGTGGCACATGCACTGTTCGTTGGCTTCAAGTCGGCGGTGGCGGAGATGAAGGCGTTGATCATGGCGGCTAGCCGTCATTAAAAACATCGCGGGGCAAGCCCGCTCCCACCAGGAGTGTGATGACCGGTGGGAGCGGGCTTGCCCCGCGATGCAGTCTACGAACCCTGGAAAACCAGACTGAACCGAGTCAACCCATTCACCTCACTGCTCACCTCAACCCGCCCGCCATGCACTTGCATGATCGATTTCACAATCGCCAACCCCAATCCGGTCCCCCCCTCCAGCCGCGATCGTCCTGATCCCGCCCGGTAAAAGCGTTCGAACAGATGCGGCAGATGGGCCTGCTCAATACCCGGCCCCTGGTTCTCCACTGACAGGCGGACTTCATCCCCACAGCGCTCTACCGCAATATCGATCGGCAGCCCCTCAGGGCTATGGCGAATGGCATTGCTCAACAGATTCGACAACGCCCGTTGCACCATCAACCGATCAGCCATGATCGAGCCCCAGCCGTGCAGGCGCAGGCTGATGTCTTTCTGCTCGCTGCTGAACTCGAACAGCTCACTGACGCGCTTGGCTTCATCGGCCAGGTTTACCGGTTTGAGCGGCAACTGGGCGTGAGGCTGACTGACCTGGGCGAGAAACAGCATGTCATTGATGATCCGGTTGAGCCGGGTCAGCTCTTCGATACTGGCTTCCAGCACTTCCTTGTATTGCTCGACGGGACGCTCCCGGCTCAGGGTCACCTGGGCCTTGCCCATCAGGTTGCCGATCGGCGTGCGCAGCTCATGGGCGAGGTCGTCAGAGAACTGCGAGAGTTGCTGCACGCCGCCATCGAGCCGGTCGAGCATGACATTCATGGCATGGGCCAGTTCCTTCAGCTCCAGGGGCAAGTCATCCAGTGGCAGGCGCAAGGCCAGTTGCTGGGCAGAAACCTGCCCGGCGATCTGGCTGAACCTGCGCAGTGGCGTCAGGCCGCGTTGTACCAGCTTCCAGGCGCCAAAACCGATCAACAGCACCAGCAAAGGCAGAGCCAGCAACGTTGAGCGCAGGTAGGCCTGCAACAGGCTGTGGTCGTCGGCAAGGTTGACCGTGAGCAACACGCGAACATCGGTGCCGTCCTGCAAACGCATCAGCCGCGAGGCGGTCAGCAGGTGATTGTCATCGCTGTCGCGCCATTGCTGAAAGGCCAGCTCGGGGCTACCGGGAATCTGCAGCAGGGCCTCGGCTTCGAGTCCCGGCCCGAGGGTCAACAGGGCTGAATGTCGGCCGGTCAGGGCGATCACGCTCAGGCTCAGGTTGTCATGGCCCATCACCACATCCAGAAGCGGGTGCGCCGACGTTTGCAGGTCACCGGACTTGAGGTCGATGTTCAGGCCGTGTTCGATCTGCGCCATTTTCGCCGTCAGGCTTTTGCGCGCCCGACTGTCCAGTTCGTGGTCCAGGGCAAGTACCGCCAGGCAGGCCATGAGCAAGACCAGCGCAGCCCCCATCAGGCTGACACTCAGGCCCAGACGCAGGGAAAGCCGCGCCGGTTTCATTCGCGTGCCTCAAGCACGTAGCCGACGCCGCGCAGGGTGTGGATCAGTTTGTTGTCGAAGGGGTCATCGATCTTGGCGCGCAAGCGGCGGATCGAGACTTCAACCACGTTGGTGTCGCAATCGAAGTTCATGTCCCACACCAGCGAAATGATCTGGGTGCGCGACAACACTTCGCCGCTCTGGCGCATCAGCAGGTGCAGCAGGGCGAACTCCTTGGCCGTCAGGTCGATACGCTGGCCGCCGCGGTAAGCACGGTGCCGACCTGGGTCCAGCTCCAGGTCGGCGACTTTCAGGGTATTCGGTTGCAGGGCCTGGTCGTTACGCCGCAACAGGCTGCGGATACGCGCCAGCAATTCAGGAAACTCGAAGGGCTTGAGCATGTAGTCGTCGGCGCCCAGATCGAGGCCTTTGACCCGGTCCGAGAGCCGGCCGTGGGCGGTGAGCATCATGATCCGCGTGCTGGAGTCGGCGCGCAGGCGCTGCAGCACGGTCCAGCCATCGAGCTCGGGCAGGTTGACGTCGAGAATGATCAGGTCGTAGGCCTGCTGGCGGGCCAGGTGCAGGCCGTCGGCGCCGCTGTGGGCACAATCGACGATGTAGCCGTTTTCGCTCAGACCCTGTTGCAGGTAATCGGCGGTGCGAAGCTCGTCCTCGATAATCAGTAAGCGCATGAAATGACTCGGTGGTGTGAAAGGCGGTGATTCTCAACCCTGAAGTAACTGGAAGGTCAAGGGCTGAAGGGCATCAAGCGGCGGATACTAAGTCATCTTGTGCAGGGCATTGGCTGGATTACAGATTTGTAATTTTCGAGTCATCTTGGGGATAAACCCCGATTACTACAGTGCGGGCTCCAAAAAAGGCGCAGGAGTCCGCCATGTTTCGCACCCTGGACAGGCCCGGCACAGGCCGTGGCCGCATTCTGCTGACGCTGGTATTGCTGGCCTTGCCCTCTGTGGCATTGGCCCAAGGCCCTGTGCTGACCCTCGACAATGCCCTGCGAACCGCCCAGGCCAACAATCCTGAGCTGGCGGTCGCACGTTGGGGCATCGATATCGCCGAAGGTGAACGACGCCAGGCGGGAGTGCTGCCCAACCCCGAGCTGAGCTGGGAGGTCGAAGACACCCGCAACGGCTCGCAGACCACCACGGTCAGCGTCAGTCAGATGTTCGAGCTGGGCGGCAAGCGCGGTGCGCGGCTGGGCGTGGCCGGACGCGATTCGGAGCTGGCGGGACTGGAGCTTGAACGCCAGGGCAACGCCCTGCGTGCCGAAGTGATCGGCGCCTTCGAGGCGGCGGTGCAGGCCCAGCAAGGCCTGCAACTGGCCGAACAATCACTGCGTTTGAGCGAGCGGGCGTTGCAAGTGGTGCAGGGGCGGGTCAAGGCCGGCAGCGCCTCGCCGGTGGAGGCGACGCGGGCGCAGGTGCAACTGTCTGAAGTGCGCCTGGAGCTAGGGCGTGCCGAACAGGCGCTGACCGTTGCCTATCAGCAATTGGCGGCCGCGACCGGAGCACCCATGGCCGAGTTCAGCCGGGTCGAAAGCGTTGGCAAGCAGGAGCCCGACGTGCCGAGCCGCACCCAGCTGCTTGAACGCCTGGAGCAAACGCCGGACATGCGTCTGGCGCGCACGCAGATCGATCAGACAGATGCCGCCCTGAACCTTGCGCGCAGGCAACGGATTCCCGACCTGACCGTGAGTGTCGGTAGCCAGTACGACGAAGCCGAGCGCGAGCGCGTCAATGTGGTCGGGCTGTCGTTGCCGATACCGCTGTTCGACCGCAATCAGGGCAACATCCTCGCCGCCGCCCGCCGTGCCGATCAGGCCCGCGACCAGCGCAATGGCGCCGAACTGCGGCTGCGCAGTGAAGTGATCCAGGCCCTGGCCCAGTGGAGCACCGCCGCCCAGGAGGTGCAGGACTTCGACCGCTCGATCCTGCCTTCGGCGCAACAGGCGGTGGACGCCGCCACACGTGGCTTCGAGCGCGGCAAGTTCGCTTTTCTCGATGTGCTCGATGCCCAGCGCACCTTGGTTGCCGCACGCCTGCAGTACCTCCAGGCCCAGGCCCAGCGCAGTGAAGCGCGAGTGCGTCTGGAGCGCATTTTCGGCGACCTGAGCCTGGCCAGCCGCTGAGCCTGATTGACTTTCCCCGCTTTGATTGACACCGCGTTCAGCGGTGACCGCTAAGGAGACTGCATGAACAAGAAGTCCACAACGCTGCTGATCGCTGCCTTGTTGCTGGGCCTGGGGCTGGGCGTGCTGCTGACGCGTCAGACCGGTCCGCAGCCGCAGGCGGCAGCGCCAGCGTCCAGCCACGATCATGCTGAAGGTGATCACGATGAGGAAGAGAAAGGCGAGCACGGGCATGCCGAATCTGAATCGGGGCACACGGAAGAAGAGGGTGCGATCACCCTGAGCCAGGAGCAGATCACACTGGCCGGGATCGAACTGGCCGCTGCCGCACCACGCCAGTTGCAACGCAGCCTGTCGCTGCCGGGTGAGATCCGCTTCGATGAAGACCGCACCGCGCATATGGTGCCGAGAGCGGCCGGGGTGGTCGAGTCGGTCGCGGTGGTACTCGGTCAGCAGGTCAAGGCCGGTGACTTGCTGGCGGTGATCGCCAGCCCGCAGATCTCCGAACAGCGCAGCGAACTGGCGGCGAGTCAGCGGCGTCTGGAGCTGGCGCGCAGCACCTATCAGCGCGAAAAGGACCTGTGGCAGGAAGGTATTTCCGCCGAGCAGGACTACCTGCAAGCCCGTCAGGCCCTGCAGGAGGCCGAGATTGCCCAGGCCAACGCCCGGCAGAAAATCAGCGCCCTGAGCGGCACCACGGTGCTGGCCGGCGGCAATCGTTACGAACTGCGCGCGCCGTTTGCCGGGCAGATCGTCGAGAAGCATCTGGTGCCGGGTGAGGTGGTCAATGAGACCAGTGCCGCCTTCACCTTGTCCGACCTCTCGCGGGTGTGGGCGACCTTTGGTGTGGCACCGCGAGACCTGGGCAAGGTCCGCGCCGGTATGGCGGTAAACATTGTCGCCAGCGAGCTGGGCGAGCAGGTTGAAGGGCGCATCAGTCATGTCGGCAGCCTGCTCGGTGAGCAGACCCGCACCGCCAGCGTTCGTGTCACCCTCGACAACCCGCGTGGCGCCTGGCGTCCGGGCTTGTTCGTGGCCGTGCAGGTGCCGGGCGAGACCATCGCCGCCAGCCTTGCCGTACCCGATCAGGCGATCCAGAGCCTCGAAGAAAAGCCCACCGTGTTCGTACGTACCACCGAGGGCTTCGTCGCCCAGGCGGTGGAGCTGGGCGCCAGTGCCAATGGCTATGTCGAAATCCGCAAGGGCCTGCAAGCCGGTCAGCAGGTGGCGGCGTTGGGCAGCTTCGTTCTCAAGTCGGAGCTGGGCAAGGCCAGCGCCGAGCACGCCCACTGACCCGCGCGAGTACCTCTCATGTTCGAACGCCTTATTCAATTTGCCATCGAGCAGCGCCTGATGGTGCTGCTGGCGGTGCTGCTGATGGCCGCGCTCGGTGTGGCCAGCTATCAGAAACTGCCGATCGATGCGGTTCCGGACATTACCAACGTCCAGGTCCAGATCAACACCCAGGCGGCGGGCTTCTCGCCGCTGGAAACCGAACAACGCATCACCTTCGCCATCGAGACGGCCATGGCCGGCTTGCCGGGCCTTGAGCAAACCCGCTCGCTGTCGCGTTCGGGCCTGTCCCAGGTAACGGTGATCTTCGAGGAAGGCACCGACCTGTTCTTCGCCCGGCAACTGGTCAACGAGCGCCTGCAACAGGCGCGCGGGCAACTGCCGGAAGGTGTCGAGGCCGCGATGGGGCCGATCTCCACCGGCCTGGGCGAGATCTTCCTGTGGACGGTGGAAGCCGCCGAGGATGCGCGCAAGGAGGACGGCAGCCCGTACACGCCCACCGACCTGCGCGAGATCCAGGACTGGATCATCAAACCGCAACTGCGCAACGTGCGCGGGGTCGCGGAGATCAACACCATCGGCGGCTTTGCCAAGGAGTATCAGATAGCCCCCGATCCCAAACGCCTGGCCTCCTACAAACTGACCCTGGCCGATTTGCTCACCGCCCTGGAGCGCAACAATGCCAACGTCGGTGCCGGTTACATCGAGCGCCGCGGCGAACAGTTGCTGATCCGCGCGCCGGGGCAACTGGCCGGGATCGAGGATATTGCCAACATCGTCCTGGCCAACATCGACGGTACCCCCATCCGTGTGCGCAATGTCGCTGAAGTCGGCATCGGAAAAGAGCTGCGCAGCGGTGCAGCGACCGAGAATGGCCGCGAAGTGGTGCTCGGCACGGTGTTCATGCTGATTGGCGAGAACAGCCGCACAGTGTCCCAGGCGGTGGCGCAGAAACTGGTGGAAATCAACCGCTCACTGCCGGCCGGGGTCAGCGCGGTGACGGTCTATGACCGCACCAATCTGGTCGATAAAGCCATTGCCACGGTGAAGAAGAACCTGATCGAAGGCGCGATCCTGGTGATCGTGATTCTGTTCCTGTTCCTCGGCAACATCCGCGCCGCGTTGATCACCGCGATGATCATCCCACTGTCGATGCTGTTTACCTTCACCGGGATGTTCAGCAACAAGGTCAGCGCCAACCTGATGAGCCTCGGCGCGCTGGACTTCGGCATCATCGTCGATGGCGCGGTGGTGATCGTCGAGAATGCGATCCGCCGCCTGGCCCATGCCCAGCAGCACCATGGGCGCCTGCTGACCCGCTCCGAACGCTTCCATGAAGTCTTCAATGCTGCCCGCGAAGCACGTCGGCCGCTGATCTACGGGCAGTTGATCATCATGGTGGTGTACTTGCCGATCTTTGCCCTGAGCGGCGTCGAGGGCAAGATGTTCCACCCGATGGCGTTCACCGTGGTGATTGCCTTGCTCGGTGCCATGTTGCTGTCGGTGACCTTCGTGCCCGCGGCGATTGCCCTGTTCGTCACCGGCAAGGTCAAGGAAGACGAGAACTTGCTGATGCGCAGCGCCAAGCGTGGCTACGCACCGCTGTTGCAGTGGGTGATGGGCCATCGGTCGCTGGCGTTCAGCCTGGCCGCGGTGATGGTGCTGTTGTCCGGTGTGTTGGCCAGTCGCATGGGCAGCGAGTTCGTGCCGAGCTTGAGCGAAGGTGATTTCGCCCTGCAGGCGTTGCGCGTGCCCGGTACCAGCCTGAGCCAGTCGGTGGCCATGCAGCAGCAACTGGAACAGAGTGTGTTGAGCCAGGTGCCCGAGGTCGAGCGGGTGTTCGCACGGACCGGTACCGCCGAGATCGCTTCTGACCCGATGCCACCGAACATCTCCGACAGCTATGTGATGCTCAAGCCGCAAGACCAGTGGCCGGATCCGGGCAAGTCGCGCGAGCAACTGATCGCCGATATCCAGCGCGCCAGTGCCCGCGTGCCGGGCAGCAACTACGAGCTGTCACAACCGATCCAGTTGCGCTTCAACGAGCTGATTTCCGGCGTGCGCAGTGATGTCGCGGTGAAGATCTTCGGCGACGACATGGATCAGCTCAACCGCACCGCCGCACAGATTGCCGCGGCGCTGCAGGCGGTGCCGGGGGCGTCGGAAGTCAAGGTCGAGCAGACCTCGGGATTGCCGGTGCTGACCATTGACGTCGATCGCGACAAGGCGGCGCGCTACGGACTCAATGTCGGCGATGTGCAAGACACCATCGCCGTGGCGGTAGGCGGACGTCAGGCCGGCACCCTGTACCAGGGCGACCGTCGCTTCGACATGGTAGTGCGTCTGTCCGACAACCTGCGCACCGACATCGACGGCTTGTCGCAGTTGTTGATCCCGGTGCCGGCAGGTGCTGCCGGCAATGGCCAGATCGGCTTTATCACCCTGGCCGATGTCGCCAGCCTGCAGCTGGTCCAGGGCCCCAACCAGATCAGCCGTGAAGACGGCAAACGCCTGGTGGTGGTCAGTGCCAACGTGCGCGGGCGTGATATCGGCTCGTTTGTCGAGGAGGCCGGTGAGCGCATCGATAGCCAGGTCAGCATCCCGGCCGGTTACTGGACGCGCTGGGGCGGTCAGTTCGAGCAGTTGCAGTCGGCGGCGCAGCGTCTGCAGGTGGTGGTGCCGGTGGCCTTGCTGCTGGTGTTCGGCCTGCTGTTCATGATGTTCAACAACCTCAAGGACGGTTTGCTGGTGTTCACCGGTATTCCTTTTGCCTTGACCGGAGGGGTGGTGGCGTTGTGGCTACGGGATATTCCGCTGTCGATTTCGGCCGGGGTCGGTTTCATTGCCTTGTCGGGTGTGGCGGTACTCAACGGCCTGGTGATGATTGCCTTTATCCGTGGTTTGCGCGAGCAGGGGCGGACACTGCGCCAGGCCATCGATGAAGGTGCGCTGACCCGCCTGCGACCCGTACTGATGACCGCGCTGGTGGCTTCCCTGGGCTTTATTCCCATGGCCCTGGCCACCGGCACTGGCGCCGAGGTGCAGCGACCGCTGGCGACCGTGGTGATCGGCGGGATTCTGTCCTCCACCGCCTTGACCTTGCTGGTGCTGCCAGCGTTGTACTACCGGGCTCACCGTAGGGACGAAGAAGACGACGCCGGTGAAGTGACGAAACTGTAATTTCACGCTCATCTTCGAGTTATTCAGCCCTTGTCAGGATACCCACGGCGGCCGCATCAGCGGCCGTCGTGCGTATTACGGCGAATAATCAGGAGTTGAAGATGGGGAATAAAACCACAACCTGTATCACCGGCGTCCTGGCCCTGGCCAGTTGCTCAGTCAGCTATGCCTCCGTCGAGCCCGCGGGCTTTGTCGAGGACAGTAGCCTGACGCTGCTCAGTCGCAATTTCTATTTCAATCGTGACTATCGCAAGGGCGGCGAGTCACCCACCGGCAAGGCCGGTTATGCCGAAGCCTGGGCCCAGGCGTTTATCGCCCGATTCCAGTCGGGCTACACTGAGGGCACCGTCGGCTTTGGCCTCGACGCCTATGCCATGCTCGCGCTCAAGCTCGACAGTGGCGATGGCCGCAGTGGCGGGCGCAGCTCGTTCGATATGCTGCCGGTCGATAGCAACGGCGACACCGCAAGCAACTTCAGCAAGCTGGGCGGCGCCCTCAAGGCGCGCCTGTTCGACACCGAAATCAAAGTGGGTGACGTGTTCCCGACTACGCCGGTGGTGCATTTTGGCGACTCTCGCCTGCTGCCGGAAAGCTTCAGCGGCTGGACCCTGGAAAACACCACCCTGGAGAACTTCACCTTGCAGGGCGGGCGCCTGCATGCCATGAGCCAGCCGCTATCGAGCAACAACCGTGACGGCTTCGAGACCTTTTACGCAGGTCCGGTCGACTCGCCCTGGCTAGGCTACTTCGGCGGCGATTATCAGGCCACGGACAACCTCAGCCTGAGTCTCTACAGCAGTCGCCTGAAGGATGCCTGGGATCAGTACTACGCAGGCGTCAGCTATCAGTACCCGATCTCCGAACAGCTCAGCGTTTTCAGCGGTTTCAATTATTACAAGGCCAAGGATCAGGGCCAGCAATTGCTCGGCAGCTTCGACAACGACATTTGGAGTGCCCGGGCCGGATTCAGCTATGGCGCCCATACCCTGGCGTTGTCCCATCAACGCAACCAGGGCGACAACGACTTCGACTACCTGCGCCAGTCCGACTCGATCTACCTGGACAACTCGATCCAGTACAGCGACTTCAACTCACCCAAGGAACGCTCGTGGATGCTGCGCTACGACCTGGACATGGCCAGCTATGGCGTACCGGGCCTGACCTTCATGACCCGCTACGGGCGTGGCAGTGACGCTGATTATTCCGATGCCAACGCGGTGTACATGCGCCGTGATGCCGAGGGTAATCCACTGACCGGGCAGAAGCGCTGGGAACGCGATATCGAGGCGAAATATGTGGTGCAGTCGGGCACCTTCAAAGACCTGTCGCTGCGCATGCGTCAGGCCACCACCCGGGCCACGGCGTTCGAGTCGGACCTGGACGAAGTGCGCCTGATAGTGGAGTACCCGCTGACCCTGTTGTAGGGCGTTTATTGCAACACTGTAATGTCCTGCTCACCTTGTCGTTAGCTTGCCCTTCGTAAGATTGAACCGTACTGAAATTCAATCACGAGGTGAGCAACATGAGCCTGATCAAGTATGCATTGATGGGCGTTCTGGCCCTTGGCAGTGGTGCCGCGCTGGCCGAAGGCGGCGCGGAACGTTCGAAACAGTTCTGGGAAAAGTTTCGCCTGAGTCAGGAGCAGATCCACGGCAAGCAGGATCAGGCGGTTGTCAGCTCCGACGCGCAGAAGCGCGCCAACGCTCAGCAGCAGGTGGTCAAAGAGTAGCTCCATTCACCTTGATAGCTCCCCGCTCCTTTGGTAAAGGTGAATTTTGGCGCCCATATGGGCGCCTTTTTTATCTGCGCATTACCCGTCCGGATGACAGTCTGGTGGCATTACTCCGCGCCTCTTCATCGAGTTTTCTGTAGTCGGCGAAGCCATGCAGATGGCTGCGCCAGCGCTGCCTGGAACGTAGTGTCGAGCAGTCCGCCAGATCACCTGATCTCGGTGGCCTAAATACGTTTCAGGATAAATGAGGAGCTCATCATGACCCTGGATATGACAGAGAACGAATCTCTTGTCGGAATGGATGTACAGCAAAAAGCTGAGCGGGTACCCCAGCAGTACTTCGAGGCCATCACCGGCAGTGCGTCCAGTCTGGATCCAGCGCTGATTTTTACCCGGGATAACCTCCTGGCAATCAAGCGCTATGCCAGCGTAGTGCGCAGGTTGCCACCGGACCGGGAGAGTCTGCAGCGATCGATGAACTTCGTACTGCTGGAGATCGATCCCGAGGAAATTCACCTGTTCTACGAGGATCTACGCCGGCACGTGTCGGGATGGAATGTATTGGAGCAGGAGACCAAGACCCTCGGAACTCAACTTGACAACTTCGCCACGAACTTCACGTCGGATGGGCATGCGTTGCTCAGGGGGATCAGTGAGTCGGAGGCAATTCGCAACGCAAACCTCTTGCGGGGGCTGGACGAGCAGGTACTGGAGCATGTTCAGGCAAGGCGCCTGGAGCCGATGGAGCATGTCCAGGTCATACACTCGATGACGGAATACCTGGCAGTGATAGCGGAAGACATTAGTCTGGCGATCCAGCGCATCACCTCTGTCAAAGATCGGGCCAACAGGTTCGCCCGCGATGTTGTGGACAATCTTCGGCCTAAGGCTGAAGGACTTCTGCGAGGATTCAATGGCAAAGCAGACAAGGACAAGCTTGATGAGATGAACCAGCAGCTGCTGCGATTGGATCAGCTGATTACCGAGAAGACCGAGGCGTACACGTCACTTGTCGGCTACACCCTCGCCGGGCTTTGGTTTGGACCTGTCGGTGTGGCGATCACCGGCGGGATTTACGGTTCTCAAGCCGAAACGGTCAGGAAGGAGAAGAATCAGTGCATCGAGCAGCGAAAGCAATTGGCTGAAACGCTCGGGGAGCTGGAGCCTGAGATCGGCAAGTTTCAAATCACCATGACGCTACTGCGTGACCTGGAGCTGCGCCTGGTTGAGGTCGAGTCAGCGGCGAAAAATCTGGAGGATGTGTGGAACACGCTCAGTGTGTATGCCGACGAGTCGCAGCGCGACCTTGAACGGATCGATACGGATGTCAGCCTGGCGCGATTCGCCTTGCGGTTTGAGCGTGTGATTCGTCCCTGGAAATCGATTCGTAGCAAATCCCAACAACTTTCTGAAGTGTTCAATGAAGTAGTAGACCGTTATGTTGAGGAGAACTGACATGGACCGTCAAACCAGCCCGGAAGCTGTAGTTCCCGATGTAAACGCAATGCGAACGCTGCAGGAGAATATCTCTCGCTTGCTCGGCAGTGATACCGACTCGCTTTTACCTTCGGTGCGGGAGAAGCTCGGGGATCTGTTGGCCCTGGTTCGAGAAACCGACGCGCTGTTGTCTGATCATGTCCTGCGGGGAGTGATCATGCTCAACAACCAGCCGTGGCCGGATCTCCTGCGGGTGGGTGATAGTGCATCCGGGCAGCGAAGCGAGTTAGAAAAGGACATGGAGGAAGATCTGCTGCGCGTATACAGCCGTCTGGATACCCTTTGCCAGAGTATAGATAGCAAGCTTGGCAGGTTAACTGCGTTCAATTTGCCGGATGTAGGGACGCGTGCTGGCATGCTGGCCAAGGATCGCGATGAACAGAAGATCCGTGTTGAGCGACAGCTGCAGATAGTTCAACAACTGGAACAACGCAAAAAGGACCTGGATGAGCTCATTGCACTGTTCCAGGCTCCTGGCATCAAAGACGTGATCAAGGGGCTGGTTCCTCGGGAGGAAGAGCTGGATCTGTTGTTCAAACAGGTGCAAAACCCCTCGCTCGATCCAGACCTGTTCAAGCAGGGCGTGAAGAAGTTCAACGCCAGTCTGGATATCATCGGGGAAGGCCGCAAGTTTAGTGACTTGCTCAAGGCTCGGGACGTTCTGGTCTTGCAAATCAAGGAGCAGCAAGCAGTGCTGTCCACTCAGCGGCAAGCTCTGGAGACGATCGAGCGGGAGATCTCCGAGCTGCCGGGCATTACCAAGGTGATGGGGTGGCGGGATAAATGGCTGATCGAAGGGCGCAAACTTCATCAGGGCTGGCAGCAGCGCCTGAACATCGTGAAAAGCGCCACTGAGCTGCGCTCACTGAGCGCGTCGCTGGATGTACTGCGGGGTTATCTTGTACAGGTCCGCAGAGTTTATGAGCAACCTCGGGGCTGAGTGACCTTTGCCCGGATGCAGGGCCTGAACGCACCAGGCTGAAGGGGGCTTGCGACCGGACTGGCTAGTTCCTGGCCAGTCCGGTCGCTGCTTGTTCAGCCCTTACTTGCGTGCCACCAGCACTGCCCGACGCGGCGCAGGCAACCCTTCGATGGTACGGCTGTGGTCGGCGGGGTCGAGGAAATCGCTGAGCGACTGGTAACGCATCCACTCGGTGCTGCGTTGCTCCTCGATGCTGGTGACGCTGACATCGACGCAGCGCACATCACTGAAACCGGCGCGGCGCAGCCAGCGCTCCAGAGCCGGCACCGAAGGCAGGAACCAGACGTTGCGCATCTGCGCATAGCGGTCTTCTGGCACCAGCACCTGATGTTCGTCGCCCTCGACCACCAGCGTTTCCAGCACCAGTTCGCCGCCTTTTACCAGGCAGTCCTTGAGCGCCAGCAGGTGCTCGATGGGCGAGCGGCGGTGGTAGAACACGCCCATGGAAAACACCGTGTCGAAGCCTTCGAGATTGGCCGGCAGGTCTTCCAGGGCGAAGGGCAGGTGCCAGGCAGGCAGCTCTGGCAAGTAGCGCTGAACCGCCTGGAACTGGCAGAAGAACAGCCAGTTGGGATCGACGCCGATTACGCTGTCGGCACCGGCACCGAGCATGCGCCACTGGTAGTAACCGTTGCCGCAGCCGACATCGAGAATGCGCTTGCCCTTGAGATCCAGGTGCGGGGCGACCCGTGACCATTTCCAGTCCGAGCGCCACTCGGTATCGACATGCACGCCGAACAGGTCGAACGGGCCCTTGCGCCATGGCGACAAGCCCATCAACGCCTGGCGCATGCGATCGCGGGTGCCTTGGTCACAGTCGCAATCGAGGTTCAGGCCGTTGACCAGGTCGACTTTGCTCGGCACCAGCGCCGGCAGCGCGTCCAGGGCATTCTGCCAACGCTCCAGGTCGCCGTGACCTTTCTCCATCTTGGCGTCGAGTTGCGCTTGCAGGCCTTGTGACCATTGCGCCAGGGGGGTGCCCGCCAGGCGGCGGACCAGTGGGGAAAGATCAATCATGGCAAGGCAATCAACGAGGCAAAGTTAAGGCATTGGAACCAGGGCACGACCTTGGAAAAACCGGCTGCCAGCAGGCGTTCGCGGTGTTCTTCAAGGCTGTCGGGTTTCATCACGTTCTCGATGGCGCTGCGCTTCTGGGCGATTTCCAGTTCGCTATAGCCATTGGCGCGTTTGAAGGCGACATGCAGGTCAGTGAGCAGGGCGTGTTCGTCCGGGTCGTTGAAGCGCAGCTTCTCCGAGAGGATCAGTGCACCGCCCGGCAGCAGCGACTGGCGGATACGCGCGAGCAGCTCCAGGCGCTGCTCGGGGGCGATGAACTGCAGGGTGAAGTTCATTGCCACCACCGAGGCAGGCTGGAACTCCAGAGCAAGGATATCGCCCTCGATCACCTCGACCGGCAGCAGCTCCTGGAACATCGAGTCCTGGGCATTGAGGTATTGCCGGCAGCGCTCGACCATGGCTGCCGAGTTGTCGATGGCGATCACCCGGCAACCGTCGCTGCGCACGTGGCGGCGCAGGGCCTGCGTCACCGCCCCCAGTGAGCTGCCCAGATCATACAGGGCGGTGTTCGGCTGGGCGAACTGGGCAGCCAGTACACCGAGGTTCTCGACGATAGTCGGATAGCCGGGCACCGAGCGCTTGATCATGTCCGGGAACACCCGCACCACGTCTTCGTTGAAGGCGAAGTCGGGCACCTGGCCAAGTGGCTGGGCGAATAGGCGGTCGGGTTCTTTGCTCACGGGGGCAATCCAGGCATTAGGCGGTAAAAGTCGGGCATTTTAGCCAAACTGGCCGCCAGATGCATGGCCTGGCTGACCAGCGCTGCTACTTCACCGTGATTGCGCAGTCGAACGTCTGCACCGGACGCACCTCCGGGGCCCAAGGCTGCTGGTAAACCAGCAGCAAATGCCCCTCACCTGCTGCCTGGGCCAGGAAGCGCCAGGTCGATTCTCCCGCACTGCCGACGATCCCGGCATCTTCTGGATGGCTGTAGACCTCAGGGCCCAGGCTGCGCAGGATGCCCGCAGCGGGGTTCTGCAGCAGCCAGCGATAGCCGGTGCTGGGGTTGCTGGGCAAGGTCAGGGTGAGGGTCTGATCCATCTCCAGGCGGATAGGGCACTGGCTCGACTTTTCCAGCACCACGTTGTCGTGTTTGCTCGGGGTTTGTGAACAGGCTGCCAGGAGGGGCAGGCCAAGGACCAGCAATTTGCAGTTGATCTTCATTGATAATCCATTCATTCAGGCTGGCTTTGGCTTTCAGGAAAGCCTGCCCTCTGCTGGGCAGTACGCAGCCGTAATAGTTTGAAGGTCCCAGGCCGGCTTGGCCTATCAACAGGGACATGATTATGAGCAGTACACAAAAGGATTTTGACACATTGCAGAAAGAGGCTGAACTGCTGCCCGGGAACCTTATTCAGGCCATGGCAGAGCGCGATGGGCCTGAGGAAGGGGGACTGACCCTGACGAGGGAGCACATCGTCACCCTCAACCAGTATGCAAACCATGTCTTCAGCCTGCCTGTTGCCCAGGATGCACTGATTCGCTGGCTGGGCTATTCCACCATCGCCGAGCCGGCGCTGATGCCGAACAGCATGGGCGACATGCACAAACAGTTGCAACAACACGGACGCAGCTGGACAACGCTTGCCGACAACAGCAGGAAACTCGGCTTCGAGTTGGCTGCCAGTGCCAATGGCATCAATACCACAGGTGACGAGGTATTGGTGCTTCTCGAAAAAAGCAGCGCCCTGGGTAAGAGGAGAGAGGCGTGGGACACCCTTCGTTTCGACAAACCGATCAGTCTTGGTACGGACGACAAACGCCGGGTCCTGGACCTGGTTGACTGTATGGAAGTCCTGCGCGAAGACGTGGATCTTTTCGCTCGGCGTGTGAGTGCAGTTCGCGAGGAAATCGAGCAGTTTCGAGATCACGCGCGTGAAAAACTATTGCCCTTGGTGGCAACAAAAACCGAGGCGATCAAGCGTCAAAAGGCGAGTGGGGCGGTACAGTACTTACGTGAAGATTTGGCCGATCTGTCAGAGCGACTTCAGAAAATGGAAGTGCTTCTAAGGGAAGTGGTGACCGCTTCTTCACATTTTCATTCAGCCTGGCAAAGCCTCACTGTCTTCATCGATGCGTCGGCTGAACGGCTTCGGCAAATCACCACGGGCCAGCAACTGGCCCGGTTCGCAATCTACTTTGGCAGGTTTCTGGGGCAGTGGAGCACCATCGAGCAAATTGCCCTGGAGATGAACCGCAAGCTCACCCGGTTTCACTCATGAGCCGCTTGGCGCCACTCAGACATCGCTGACAGTACTGCTGCGGGCTTTCCATGCCCGCATTCAGGCTTGAGCTGGCCTCAACTAAACAACACTTTCGCCACATCACTGAAGCGCTTGGCAAAGTGCACGCTCAGGCCTTCCTTGAGGTAGTCGGGCAACTCTTCGAAGTCGCCGCGGTTGGCTTCCGGCAGGATCAGTTCAAAGATTTTCTGCCGCCGTGCCGCAATGACCTTCTCGCGTACCCCGCCAATCGGCAGGACCTGCCCGGTCAAGGTCAGCTCGCCGGTCATCGCCACGCCTTTCTTCGGTGCCTGGTCGCGGGCCAGGGACAGCAGGGCGCTGGCCATGGTCACCCCGGCGCTGGGGCCGTCCTTGGGCGTGGCGCCTTCGGGCACATGCAGGTGGATGAAGGCTTCATTGAAGTACGAGGGTTCACCGCCGTACTTGATCAGGTTGGCGCTGACATAGCTGTAGGCGATTTCCGCCGACTCCTTCATTACATCACCCAGCTGGCCGGTCAACTTGAAGCCGCGGTTGAGGGTGTGGATGCGTGTTGCTTCGATCGGCAGGGTAGCGCCGCCCATGCTGGTCCAGGCAAGGCCGGTAATCACGCCTTTGCCCGACAATACCTGCTCGCTGCGAAACACCGGCATGCCCAGAGAGGCTTCGAGATCTTTGCTGCCGATCTTGATCTTCGCTTCGGGGTTTTCCAGCAGTTGCATCACCGCCTTGCGCACCAGTTTGCCCAGCTGCTTTTCCAGCTGACGTACACCGGCCTCGCGGGCATAGCCTTCGATGACCATGCGCAGGGCGCTGTCGGTAATGCTCAGGCTGGATTTGGCCACACCGGCTTTTTCCAGCTGCTTGGGCCACAGGTGGCGCTTGGCGATAGCCAGTTTTTCTTCGGTGATGTAGCCGGACAGGCGAATCACTTCCATGCGGTCGAGCAGCGGCCCGGGGATCGAGTCGAGGGTGTTCGCGGTGCACACGAACAGCACCTTGGACAGATCCAGGCGCAGGTCGAGGTAATGGTCGAGGAAATCGACGTTCTGCTCGGGATCGAGGGTTTCCAGCAGCGCCGAGGCGGGGTCGCCCTGGTAGCTCTGGCCCATCTTGTCGATCTCATCGAGCATGATTACCGGGTTCATCACCTCGACGTCCTTGAGCGCCTGCACCAGTTTGCCCGGCTGGGCGCCGATGTAGGTGCGCCGATGGCCTTTGATCTCGGCCTCGTCGCGCATACCGCCGACGCTGAAGCGATAGAACGGACGGCCCAGGGATTGCGCGATGGATTTGCCGATGCTGGTTTTGCCGACCCCGGGCGGGCCGACCAGCAGGACGATGGAACCGCTGATTTCACCTTTCCAGGCGCCGATGGCAAGGAATTCGAGGATCCGGTCCTTGATGTCGTCGAGCCCGGCATGGTGCTGGTCGAGGATCTTGCGTGCGTGCTTGAGGTCGAGCTTGTCCTTGCCATACACGCCCCAGGGCAGGGCCGTGGCCCAGTCCAGGTAGTTGCGGGTGACGGCGTACTCAGGGGAGCCGGTCTCGAGAATCGACAGTTTGCTCATCTCTTCGTCGATGCGTTTTTTCGTGGCGGCAGGCAACGTCTTGCCCTGCAAACGCTGTTCGAACTGTTCCAGATCGGCACTGCGGTCGTCTTTGGTCAGGCCCAGTTCCTGCTGGATGACCTTGAGCTGCTCCTTGAGGAAGAACTCGCGCTGATGCTCGCCGATCTGCCGGTTCACCTCGGCAGAAATCTCGTTCTGCAGGTGCGCGACTTCGACCTCTTTGCGCAGCATTGGCAGGACTTTTTCCATGCGCTTGAGCATCGGCACGCAGTCGAGTACTTCCTGCAGCTGGTTGCCGGTGGCCGAGGTCAGCGCCGCGGCGAAGTCGGTCAGCGGCGACGGATCGTTGGGGCTGAAGCGGTTGAGGTAGTTTTTCAGCTCTTCGCTGTACAGCGGGTTGAGCGGCAGCAGCTCCTTGATCGCGTTGATCAGGGCCATGCCATAAGCCTTGACCTCGTCGGTCGGCTCGCTCGGCTGATGCGGGTATTCGACTTCGACCAGGTACGGCGGGCGGTGGTGTTTGAGCCAGGTGCGGATGCGTACGCGAGTCAGGCCCTGGGCGACGAACTGCAGCTTGCCGTTCTCGCGGCTGGCGTGGTGAACCTTGACCAGGGTGCCGTACAGCGGCAGGGCTGAGGTGTCGAAATGGCGGTGATCTTCCGGTGGGGTGTCCATGAAGAACAGCGCCAGGGAGTGATGCGGGGTCTTGGACACCAGGTCCAGGGTTTCGGCCCAGGGTTCTTCATTGACGATAACCGGCAGTACTTGTGCCGGGAAGAACGGGCGGTTGTGGATCGGGATCACATAGACCCTTTCCGGCAGTTGCTGGTCGGGCAGGGCGAGGTTGTGGCCGGTGTGTCGGGAGGCTTCAGGATGCTCGACTTCGGCGTGTTCCTCGGGGCGTTCGGGTAGATCCTGCTGGTCACTCATGGGGCACCTGCGTATATGACTATGGTGCTTACATGGGGCGGGTTGGGGGGTGTTTCAATGGTTAGGGCTGATCGCGGGACAAGCCCGCTCCCACAGAGGCCTGTGGGAGCGGGCTTGTCCCGCGATGATTTTTACTCAGCCAATTTGTAAGCGATTACGTAATCGCCCATTTTGGTTCCCAGCGAACCATGACCGCCAGCGGTCACCAGGACGTATTGCTTGCCGTCCTTACCGGTGTAGGTCATCGGCGTGGCCTGGCCACCTGCCGGCAGGCGTGCTTTCCACAGCTCCTTGCCGGTGTTGGTGTCGTAAGCGCGCAGGTACTGGTCCAGGGTGCCGCTCAGGAAGCCCAGGCCGCCCGCGGTGACGATCGAGCCACCCATGCTTGGCACACCAATCGGCAGGCCGATCGGGATCGGCGAACTGTCGCGGCTGGTACCGTTCTTGTGCTTCCACACCACCTGGTTGGTGGTCAGGTCGATACCGGCCACGTAACCCCAGGCAGGCGCCTGGCAAGGTACGCCCAGAGGCGACATGAACGGGTGCATGGTCACCGCGTACGGGGCGCCGGTGTTCGGCTGCACGCCGCTGGTTTCGCTTTCACGCTTGCTGCCGGCGGCGACTTGCTCACGCGGCACCATCTTCGAGACGAAGGCCATGTAGTTCGGCGAGGTGAACAGCAGTTGGCGGACCGGGTCGACTGAAACGCTGCCCCAGTTGAAGACACCAACGTTACCCGGGTACACCAGGCTGCCCTGCAGCGACGGCGGGGTGTACTGGCCTTCGTAGCGCAGCTCGCGGAACTGGATGCGGCAGAGCATCTGGTCGAACGGGCTGGCGCCCCACATGGCTTGTTCGGTCAGGTCCGGGCCAAGCAGGTTGAGGTCGGAACGGGCTTGAGTCGGGGCGGTATGGTCGCCTTCGACAGCACCTTGCGGGGCCGGGATCTCGCGGATCGGTACGATCGGAGTGCCGTCACGACGGTCGAGCACATACAGGCTGCCCTGTTTGGTCGGCGCGATCAGTGCAGGTTTGACGCCATCGGCGGTTTTCAGGTCGAGCAGGGTTGGCTGGCTGCCGACGTCCATGTCCCACAGATCGTGGTGGGTGAACTGGTAGTTCCAGCGCACCTTGCCGTTGCGCAGGTCGAGCGCGACGATGCCGGCGCTGAACTTCTCGGCGCCCGGGGTGCGGTCGGCGCCCCACTGGTCAGGTGTCTGGTTGCCCAGGGGCAGGAAGACCATGCCGAGTTTTTCGTCGACACTGGCCAGCGACCACATGTTCGCCGAGTTGCGGCTGTAGGTTTTGCCCGCTGCCAATGGTGCGGTGTCGTCCGGGTTGTTGCTGTCCCAGTTCCACACCAGACGGCCATCGTGAACGTCGTAGGCGCGAATCACCCCGGACGGCTCGTTGGTCGACTCGTTGTCGGTCACATGGCCGCCGATGATCACCAGTTCACGGGTGATCGCCGCAGGCGAAGTGGAGTAGTAGCCGCCAGCCGTGAACGGGCCGATGCCGGTGGTCAGGTCGATTACACCCTGGTTACCGAAACCTTCGCAGACTTTACCGGTGTCGGCGTTCAGGGCGATCAGGCGGGCGTCGGCGGTGGGCAGGTAGAGGCGACGCGGGCAGGCGCGGGCCACCACTTGACCTGCGTCGGAGATCTTCGGCGCCGGGCTGCCGTCAACACTGAGGTAGCTGTTTTCGTCGTAATACGAAACACCGCGGCAGGTCATGTGGGCGAAGCCCTTGAAGCCTACCGGACTTTTGATCTGCGGGTCGAAGCGCCAGATTTCGGCACCGGTGTCCGGGTCCAGGGCCAGCACCTTGCTGTGGGCGGTGCAGGCATAGAGCATGCCGTTGACCTTGAGCGGGGTGTTCTGGTTGGTCAGTTCCACCGGATCGTTGTCGGTTGGCAGGTCACCGGTACGGATACGCCAGGCTTCCTGCAGCTTGTGCACGTTGTCCGGGGTGATCTGGCGCAGCGGCGAATAGCGGTCACCGAACTCGGTGCGGCCGTAAGCCTGCCATTCACCATCGGGCATTTGCGGCGCAGTGCTGCTCAGGCCGCTGCTGTCGCGGCCCAGTTTGCCCTTGATTTCACCCGGATGGGTGAACTGGCTGGCGACGGCGGTGGCACCGGACAGGACCACGGCCAGGCTCAGCAGTGCCGGGTTGATCTTCGACGGATTGCCGAGCAGCGGACGACGCGCCCATGGCAGCAGCAGGACTACACCCAGGGCGAACCACAGGGCCAGACGCGGCACCAGTTGCCACCAGTCCAGGCCCACTTCCCACAGTGCCCACAGCGTGCTGCCCAGCAGTACCAGGCCGTACAGGCCCAGAGCGTGGCGACGCAGGGCCAGCAGGAGGATGCCGGAAAGGGCGAAACCGATCCCGGCGATCAGGTAGTACAGCGAGCCGCCGAGCTGGCTCAGTTTGATGCCGCCCGCCAGCAGGGCCAGGCCCATCAGCAGCAACAGCACGCCAATCAGGCGCGGCAGCCAGCGGGTTCTACTCAGGGCACCTTCTGTGCTCATCGTGTGTTCTCCGTTAAGTGAAAAGGGCGATTAAAAAGAGCTCTGGATCTTGATCCCGCCGATCAGCGCGTCGTCGACCTGGCTCACGCCACCGGGGTGGCGGATGTACTGCAGGTTCGGGCGCACGGTCAGCCAGTCGGCCAGGTGAATGCCGTAGTACAGCTCGGCGCTGTACTCGGTGTCCTGGATCGGACGGAACAGGGGATCGTTGTAGTCGCTGACACCGTTGGCCTCATTGAGCGCTTTGGCGTTCTTGCGGTAGGCGGGGTTGACGTGCACGCGGGCCAGGGCGAAACCGATGTCGTCCTTGGCGCGGGCGTCGAAGGGCCCCTTGTACACCACACCTGCCGAAACATAGTTGTCGATGGCATTGGTCTTCTTGTCGTGCAACGTGGCGTTGGCGAACACGCTCAGGCCACGGGAGTGGTCGGAAGCCTGCGACGTCAACTGTTGCTGGGCACCGAGCCAGAAGCCGTGCTTGCTCGAACTGCTGCGATAAGCCTGGCCGCTCAGTGCTGCCGGTTGGCCGTTGCTGTCCTTGTAGACATCAGTTGCCTTGGCATTACTGTAGTAGTAACCAGCGCGATATTCCCCTGGCAGGCCATTGACCGCCGGGCTCCAGACCAGCTCGACCGGGACCACCGCGCCCTGGGTGCCGCTGCCGCTGAGCTTGAAGCCATTGCCACGGTCCAGGTTCGAAGGGTTTTGCTCGTAGGCGCCGATCTGCGCGTAGAGCTCGGGCGTGAGGTTGTATTTGACCCGCAGGGCCCACTGGCTGACTGGCCAGTTGTACCAGATGTCACCGGCCCAGTTGCCCACCTGGGAGCCGCAGAACGCCAGGTTCTGGAAGTCGCAGGGGAAGCTGTTGAAGTCTTCACCCTGACCGAAGCGGCCGAATTTCACATCCAGCGCGCCATCGAAGTACTTCTGCTTGATCCACATCTGGGTCAGCCGCCAGGTCTGGCCGCGGCCCCAGACTTCCTGGGCCGAGGTGAAGCCGCCGACCCGTGGGTCATTGATGCGGTCGTTGCTGATGTTGTCGCCGTGGCGCTGGGTGACGGTGAGCTGGAACTCGGCGTCGTGCCAGCCGAGGATCTTCTGCAGGTCCAGGTGCGTGCCGAGGGCGAACTGGCCGCTGTAGCGTGCCGTCTGGTCGTCGTCATAACCGCCGTGCAGGTTGGCGCCCATCTCGCCGGTGTAACCGAGGGTGAAGTCGTAGCCGCGTTCAGCCAGCTCCGTGCGGGTGCCGCCCCAATCGCCGAGCATCCATGGCGAGTCGCTGGCGAACATCGCGGCGGCCTGGGCGCCGGGGGCGAGGCTGGCGATGGCCAGACCCGAAAACAGCGTCCGGGTGGCGGGGGAAAGGCGGAAACGATGAATCAGAGGCATGAGATAGCGCTATCTTTTGATTGTTGAAAAAACGGCAAGTGCGCCGGGTCCTGGGGATCTTCGGCGATATGGCTTCTGGGGGAGTGACTGAAGCGGTTCAGCTTGCGGCGGAGAGGATATAGCTGAATTTGTAAGAAAAAAAGTCAATTCAACAAGAGGGACCGTTGCTGGATTGGTAACAGTCGATGTGGGAGCCGGCCTTGCCGGCGATGGTATCAGCGCGGTGTCAGCTCTTCCGCGTTGCCTGTATCGCTGGCAAGGCCAGCTCCCACATGGACTGGTGTTGCCTTAGAAGGATGTACGCAGGCCTACCTCGACACTGCGCCCTGGCGCCGGCGCGATATCACGCAGGATGGAGCTGGCATAGCGCACGGTCTGGTCGGTGAGGTTCTCACCGCGCACAAAGGCCAGCCACTGGCTCTGGCCGATATCAAAGCGATAGCCAAGGCTGGCACCCAGGGTGGTATAGCCATCGGTACTGGTTTCATTGTCCGGTTTGTGGTGCTGGGCGCTGGCGTGCTGCACATCAACCCGGGCCTGCCAGCGCTCCCGTTCCCACAGCAGGCCGCTGTTCAGGCGCAGCGGGGCAATGCGTGGCAGGTCTTCGCCGCTGTCCAGGTTCTTGGCCCGGGTGTAGTCGCCGGACAGCTCCAGGGCAAAGCTGCCCAAGCGGTTTTGCGCCAGCTGCCAGCGATCCTGGGCCTCGAAGCCGTAGAAGCGCGCCCGCACACCTTTGTACAGGTACTCGGGCACGTCACCGGCGTGCTCATGATCGTGATCATGGTCGTGGTCTTCATCGCCATGGTCATGATCGTGGTCATGGCCTTCGCGCATATTGCCGCTGGCCAGCAGGCCGATGTAGTTGCGGAAGTGGCTGTAGAACACCCCGACGCTGCCTTTGTGCACGCCGTTGTCGAAGCGCAGGGCCAGGTCGCTGGAAATCGCTTTTTCTTTGCTCAGGTTCGGGTCGCCGACTTCAAACGTGCCGGTGGCGACGTGGGCGCCATTGGCATACAGCTCGTAGAAGGTCGGTGCGCGTTCGGTATAGCCCAGGGTCGCGGCCAGCGACCAGATCGGCGTCAGCGTATACACCGCACCGGATGACAGGCTGGCGGCGGTGAAACTGCTGGCACTGTCGGCCTGGGCGAAACGCTCGCTGCCCTGGCTGTCGGGATCGATCCGGGTGTGTTCCAGGCGACCACCCAGGCTCAGGTTGAGGCGCTCGCTGGCTTGCCATTGTTCGAGCATGAACAGCGCCAGGCTATTGGTATCGCTCTGCGGGACGAAGGCCTCCTCACCGAGGGCGGAAAACTCGTTGCGGCTGACCTGGGCGCCGATCACGCCTTCCACCGGCCCCCAGGGCTGATGCCGGGCTTCGACCCGTGCTTCGTAACCCTTGTTCTTGAAGGTGGTGTGCACTTCGCCGCCTTCCATTTCACGATGCTGGTAATCGGTGTAGCCGACGTCGAACTTCAGTGTGCTGAAGGGGCCATCGAGATCGCGCAGTTCGGAGGCGAAACCGTAGTGATCCTGTTGCATGTCCAGGCGCACGCCGGGTTCGGCCACCGAGCCATAGTTCGAGTCGTAGCGGCTGTAGGACAGGCCGGTGTAGCCGTGATCCCAATGATAGGAACCGCCGACGGCACCGCCATCCTGGCGGCCGTCGCTGTTTTCCAGGCGATGCTTGCTGCCCGGCTCGTCGGCGTCGCGGACCTTGGAACTGCGGGCATAGCCGGGGATGCGCAGGTCATTGAATTGCCGGCTGTTGGCGTCCAGGTGCAAGGCAAAGCGGCCATCGCCGGCTTCCAGCTTGCCGGCGCTGCTGCGTGTGGTGTCGGCACCGCCGTAGCGCAACTCGCCAGCGCCATGAATGCCGTCGACGGGGTCGGTGGGGATGCGGTTGTCGAAGCTGTTGACCACGCCACCAATGGCGTTGCCACCGTAGAGCAGGGCGGCCGGACCGCGGACGATCTCGATGCGATCTACGGTGGCCGGGTCCAGCGGTACGGCGTGATCGTAGGACAACGATGAGGCGTCCAGAGCGCCGACGCCATTGCGCAGAATGCGAATGCGATCACCGTCCAGGCCACGAATCACCGGACGGCTGGCGCCGGGACCGAACCAGGTCGAGGCGACACCGGGCTGGTTGTTCAGGGTCTGGCCGAGACTGCCTTTTTGTTGCAGGGCCAGCGCGTCACCTTCGAGTACGGTGGTGGGCGCGGCCAGTTCGCTGTTGCCCAGCGGGTTGGCGGTGATGACCTGGGGCTGCAACTCCACGGCCTGGCTCAGGGGTGATGCGAGCCAAAGGGCAGCAGTGAAAGGGGAGAGTCGAAGGGGCAAGCGACGCATGGGCTGCGGGGTTCCTTGGGAGGGTAATGGTATTGATACAATATAACATTACCATTTGTCGTGCCGCTGCGCCTACTGCAGCTGCGCTAGAATGTTTGTAGCCAGCCCACCCCTGGGCTAAGGTGCGCACCTTTGATTCGCTGGAGCACAGGCATGACCACCGCCAACCCCAATCCGCTGCATGGCGTGACCCTGGAGCAGATCCTCACCGCACTGGTAGCGCATTACCAATGGCAAGGGCTGGCCGAGCGTATCGATATCCGCTGCTTCAAGAGCGATCCGAGCATCAAGTCGAGCCTGACTTTCCTGCGCCGCACTCCCTGGGCCCGGGAGAAAGTCGAGCGTCTGTACCTGAAGCTGCAGCGCGGCCGCTGACCTCATGGTCCGGCGCGAGGTCGTGATCGGCCTGGGCGCCTGCCTGGGCTGGAGCGCGCTGGCGATCCAGCTGTACCTGGTGCTGTGGGTGCGTTGGCAGGAGCAGGCCAGCCTGATCGGCGGCCTGGTGAACTTCTTCAGCTATTTCACCGTGCTGAGCAATACCCTGGTCGCCGTGGTGCTCAGCCAGGCGGCATTCGGCCGCGAGTCTGCGGCGCGGCGCTGGTTTCTCGGCCCGACAGTCAGTTCGGGTATTGCCGTCAGTATTGTCCTGGTCGGTCTGGCCTATAGCCTGTTGTTGCGCCATCTGTGGCAACCGCAGGGCTGGCAGTGGCTGGCCGATGAGCTGCTGCACGATGTCATGCCGTTGCTGTTCGTCGGCTATTGGTGGTGCTGCGTGGAGAAAGGCAGCCTGCGGCTCAGGCATCTGTTGGCCTGGTTGCTGTATCCGGCGGGGTATTTTGCTTATGCGCTGCTGCGCGGAGAGTCGATAGGGGTCTATCCCTATCCGTTCATTGATGTCGCAAGCCTTGGCTACGGGCAGGTGCTGCTCAATGCCTTGGCGATCCTGTTCGGCTTCATTGCCATCGGCCTGCTGATACTGGGCCTGGATCATTGGCAGGGCGGGCGCCTGGCCAAGGCCAGGACGCAACCCTGATGGTGCCGGTTATTCGTCGTCGTGTGGGTCGAGGCGCCAGTAGGCGGCGGCCTTGATCAGGTTTTCGTTGACGCCTTTTTCGTCGATCAACAGGCGCTTGGTCTTGCGGGTCAGGGCTTTTTCCAGGGCAACCCACGCGTAAAGCTGACCTTCAGGCAGGATCAGATCCTTCACCACCTCCAGCAGATCCTGCTGGTGCCGCTGGACCCAGATCACTTGCACCTGTGCCTGGCTCACCAGGTCTTGTTGTTCCTCGGCATCTTCGATCTCGATGACCGCCAACACCTTGCGCGTGGCCGGCAGTTCTTCCAGGCGCCGGGCAATGGCCGGGATCGCGGTTTCATCGCCGATCAGCAAATAGCTGTCGAAGATGTCCGGCACCACCATCGAGCTGCGCGGGCCGGCAATGTTGAGCACCTGGCCGACCTCCGCCTGGGCCGCCCAGGTCGACGCAGGGCCGTCGCCGTGCAGGACGAAATCGATATCCAGCTCACCGGCTACCAGATCGATACGCCGTGGGGTGTATTCGCGCATGGTCGGGCGCAGGCCGTCGCGACTGAAGTCGAGGTTGTCCAGCGCCGCCTGTTCTTCTGCCGAACAGGCGAACATCAGTTTGACGTGATCGTCGCTGCCGACACTGGTGAAGCCTTGCAGTTGCGCTCCGCCCAAGGTGATGCGGCGCATGCGCGGGGTCAGTTCGGTGACCCGCAGCACGTCCAGGCGGCGGTGTTTGATCTCATGATTGACGCGATGAATCGCGTTGTTTTCGCTGGCGCTCATTCGGTTTTCTCCGTGCTGGTCGCAGTGGGCCCTGCGACGATGGCTTTGGCGGTGTTGTTGAGCAGGGTGCGCACCCGCTCGATTTCTTCCGGATTCCAGCGGCCACTGTGCATCTGCAGGGCATGGCGCAGGTTGTGTACCGCTTCGTGGATCTCTGGCGGCCGGTCGTGCCCGTACAGCGAGCGCTTACTGACCTCGATGCGCATGCGCACGCCGTCCAGGGCGATGGCTTGCTCGGCCAGCGAATCAAGGCCTGCAGCGGTGACGCTGTAGAGCTTCTTGCTGCCATGCACCTGGCCGACGATCAGCTCGCTTTCTTCCAGGAAGGTCAGGGTCGGATAGATGACGCCCGGGCTTGGGCTGTAGTTGCCGCCGAACAGGCTTTCGATCTGGCGGATCAGGTCATAGCCATGGCAGGGCTGCTCGGCCAGCATCGACAGCAGCAGCAGTCTCAGGTCGCCAGGGGCAAAGACCCGTGGCCCGCGGTCGCCACGCTCACGGCCGTGGCGGCGCTCGAATCCGTCATGGCGTTCGCCATGTTCGCGGTGGGGGTGATGTTCACGCATGGAGGGCTCCGTTTGCGTTAGATGTATCTTTAGATACTACTCAAGATATATCTTAAAGCAAGCGTGAGATTGAGAATATTTCTCATCGGAAAGGGGCGGGAGATGAACGGTATCGCTGGCAAAGCAACGCCCTGGCATGTGTCAGCTGCCTGGGCGTTGCTGCAAAGGGCTACTGTCGCGCTACTTGTTGTGGGGCCTTGCACAGGGTGTGGCTACCGGGTTGCAGGTAGGGGGTGAGGATCGGGGCCATGCCCTTGAGTACCTGCACCGGCAGGGCCGAGGTGAACTTGAAGGACTCGGCGGCACGCCCGGGGACGAACGCGGTGAGGGTGCCGAAGTGGTTGTCGCCAAGGAAGAACACAAAGGTGGCCGTGCGGTTGATCGCTTTTGAGCCCAGCAGGCGGCCACCGGCTCCCCAGCTTTCGAGCCGGTTATCGCCAGTGCCGGTCTTGCCGCCCATGACCATCGGCGTGCCGTCATTGAGTTTGAAGCTGCCGGACACCCGCCGTGCGGTACCGGCATCGACTACTTGCGAAAGGGCCCCGCGCAAGGCGCGGGCGACTTCCACCGAGAGCACTCGTTGGCCGAGGTCCGGGTCACCTGCCAGGCGCGTTTCATACGGGGTATCGGCGGCAAAGTGCAGGGTGTCGATGCGCAGGGTCGGCAGACGGATACCATCGTTCTGGATGATGCCGATCAGCTCGGCCAGGGCTGCCGGGCGGTCGCCGGAGCTGCCGATGGCAGTGGCCAGCGAGGGCACCAGGTGATCGAAGGGATAGCCGACCCGTTTCCAGCGCCGATGGATATCGAGGAACGCTTCGATTTCCACCAGGGTACGAATACGGCTGTCACGCGCGCCTTTGTGCCGGCTCTTGAACAGCCAGCTGTAGACTTCCTGGCGCTCGAACTGGCTGGCCTGCGTCGCCTCCTGGAAGCTGGCATTGGGGTTGTTCAACAAGTAGCCCAGCAGCCACAGGTCCAGAGGGTGAACCTTGGCGACAAAGCCCTGGTCGGGCAGATCGAACTTGCCGGGGCCGTAGGCGTAGTACAGGTTATCCAGACGCTCATCGGTCAGGATGTCTTGCTTGGTGGGCTTGCGCTTGGTGTCCTGCAGATCCTTTTTCACGTGGGCACGGACGAAGGCGTTGAAGGTGGCCTGGTCAGCTTCGGGGAACAGGTAGCGGTGGACGGCGGCCAGGCGGATCGGCGTGATGCGCAGACTGTCGAGAAAGGTATCCAGGCGCTGTTGCGAAGTTTTGCGCTGGTACTTTTTCCAGAACCTGCGCAGGTAGTCGGTGCCCTCTTTGTCGGCAAAGCGCGCCAGGTACTCCTGGCGGCGCGGCTCGGCATCGTCCTTGAGCAAGCTGATGCTGCTGCCCGGCGTCTGGTAGGTGCTGTAGCGCACCAGGTCACGCATCAAACGGATAAACGGCAGGTTGATCGACTCGCGCAGGGCGTCTTTGAGCGTGGGTATCCGGTTGTTGTCTTCTTTGCGAAAGTTATTGAACACATGCATGCCGCCGCCGGTGAAGAAGGCTTCACCGGGGCCGGCCGAATACTTGCGATTGAGCGCGGCATCGAGCATCGCGGTGATGTTGCGGTCCTTGTTCTGGATCAGGTAGTCGAGGGCCCAGCGGGTGATGAAGTCCAGTTCGGCGACCTCGACCTTTTTCAGGTCGGCGGCGGGGGTATTGGCGTACTTGTCATGCAGTTCGGCGATGATTTCCAGGTAACTGGTCAGCACCCGCAGCTTGGCGGTGGAACCCAGTTCCAGCTTGCTGCCTTCGTTGATGTCGAACGGCTGGTCGGTACTGTCGGTCTGCACCCGCACACGCGAACCATTGGCGGTGCGTTCAAGCAGGGTAAAGCTGTAGCGCACCTGGGTGGTGCTGGTCGGGGTCAGCAAGCGTTCGCCAAACAGGCCGAGCTTCTCGGCGATGGCCGGATCGGCAAGGTCCTTGAGGTACTGGCTGACCTGGCCTTGCAGGTCGGATTGCAAGGTGCTGGTGGCTGACAGGTCGAGGCGGTCCAGGTCGTACAGCGGCCGGGCCAGGGCCAGGGACAGACGGCTGCGGGCCACGCTGATGCCCTTGTTGGTGACGATCGGCTGGATGGTCGGTTGTGCTACCCAGTCGCGGTAGGTCGCCTTGCTGGCCAGCGCAGCGTCGGCCAGCGGCCGGTCGACAATATTGGCGGCGGCCAGAATCCGGATGTGACTGTCGGTCAGCTCGGCCAGTTCGTTGCGGCCCTTGGACAGAAAGTGTGAGGGACGGCGCTGGGCAATCATCAGCGACAGTACCTGACGCAGGGCCAGACCGCGTGCGGCCATGCTTGCCGGGTCGGTCTCGGTCGAGGCCAGGGCCTGGTTGACCTGGGCGAAGTCGGCGCCGTACCAGACTCGCAAGCCCTCGGCCATGCCATGCACTTCACCATGCCCGGGCACTGCCGACAGCGGCACGCTGTTGAGGTAGTCACGGACGATACGCTGGCGTGCTTCGAGGGTTTGCGGGCCGCCCTGATAGGCGCGCACGCTGGCGGAAATCATCTGACGGATTTTCTCGCTGCCGGAGACGGTCAGGCCGTCAGGCGAGTGGCGGTATTTCTCCAGCTGGGTGGCCAGGGTGCTGCCACCGGCGGACTGGCCGGGCAGGGCCAGGTACTTGGCGACCTGGCTGTAGGCCGCCTTGGCAAAGCGTGGCCAGTCCACGGCCGGGTTGGCGTTGGGGTCGTTGGGGTCGAGCAGGTCGCGGTTCTCGATGAACAGCAGGCTGTTGACGATGACCGGCGGGATGGCGTCGAAGTCCGGGTACAGGTACTGCGGGTAGTGGTACTGGTAAAGCACATCGCCCTTGCAGTCGGTGATCGACAGCCCGGTCTGGATCTTTTCTTTATAGGGCACGAAGAAACCGTGCTCGGTGTAGTCCATCAACGCCGGGGAAAAATGTACCTGCTCGCTGATTACATAGTCGCGTTTGAGCAGGCGTGGCAGGAATTCCCCCATCGCGCTGTAGCCCAGGCGTTTATCGAAGGGCCCGTCCCCCGGATAAAGGATCGCATCGCTGGGCCCCGGCTGCAGGGAGTAGGTCAGGGTCGAGGCGAGTTGGCTGAGCTCGCGTGATTGCAGGCGCGAGGTGTGCAATTCATTGGCGATGGCCATTCCCAGTGCAATCAGGGCGAGCAGCAGCACCAGCCAGACCAGCCGCCACCACAGGTGACGCTGGCGAGGGCTTTTTGGCAAAGGCGATTCTTCAAGGGATTCAGAGGGAGTTTCCTTACTCGTTGGTTCCGATTGCCACAATGCGCCCATAGTGTTCAGCCCGGCTACGTATTTTCGTCTTGCTTGCCTGAAGCTTAGACGGTGAGCGGGTTTGGTGAAAAATTTGTAAGCCCTGTAAGGCGGGTCCTAAAAAAGGCTACGACCTGCGCCTTTGGTGGAGGTTGTAATGCCCCGTTTTGGTGCTATGTTAGCCGCCCTGTTTATCACCCTGGAGAAAACACGGGGAATGCCCCTCCGTGGATGCGGTTTTTGCCGAGTGTTCTCGCCAAATATCCTGCTCTTTATAGTGAAATGCCCTGCAGGGGCCTTTCTATACTGCTCGCCCCTTTCGCTTTGCCGGTTTATTGCGTGCCGGTAGACGGGACCGCTCACAAGGTGGTGTCCGGCAAGACAGCGTATCCAGCCTATCGGCGGTACCGGGTCTGCACGAAGGGTCTATATCCAATAACAAAATGAGGTTGTATTTCTATGCCAGTCGGCAACCATCCTTCTCATGGTGAGACCGCCCAGGGCGGCCCACTCAAGCGAGAACTCGGCGAGCGACATATTCGCCTGATGGCGCTGGGCGCCTGTATCGGTGTCGGCCTGTTCCTGGGCTCGGCCAAGGCTATTGAAATGGCCGGCCCGGCAATCATGCTGTCGTACATCATTGGTGGCCTGGCGATCCTGGTGATCATGCGTGCCCTCGGTGAAATGGCCGTGCACAACCCGGTCGCAGGCTCCTTCAGCCGTTACGCTCAAGACTACCTCGGCCCGTTGGCGGGCTTCCTGACCGGCTGGAACTACTGGTTCCTGTGGCTGGTGACTTGCGTCGCAGAGATCACCGCGGTGGCCATTTACATGGGCATCTGGTTCCCCGACGTACCGCGCTGGATCTGGGCCCTGGCGGCGCTGGGCAGCATGGGGGCGATCAACCTGATTGCGGTCAAGGCCTTCGGTGAGTTCGAGTTCTGGTTTGCCCTGATCAAGATCGTCACCATTATTGCCATGGTTCTCGGCGGCATCGGCGTCATTGCCTTTGGCTTCGGCAACGACGGCGTGGCAGTGGGCATTTCCAACCTGTGGAGCAACGGCGGTTTCATGCCCAATGGCGTGACCGGGGTGTTGATGTCGCTGCAGATGGTGATGTTCGCCTACCTGGGCGTAGAGATGATCGGCCTGACCGCCGGTGAAGCGCGCAACCCGCAAAAGACCATTCCCCAAGCCATCGGCTCGGTGTTCTGGCGCATCCTGCTGTTTTATGTCGGCGCACTGTTCGTGATCCTGTCGATCTACCCATGGAACGAGATCGGCAGCCAGGGCAGCCCGTTCGTGATGACCTTCGAGCGTCTGGGTATCAAGACTGCCGCCGGTATCATCAACTTCGTGGTGATCACTGCGGCGCTGTCGTCGTGCAACGGCGGCATCTTCAGTACCGGGCGCATGCTCTACAGTCTGGCGCAGAACGGTCAGGCTCCAGCCACCTTCGCACGTACTTCGAGCAATGGCGTACCGCGTAATGCCTTGCTGCTGTCGATCGCCGCGTTGCTGCTGGGCGTACTGGCCAACTACCTGGTGCCGGAGAAAGTCTTCGTCTGGGTCACCGCAATCGCCACCTTCGGGGCGATCTGGACCTGGGTGATGATCCTGCTGGCGCAGCTGAAATTCCGTGCCGGCCTGAGCGAAACCGAGCGTGCGGCACTGAAATACCGCATGTGGCTGTGGCCGCTGAGCTCCTACCTGGCGCTGGCGTTCCTGATCCTGGTGGTTGGCCTGATGGCTTACTTCGAGGAGACCCGCGTGGCGCTGTACATCGGCCCGGCCTTCCTGGTGATGCTGACGCTGCTGTATTACGTGTTCAAGCTGTCGCCTAAAGCTGACAACGTGCAGCTGGCGCGTTCCGCGTCGTGATGTAGAAACATCGCGGGGCAAGCCGAGACGACTCGATTTGCCCCGCGATGAGACCTCAGGCCGCCGTCATTTGCACCGGCCGACCCAAGCGCTTGTTCAGATCAAGCCAGGCCGCCAGTAGCGCCATCAATCCCACTCCCACCAGCGCGGTCAGCACCTGCATTGACCAGTGCTCATCCGCCAGGGCATTGACCATGTCCGCCAAGGGCGCGAGCAATACGCCCAAGCAAAACACTTCCAGCGAATAGCGCCCCATGCGACAGGTTTGCCCGGCCAGCCAGTTTTGCGTCCAGCGCCTGTCTGGCAGCAGTTTGGCGGTAACGTAGGCCAGCGCCAGGAAGTGCAGCAAGCGCGGCGGTGACAGGTCTGTCTTGCTGATGGGGTACAGCAGCTCGCTGATTGCTGCCGGCATCAGTGCATCGTGAATCTCCGGCCAGCGCCAGGAAACCGTGATCAGCCCCGCCAGCAGCGAATAGACGGCCGCCGCCAGAAACAGCGGTTGGCGAAGCAGCGGTCGGGTTTGCGGCGCACGTGGCCGTTGCCCGTGTATCGCCGCCGCGCCACCGAGCACGAACAGAAACTGCCAGGTGACCGGGTTGAAGTACCAGACACCGTCGGAAAAATTCGCCAGATTCCAGCCTAGTTTCGGCGCCATCAGGTACACCGCCATCGATATGCCGACCACCGCCCAGGTATGGCGCAACAACAGTGGCAGGGCTATGGCCAGCCCGGCCAACAGCACGATGTACAGCGGCAGCGGATCCATCAGGTTGGGCTTGAAGCGCAACAGCAGTTCATCGGTCAGTGCTTGCTGGGGGTTGGTGATGAAATGCGTCAGGCCCATTTCCTCGACCAGGTCGCGGGTTTGCACATGGCTGTTGGCGTAGAAGACGATGCCCATCAGCATCGCCAACAGGAAGATATGCACCACATACAGCACCCAGGTACGTCTGAGAATCTTCACACAGGCAATCAGGTAGCCGTCGCGTTGCAGGACTTTGCCGTAGGCCAGTACTGCCGCGTAGCCGGCAAGGAAGACGAAAACCTCCGCAGCATCGCTGAAACCGATGTTGCGCAGGGTGATCTGGCCCAGAGGGTTGTGCGGGATGTGATCCCAGAAGATGAAGATCAGCGCCAGGCCCCGAAAGAAATCGATGCGCGGGTCGCGTCCGTTAAACATGGCAGCGGGCTCTTGAACAGTTGATTTAATAGTGACAGGCCGACGTAGGAATTCTCTTGTGCCACACGTCGGGCGGGGGGCAGGGTGGCGGTATTGGCAAGCAATTGCAAAAGTTGCGTATTACTTGATGTCTCAATACCGCGCTGATCCTCAGGCGACTGCCAGGTCCTGGGGTTCAAAGCTGTCCGCCCGGGCCATCTGCCACATCCGCGAATAGAACTCGCCACTGATTTCGCCGCTGAGCAGTTCGCCCGGCTTGAGGAACACATGCATCTGCGAGAATAGTTTGATCTCGGTGGCCGAAACCCGGCGTACCAGATGTTTGGCCTCCAGTTGCGACGGATGATCGAGACCTGCCGCCGCGAGCATTTCGGCCAGGGCCTTGAGGGTGCTGTGGTGGAAGTTGAACACCCGCTGGGCCTTGTCCGGCACCACCAGAGCCCGCTGGCGCAGGGCGTCCTGGGTGGCGACGCCGGTAGGGCATTTGTTGGTATGGCAGCTCTGCGACTGGATGCAGCCGATGGCAAACATGAAACCACGTGCCGAGTTGGCCCAGTCGGCGCCGATGGCCAGCACGCTGGCAATGTCGAAGGCGCTGACGATCTTGCCACTGGCCCCCAGTTTGATCTTGTCGCGCAGGTTCAGCCCGACCAGGGTGTTGTGCACGAACAGCAGGCCTTCTCGCAGCGGCACGCCGATATGGTCGGTGAACTCCACTGGTGCTGCGCCGGTACCGCCTTCCTTGCCGTCGACGACGATGAAGTCCGGCAGGATTCCGGTTTCCAGCATGGCCTTGGCAATCCCCATGAATTCCCACGGATGACCCAGGCAGAACTTGAAACCCACCGGCTTGCCACCGGACAGCTCGCGCAGCCGGGCAATGAACTGCATCAATTCGATCGGCGTGGAAAAGGCGCTGTGGCGTGAAGGCGAAATGCAGTCTTCGCCCATCATTACCCCACGGGTCTCGGCGATCTCGCGGGTCACCTTGTGCTTGGGCAGGATGCCGCCGTGACCGGGTTTGGCACCCTGGCTCATTTTGATCTCGATCATCCGCACTTGCGGGCTGCGCGCCTGCTCTGCGAAGCGCTCGGGGTCGAAGCGCCCGTCTGCAGTGCGACAGCCGAAGTAACCGCTACCCAGTTCCCAGGTCAGGTCGCCGCCGTGTTCGCGGTGGTAAGGGCTGATGCTGCCTTCGCCGGTGTCATGGGCGAAATTACCCAGCTTGGCGCCCTGGTTCAGGGCGCGGATGGCATTGGCGCTGAGTGAGCCGAAGCTCATTGCCGAAATATTGAACACCGAGGCCGAGTAAGGCTGGGTGCATTGCGGGCCACCCACGATCACCCGAAAGCTCGCCGGGTCGCTCAAGGGCGCCGGGCGCATGGAATGGCCGATGAATTCGAAGCCGGACTGGTAGACATCGATCAAGGTGCCGAAGGGTTTGTCGGACGCTTCGTTCTTGGCCCGGGCGTAAACCAGCGAACGCTGGGCGCGGGAGAAGGGCAGGGCATCGCTGTCGGCTTCGAGCAGGTACTGGCGGATTTCCGGACGAATGCCTTCGACCAGGTAGCGGATGTTGCCCAGAATCGGGTAGTTGCGTCGCACCGCGTGGCGGCTTTGCAGCAGATCGAACACGCCGATCAGGCTGAGCACGGCGGTGGTCAGGGTGAACGGCCAGAGCCATTCATGGTGCAGGAAAGGCAGGCTCACCAAAGTGAACAGGACGCAAGCGGCGAAAAAGGCGTAGCGGCTGAGTAGTGACAGGCTCATACGGGTTCCTTGCGATGGCACGGTCAGGCTCAGGGCCTGGACAAACTTCGACCTTAGCCCGGTTGGCCGCGCTAGCGCCAGCCTGCAAACATGAAGGTTTGCCCCTTGCCTGCTGGAGTGAAAATCATTCGCGCAAGCGTGGTCAGCGCTGGCGTCCTGGCTCGCGTATCAGGCGCTCGCGCAGTTCGCCTTGCTGCGCCAGTTCCACCTCAATGAGTAGCTGCACGTTGCCGGCAATCAGCGTGGCGACCGGCAGGCCATCCCGAAACAGCAACCGATTGCCGCTCAGCGCTGGCACCTTGTTGCCCGGTAGCAGGGTGCCGATCAGGTTCAACGGATCGCTGGCGCTGATGGCGACCAGGCCGCCGTCCACGGGGCGCCTGCGAACTTCGCGCAACAGCGCCACGGCTTCGGGCAGGGCGAACTGTTCACCTGCCAGGCCGTTGATGAACCGCCCGCCACGGATTTCGCCGCGGGCTTCCAGGCGATGGTAGCAACGCAGCAGTTCGCGCCAGCTCGGCAGCCAGTCGGCCTCGCGTTCCAGCAGCCGCCAGCAGATCACACCGTAACGACGCAACAGGGTGCGGGCGACGTGTTCCAGGCTGGCATCACGGCTATCGGCCGCCGGATTTTTGTGCAGCAGCGCCCAGCGCCCGGCATCGTCCATGCCACCGAACAGGGCGCCGCGGCCACGACGATGGCTACGGTTCTGCCGCTTGCTCGCCGGGGTGATCAGCGCGCGCAAGCCAGCGAAGCTGTCGGCGCTGACCAGGCCTGCGGCCACCAGCTCCTGCAAGGCGTTTTCCAGTTCAGTGGGGAGCAGGTGGGCATCGCTGAGCAGTTCATCGAAAAACAATGCACCGTGTTCGCTCAGCGCCGTGTGCACTCGTTGCGCGCGCAGGCTCAGTTCGCTGCTGTCCAGGGCCGGGCCGAATGTACGCCACAGGTTCAGTTGCGCGCGTGGCAGCAGCACCAGCGGTGTGCTGCGCAGGGTGGTGCTGGCTGCGCCGGGGGCCAGGCGTGCCCACACATGTTTGCCGGCGCGACAGCTCTCATCCAGCCAGCGCGGGCTGTAGTCGCTGATCCGGCTGGGCAGCAGATCGCTCTCCCAGGCGGTGGCCGCTGCCGGATAGCCCTCGAACTTGCCCAGCACTTCGCTCAGCGCTGCCGGACCTTGCAGGTGAGTGTCCGGTGCGAGGTGCTGCCAGTCGAACAGAAAACGCATGAAATCCTGCAGGCTGACCGGCTCGATTTCGCGCCGCAGGCGTTTGACCGTGTAGCGATGGATGCGCGCCAGCAGGTGGCGCTCGCACCATTGCAGGCTCTGTTGGCCCGGACAGAAGTAGCCGCGCATCACGTAGCCTTCTGCCTCAAGCCGTACCAGCGCTTGTTCGAGATCACCAGCGGACAAGTGCAAAGGCCCGGCGATCTGCTCCAGTGTCAGTGGACCGAAACCGCTCAGGCGCGCGCGCAGCACTTCCACCAGCGCGGCCTCGCGCTCGATCGGCTGGTCGAACCCGGCAAGCGCCGCAAGGTCCGGTGTCATCTGTGCTGCGGGATAGAGTGCGCGCAGGAGCACCTGGCGCTCGCGGGCCAGCCACAGGGACTGTTCTGTGGCGAGTTGCAGGCAGCAGGCCCGACCTGCTGCCCGAAGTTCCTCAAGCCACGCCAGCCAGCCAGGGTTGGCTGTCACTTCAGCCTGGCTGATACAGGCCAGGCTCATCAGTGCCTCGTGCATTTCATCGCCGCGGGCAGGCGTTGGCCAGGCTTCGGCTTGCACTGCGCGAATGGCCTCACTATCCAGGGCGCCGAGGTCATCGCTGTTTTGCGCATCGCTCCAGCGTCGACTCTGTACCGCCTGGGTACGTCGTTCTTCCAGCGGTGCATCATCGAGAAAGGTGTAGGGACGGGCGTTGAGAATCGCCGCGGCCAGCGGCGATGGCGCCGGCAGGTCACGGCTGATCAGGCTGATCTGCCCTTGTTCGATACGCCGCAGCAAGGCCAGCCAGCCTTCACAGTCCATGGCTTGGTGCAGGCAGTCGTCGAGGGTCTGCTCGACCAGCGGGTGATCCGGGATCTGCCGTTCGCCGACGATGTTTTCCAGGCAGGCGATCTGGTCGGGGAACACTGCGGCAATCAGGTCCTCGCTTTTCATCCGCAGGATCTGCGGCGCCACCTTGCGCCCGCCGACAAAGCGCGGCAAGGCCAGCGCCACACCTGCATTCCAGCGCCAGCGCACGCCGAACAATGGCGCATCGAGCAAGGCCTGGATCAATACCGATTCGGCGTTGTTGCTCGACAGATAGCGCCATACTTCCTCCAGCACAAAACTGTGGCTGGTGGACAGCGACAGGACGATGGCATCTTCGCTGGCGGCGGCCTGCAGTTCGAAATTGAAGGTGCGGCAAAAGCGCTTGCGCAGGGCCAGGCCCCAGGCGCGATTGATGCGGCTGCCAAAGGGGCTGTGGATGATCAGCTGGGTGCCGCCGGAGGCGTCGAAGAAACGTTCCATGATCAGGGTTTGTTGTGAGGGCAGGGCCCCCAGTACCTGGCGGGTTCGGGCCAGATAGTCGAGCAGTTGTTCAGCGCTGTCCGGGTCAAGGCCGAGCTCTTTCTGCAGCCAGCTGAGAGCGTCCTGCAATTGACCGGCAGATTCGCTCAGGCGTCGGTCGATCTCGCCTTGCAGGCGGGCGACCGCGAACGACAGTTCATCACTGCGCCCCGGTGCTTCACCCAGCCAGAACGGGATGCTCGGTGGCAAGCCTTTGGCATCCTCGACGCGCACCTTGCCGCTTTCCACCCGCAGAATGCGGTATGAGGTGTTACCCAACTGAAAGATGTCGCCGGCAATGCTCTCCACGGCAAAATCTTCATTGACGCTGCCGATGTTCAACCCCTGGGGTTCAAGCAGCACTGCATAGTCGGCGTTGTCCGGGATGGTGCCGCCGCTGGTCAGCGCGGTCAGCTGACTCCCGCGGCGTCCGCGCAGGCTGCTATTGACGGCATCGCGGTGCAGGTAGGCACTACGCACACCCTGGCGACCATTGAAGCCTTCGGCGAGCATGCGCAGCAGGGCCTGGTAATGCGTCTGGTCCAGTTCGGCATAGGGCATGGCCTGACGCAGGCAGTCGTACAGCGCCTGCTCCTGCCAGGATTGGCAGCTGACTTCGGCAACGATCTGCTGGGCCAGGACATCCAGTGGCGCGCGGGGAATCTGCAGCAGATCCAGCTCGCCACGGCGCACACAGTCGAGCAGCGCCGCGCATTCGATCAGATCATCCCGAGACAGTGGAAACAGGCGGCCTTTGGGCGTGCCCTCGACCTGATGCCCGGCACGCCCGACCCGTTGCAGGAAGGCGGCGATGGAGCCGGGCGAGCCGATCTGGCAGACCAGTTCGACTTCGCCGATATCGATCCCCAGTTCCAGCGAAGCCGTGGCCACCAGTACCTGTAGCTCGCCACGCTTGAGGCGCTGCTCGGCATCCAGACGGTGTTCCTTGGCCAGGCTGCCGTGATGCGCGGCTACAGCCTGCGCGCCCAGACGTTCGCTCAGGTACCGGGTCAGGCGCTCGGCCAGACGGCGGGTATTGACGAATATCAGGGTGGTGCGGTGCTCGCGGGCCAGCATGGCCAGACGGTCATACACCAGGCCCCAGACATCGGTTGCCATGACTGCGTCCAGTGGCACGGGCGGCACTTCCAGGGCCAGGTCGCGGGTGCGGGCATGGCCGATGTCGACAATCGCACAGTCCCGGCCCTTGCCGACCAGAAACTCGGCCACCCGTTCGACCGGGCGCTGGGTGGCCGACAGGCCAATACGGCGCAACGGTCGGCCACACAGGGCCTGCAAACGTTCAAGACTGAGGGTCAGATGGCTGCCGCGCTTGTTGCCGGCCAGGGCATGGATCTCGTCAACGATCACCGTGCGCACACTGGCCAGGCCCTGGCGTCCGGAGTCGGAGCCGAGCAGCACATACAGTGATTCGGGCGTGGTCACCAGAATATGCGGCGCCTGACGGCGCATGGCGTTGCGTTCCTTTTGCGGGGTATCGCCGCTGCGCACAGCCGTGCGTATCGCCAGCGGTTCATGACCCTGTTCAACCAATGCTTCATTGATACCCGCCAGCGGTGCCTGCAGGTTGATCTGGATATCGTTGGACAGTGCCTTGAGGGGCGAGACGTAGACCACCTGGGTCTGGTCGGGCAATTGGCCGCTGGTCAGGCCCTGTTCGAACAGTTCATCGAGGATTGCCAGAAAGGCGGTGAGGGTCTTGCCTGAACCTGTGGGGGCCGCCACCAGCAGCGACTGGCCGCGGCGGATCAGCGGCCAGGCTTGCGCCTGAGCGGCGGTCACGGTCGGGAAGCGACGCTGGAACCAGGTACGCACCGCAGGGTGGAAAGCCGCCAGTTCCGGGTGGTTCAGGGCAGGTAGGTTCATGGGCTGTTTATGCGGCTAACGGCAGCGGCTTGCAAGGTACATTCGTCAGGCGGTGGGAGCGGGCTTGCCCCGCGATGCAATTTGACTGGCAACATGCAATCGCGGGGCAAGCCCGCTCCCACCGGGTTGTCTGGCCATTCTCAACATGTGATCCTAGTGCGCTTTCTCAGCGACGAGTCTCCCATGAGCAAAACCATCCGCATCGCCGCCGCGCTCCTGCTCGATCCGCAAGGCCGCACCCTGCTGGTACGCAAACGCGGCACCCAGGCCTTCATGCAGCCTGGCGGCAAGATCGAGGCCGATGAGCAACCGGTCAGCGCCCTGGCCCGTGAGCTGTTCGAAGAGCTTGGCCTGCAGATCGATCCGCAAGACGCCGACTACCTCGGCCAGTTCAGCGCCCCGGCAGCCAACGAGCCGGGTTATGAGGTTCAGGCCGAGCTGTTTCAGGTACACACGTCGATGCCCGTCGAGCCTGGCGCAGAGATCGAAGAGGTGGTCTGGGTCTCGGCCCGCAAGCAACTGACACTTGAGCTGGCACCGCTGACCCGGGACTTGATTCTGCCCCTGTTCCGGCGATTGAATAGCCAACCCGCCTGATCTTCCATTTGCAAAGGAATGCCAATGATCCCCACTCACGAATGGCTGCTGTTCACCGGTGCCGCTTTGTTGATGGTCCTGACCCCGGGGCCCAACATGATCTATCTGATTTCACGTTCGATCTGTCAGGGCCGCATGGCCGGGATCACCTCGCTGGTGGGTGTGGTCGGCGGTTTTCTGGTGCACATGACGGCCGCGGCGGTGGGCTTGACCGCCTTGTTCATGGCCGTGCCGCTGGGCTATGACCTGCTCAAGTGGGCAGGCGCCGCGTATCTGCTGTGGATGGCCTGGCAAGCAGTCAAACCCGGAGCGCGCTCGCCGTTCGAAGCCCGTGAGTTGAGCCCGGACTCCCCGGCGAAACTGGTGATGATGGGCTTTCTGACCAGTGTGCTGAATCCCAAGGTAGCGATGTTCTACCTGTCGATCCTGCCGCAGTTCATCTCTCCGGAGCATGGCTCGCTGCTGGCCCAGAGCCTGATGCTGGGGCTGACCCAGATCTGCGTGAGCTTTTCGGTGAACCTGCTCATCGCCTTGTTCGCCGCCGGGCTGTCGGCCTGGTTCGTTCGCTACCCGCTGTGGCTGATGGTGCAGCGTTATGTGATGGGCTTCGTCCTGGCCGGTCTTGCGCTGCGCCTGGTGCAGGAGCAGCGCAAGCTGGCCTGAGGCTCAGCGCACTGCGCTGACACCGTCAAGGGTGGAGAACGATGTGTCCTTGGCGGTCAGCAGGAAGTCGCGCATGTACGGCGCATCGAGCATATCGGTGCGCACTGCCGCATACAACGTGGCAAACAGGCCTTTCTCCCCCAGACGTTTACCCTTCACATAACCGCGTGAACTGTACTCATGCAGGGCCCAGTGCGGCATGCCGCAAACCCCGCGGCCGCTGGCCACCAACTGCATCATCATCACCGTCAGCTCCGCCGTGCGTACCTGCGCCGGTTCCACATCGGCGGGTTCGAGGAAACGGGTGAAGATATCCAGGCGATCGCGTTCCACCGGGTAGGTGATCAGCGTCTCGCTGGCGATATCTTCCGGCACGATGTAGGGCTTGCTGGCCAGCGGGTGCTGATTGGCCACCGCGAGCATGGCTTCGTAGGTGAACAGCGGTACGTAGGTCAGGCCTGCCAGCTCCAGCGGGTCGGAGGTCACCACCAGGTCCAGGTCACCGCGGGCCAGGGCCGGCAGCGGGGCAAAGGCGAAGCCTGAGGCCAGGTCCAGTTCGACCTCCGGCCAGGCGTCGCGGAACTGGTCGATGGTCGGCATCAGCCACTGGAAGCAGCTGTGGCATTCGATGGCCATGTGCAGGCGTCCGGCGGTACCACCGGCCAGGCGCGCGATGTCGCGTTCGGCGCCGCGCAGCAAGGGCAGGGTGGCATCGGCCAGTTGCAGCAAACGCAGGCCGGCGCTGGTGAAGCGGATCGGCTTGGTCTTGCGCATGAACAGCTGCATCCCCAGGCGTTCTTCCAGTTCCTTGAACTGATGAGACAGGGCCGACTGGGTCAGGTGCAGCCGTTCGGCAGCTTCAACCAGGCTGTCGGCTTCGCGCAGGGCGTGCAGGGTTTTCAGGTGGCGAATTTCCAGCACCGGGTGCTCCATGAGTAAATTTTGAGATCAACACGAATTTATTGAGTTTGTCTCATGTTGCCCTGTCTGTCGACAATAGCGCCATCTTTTACAGGGAGCACGATTGTCATGGCATTGGCCCACAACCTTGGTTTTCCGCGCATTGGCGCCGACCGCGAGCTGAAGAAAGCGCAAGAAGCCTACTGGAAGGGCGATATTGACCAGGCCGGTCTGCAGGCGGTGGGGCGTGAGCTGCGTGCTCGTCACTGGCAACTGCAAAAGGATGCCGGCATCGAATTGCTGCCGGTCGGTGACTTTGCCTGGTACGACCAGGTCCTGAGCCACTCGCTGGCCTTCGGTGCGATTCCCGAGCGCTTCGCCAAGACCCTGGGCAGCAATGGCTTGCCGACGCTCGACACCTTGTTTGCCATGGCCCGCGGCGCTACCAACCACTGCTGCGGTGGCGAGCACGGCCAGGCGCAATATGCCCAGGAGCTGACCAAATGGTTCGACACCAACTATCACTACCTGGTGCCGGAGTTCAGCGCCGACCAGCGCTTTTTGCTCAGTTGGGAACAGCTGTTCGACGAAGTCGCCGAAGCACAGGCTCTCGGTCACGCGGTAAAGCCGGTATTGATCGGGCCGTTGACCTACCTGTGGCTGGGCAAGGCCAAAGGCGGCGATTTCGACAAACTCGACCTGCTGGAACGTCTGCTGCCGGTCTACGGCGAAATCCTCAGCCGCCTGGCCCGCCAGGGCGTGGAGTGGGTGCAGATCGATGAGCCAATCCTTGGTCTGGATTTGCCACAAGACTGGAAGAACGCTTTCGAACGCGCCTACCACATTCTTCAGTACTCGCCGTTGAAGAAGCTGGTGGCGACCTACTTCAGTGCCCTGGAAGACAATCTCGGCCTGGCCGTCGGCCTGCCGGTGGACGGTCTGCACATCGATCTGGTACGGGCGCCGGAGCAGTTGCCGACGGTGCTCGACCGTCTACCCAGTTACAAAGTGCTGTCCCTGGGCGTGGTCAACGGCCGCAACGTCTGGCGCTGTGATCTGGACCAGGCGCTGGAGCAGTTGCAACAAGCCAAGCAACGTTTCGGCGCCAACCTCTGGGTTGCCGGTTCCTGCTCGCTGCTGCACAGCCCGGTGGACCTGGCGCGGGAAGACAAGCTCGATGCTGAACTGAAAAGCTGGCTGGCGTTCGCCGTGCAGAAGTGCGAAGAAATTGCCGTGCTGAGCAAAGCCCTGGAGGTACCTCACCTGCCTGGCGTGCAGAACGCGCTGGCCAACAGCCGCGCTGTACAGCTCAGCCGCAGCCAGTCGCCGCGTATCCACAAGCCTGAAGTGCAGGCGCGTCTGGCAGCGGTTACCGCCGCCGATAGCCAGCGTCAGTCGGCTTTTGCCCAACGTATCGAAGCCCAGCGCCAGCGCTTGCAGTTGCCGGCTTTCCCGACCACGACCATTGGCTCGTTCCCGCAGACCTCGGCGATCCGTCTGGCACGTCAGGCTTACAAGCAAGGCAAGCTATCGGCCAACGACTACACCGATGCGATGCACAGCGAGATCCGCCACGCCGTACAAGTTCAGGAGCGTCTGGGCCTGGACGTGCTGGTGCACGGCGAGGCCGAGCGCAACGACATGGTCGAGTACTTTGCCGAACAGCTGGATGGCTACAGCTTCACCCGGTTCGGCTGGGTGCAGAGTTATGGTTCGCGTTGCGTCAAACCGGCAATCATTTACGGTGACCTGAGCCGTCCGCAGCCGATGACCGTGGCCTGGATCGAATATGCCCAGCGCCTGACCAGCAAGGTCATGAAAGGCATGCTGACCGGCCCGGTGACCATGCTGATGTGGTCGTTCCCCCGTGAAGACGTGTCGCGCAAGGTCCAGGCCGAGCAACTGGCCTTGGCCATTCGCGACGAGGTACAGGACCTGGAAGCGGCCGGCATCAAGATTGTGCAGATCGACGAAGCGGCGTTCCGCGAAGGGCTGCCCCTGCGTCGGGCGCAATGGCAGGAGTACCTGAACTGGGCGGTAGAAGCGTTCCGTCTGTGTTCCAGTGGCGTACGTGATGAAACCCAGATTCATACGCACATGTGCTACAGCGAGTTCAACGACGTGATCGAAGCCATCGCGGCAATGGATGCCGACGTCATCACCATCGAGACTTCGCGTTCGGACATGGAGCTGCTGGAGGCCTTCGAAGCTTTCGACTACCCCAACGATATCGGCCCGGGTGTATATGACATCCACTCGCCACGAGTGCCGGACACTGCGGAAATGGTCAAGTTGATGAGCAAGGCGGTCAAGCGGATCCCGGCCGAGCGCCTGTGGGTCAACCCAGACTGCGGCCTTAAAACCCGCGCCTGGCCGGAGACGGAAGCTGCACTGGTGAACATGGTGGCCGCCGCTCGACAGTTGCGTAGCGAACTGGCTTGAAAATCGCGGGGCAAGCCCGCTCCCACAGGTAGTCACAGAGCCCCTGTGGGAGCGGGCTTGCCCCGCGAAAATGTTTCTTACCGCTCAGCGAGTGTCATCAAACGGTCACGGTTTTGTGGCAGCGCGCTCGCATGAAAGTCATCAGACTCCCGTTCTACTGGGGATTTTCATTCTGGTGTTTCTTTCATGCGGGCGTTTTTGTTTTTTCTGGCGCTGATCAGCGCTTTACCTGTTTTTGCGGCGTCGCGCTGCGACGTCAACGTGCCCACCGAACACGTCGAGGTTGCGCAACTGAATCTGGCTTACCAGAGCATCGGGCGTGACTCGGATCCAGCTTTGTTATTGGTCATGGGCCTCGGTGGCCAGTTGATCCACTGGCCCGATGAAGTGCTGGTTGCCTTGTGCCAACAAGGTTTTCGGGTGATTCGCTATGACAACCGCGACGTCGGCCTGAGCCGTTGGCGCCAGGCACCGGCCAGCGCCAACCTGACCTACCAGGTGCTGCGTTACAAACTCGGCCTGTCGGTGGCCGCACCCTATAGCCTCAACGACATGGCTGAAGATGGCCTGGGGCTGATGGATACCCTGCACGTCGAACGCTTCCATGTCCTCGGGGTGAGCATGGGCGGCATGATTGCCCAGCATATGGCGGCAGTGGCGCCGGAACGGGTCGAGAGCCTGACCTTGATCATGTCCAGCTCCGGCGCCCAAGGCCTGCCGACACCTAGCCCGGCGTTGGTGCAATTGCTGGCACGGCGCGAGGCCCCGAACCGCGAAGCGGCGTTGGAGCAGCAGGCTGACCTGCTGGCTGCTTTAGGGAGTCCGCAGGTCGAGGATGATCGTCAGGCACTGTTGCAGCAGGCTGCGCAATCCTACGACCGGGCCTTCAACCCGGAAGGGGTCGAGCGCCAGATCATGGCCATTCTCGCCGAGCCGAGCCGGGTCGAGCTGCTCAACAGCCTGCGCCTGCCGACGCTGGTGGTGCATGGCACGGCTGATCCGCTGTTGCCGGTGATGCATGGTGTACACCTGGCAGCGCACATCCAGGGTAGCCAGTTGAAGTTGATTCCGGGTCTGGCCCATCGTTTTCAGGAGCAGTTCAAGGTGCCTTTGCTGGCGGCCGTGCTGCCTTATCTGGCAACGCAACGGCTGACCGATGTTCATTTGGCGGCGTACTGATCCTTCAGTGCAGCTTCACCCAGACACTGACCAGCACCGTCGCCGCCACCAGCCAGGCCACTGCCGCCAGCGCCAGCGACAGCTCCAGACGCAGGCGATCCACCAGTACATACAGCGCCGCCAGGTAGACGAAGTAGGGAATGATCGACCACATGCCGAACAGGATGGTGGTCTTCAGGTCCTCCAGTGATCGGCCTTTACCGACGATGTAGTGGGCAATCAGGGCGAAGGTTGGAAACAGCGGGACCAACCCGGCGATGTAGTAGTTACGGGTTTTCGCCAAGGCGGCAAGGATCACCACCACAGCCGCCCCCAGGCAGGCTTTGAGTATCAGGTCCACGGGCCTTCTCGCGTTATTGGCCGGTCAACCCAGGCCATACTTCTTCACTTTGTCGAACAGGGTGGTCTTGGCCATGCCCAGCTCCTGGCTGGCCTGGCTGAGGTTACCGCCGGTGCGTTGCAGGGCATCGCTGAGCAGGTTGCGCTCGAAGGCCTCGACCGCCTCGGCAAAACCCAGGCCCTGGCTGGCGCTGGCGCCGGCCTTCTTGAAGGCTGGCAGGCCCAGGGCGTAGCGTTCGGCAACGTTACGCAGTTCACGCACGTTGCCCGGCCAGTCGTGAGCCATCAGGCGTGACAGGGTCTGGCTGTCCAGTTGCGGGACTTCGCGGTCGAAGCGCAAGGACGACAGCTGGAGGAAGTGTTCGAACAGTTGCAGGATGTCTTCACGACGTTCGCGCAGCGGCGGCAGTTCCAGGGTGACCACGTTGAGGCGGTAGTACAGGTCGCTACGGAACTGCCCGCTCTGGCCGAGGGCGTCGAGGTCGGATTTGGTCGCGGCGATCACCCGGCAGTCCACGGCGATGCTCTGGTTCGAGCCGAGGCGCTCGAGGGTACGTTCCTGCAACACGCGCAGCAGTTTGATCTGCAGGTTGATCGGCATGCTTTCGACTTCGTCGAGAAACAACGTGCCGCCATTGGCGTGCTCGATCTTGCCGATGCGGCGCTTGCCGGCGCCGGTGAAGGCATTGGCTTCGTGGCCGAAAATTTCGCTTTCGAACAGGTTTTCAGGCAGGCCGCCGCAGTTCAGGGCGACAAAGGGTTGGCTCTGGCGCCGGCTGAAATCGTGCAGGCAGCGGGCGACCAGCTCTTTGCCGGTGCCGGTCTCGCCTTCGATCAGGACGTTGGCCGAGGTGTCGGCGACGTTGGCGATCAATTCACGCAGGTTCTGCATGGCTGGCGAGCGCCCGATGATCCGGCCCTCCAGGGTGCTTTGCTCGGCCAGTTGCCGGCGCAAGGCGAACACCTCTCGCGACAGCCCGCGTTGTTCCAGGGCGCGGCGCACCACTTCGACCAGGCGTTCCGGGGCGAAGGGTTTTTCCATGAAGTCGTAGGCGCCGTTGCGCATGGCGCCGACCGCCATGTCGATATCGCCGTGGCCGGTGATCAGCACCACTGGCAGGCTGCTGTCGCGGGCCTTGAGCCGGCTCAGCAGCTCCAGGCCATCAATGCCGGGCAGGCGAATGTCGCTGACCACGATCCCGGCGAAATCATCACCGATGCGTTGCAAGGCTTCTTCGGCGCTGCCAACACCTTCACAGGCGATGTCTTCCAGCGCCAGGGCCTGCTGGCAGCCGAGCAGCACATGCGGGTCGTCTTCGACGATCAGGACGGTAAGGGGCGCTTGGTTCATAGGGACTCGGATTCTGTAGGGGCATTGGCCAGGGGCAGGGCGAGGACGAACGCCGTGCCGCCACTGGCAGGGTGTTCAACACTCAGGCTGCCCTTGGCAGCGGCGGCGAGGCTGGCGGACAGGGTCAGGCCCAGGCCCAGGCCATGCTCTCCCGGCTTGGTGGTGAAAAACGGTTCGAACAGGTGTTTGCGGGCTTCATCATCGATGCCATGGCCATTGTCGCGCACCCGCAGGCGATACTTGTCGCCTTGCCGCTCGCCTTCGAGCCACAGCTCGGGCAGTGGTTGTGCGGCCATGGCGTCGAGGGCGTTGCCGATCAGGTTGACCAGGATCTGTTCCAGGCGGGTCTGATCGATCGCCAGTTGCTGGTCGTCGAACTGGTTGTTGAGTTTCAGGTGGCAGCCGGCGATACGGTTGCTCAGTACTTGCAGGCTGGCATCCACCGCTTTGGCCAGCGAGGCCTGGCCGCTGTCGTCACCGCGTCGGGCAAAGGAGCGCAAGCTCGCGGTGATCCGGCCCATGCGGTCGATCAGGTCGTTCATGGTGCGCAGGTTGGTGCTGGCGGTTTCCAGGGCACCGCGCTCGAGAAAGCGCACGGTATTACCCGACAGCGTACGCAACGCCGCCAGCGGTTGGTTCAGTTCATGGGCAATGCTGGTGGACATCTGACCGATGGCCGCAAGTTTTCCGGCCTGAACCAGTTCGTCCTGGGCGTGGCGCAGGGTTTGCTCGGCTTGCCGGCGTTCACGGATCTGACCCTTGAGGCGATCGTTGCTGGCACGCAAATCGGCGGTGCGCTCGGTGATCTTGCGCTCCAGCTGACTGTTGGCTTCTTCGAGTGCCTCACGGGCGGCCAGGCGCGTGGCGATGACCTTGCGCCGCTCGTTCCAGGCGATCAGCACAATGGTCAGCAGGGCGAAGGCTACGGCGACCAGCACGCCCTGGATGATCGACTCGCGGCGCAGGTCCTGCAGTGGCGTGAGCAGGGTGAAATGCCAAGGCGTGTCGCTCAGGCGCCGGGTCTGGGCCAGGTAGGCGACCTCGCGGCGACCGTCGCCCAGTTCGGCATTGGCCGGGAAACTGAGTTTTTCGACGCCGTCGGCGAGTTTTTCCCGCGACAAGGGCTGCAGCTCGTTGAGCGGCCACCAGTAGTACTGCAGGCTGCGGGCCAGGCGTTCCTTGATTTCCGGGGTCAGCGGGCGCACCGACTTGAGACGCCGCGCCGGATCGCTGGAGAGGATGATGATGCCATTCTCGTCGCTGACGAAGGCTTCCAGGCGTGCCCGTTGCCAGCGTTCCTCCATGTTTTCCAGGCGCACCTTGATCACTGCCACGCCAATGATCTTGCCGTGTTCTTCCAGGCCATGGGCCAGGTAGTAGCCCGGCTCGCCGGTGGTGCTGCCGATACCATAGAAGCGACCCGGCTGGCCGCGTACGGCGTGCTGGAAATAGGCACGGAACGACAGGTCTTCACCGAGGAAACTGTCGACATCGCGCCAGTTGCTGGTGGCCTGGACCCGGCCAGTGGTATCGAGGACAAAGATCGCCCGGCTGCGGCTGCGCCGGTTCAGGCCTTCAAGGTACTCGTTGACCGTCTGGCGATGTTCGCCATCGGGTTCGGTCAGCAGGCTGGAGACACTGTTTTCCAGTTCCAGCAGGCTGGGCAGGTAGGTGTACTTGCTGATTTCACTTTCGACGCCACGCGCGTGCAGCTCAAGCTGGCGCTCGCCGGATTCGCTCAAGGTGCGGATGCCGTTGTGCTCGCTGATCATGAAGCCGGCCACACCCAGGCCGATCATCAGCAGGATGATCAAGGGTGGCATCAGCAGTTGGCGGATCAAACGGGGTTTCACGGCAAGGGCAGGCTTGGCTGGGCGAAAGAGCGTGGGATCGCATTTCATCACAGTGGCCTTGGTACGACCAGCATCCTCTGCCCGGCGTATGCAGGACAGAGGGTGCTGATCATCACCTCAGTGTTGCAGGATTTTGCTGAGGAAGTGCTGGGTGCGCTCATGGCGCGCGCTCGGGTCGCCGAAGAAGGCTTCCTTCTGGCAGTCCTCGATGATCTTGCCCTGGTCCATGAAAATGACCCGGTTGGCGACTTTGCGGGCAAAACCCATTTCGTGGGTTACGCACATCATGGTCATGCCTTCGTGAGCCAATTCGACCATTACATCCAGTACTTCGTTGACCATCTCCGGGTCGAGTGCCGAGGTCGGTTCGTCGAACAGCATGACGATCGGGTCCATCGACAGGGCGCGGGCGATGGCTACACGCTGCTGCTGGCCGCCGGAGAGCTGTCCCGGGTGCTTCTTGGCGTGGGCGCTGAGGCCTACGCGGTCGAGCAGGGCCAGGCCCTTCTTGGTGGCTTCGGCTTCGCTGCGACCGAGTACCTTGCGCTGGGCAATGGTCAGGTTCTCGGTGATGGTCAGGTGCGGGAACAGCTCGAAGTGCTGGAACACCATGCCGACCCGCGAACGCAGCTTGGGCAGGTTGGTTTTCGGATCGGCGATCGAAGTGCCATCAACGACGATGTCACCTTTCTGGAACGGCTCCAGGGCGTTGACGCATTTGATCAGGGTCGACTTGCCCGACCCGGACGGGCCGCAGACGACAACCACTTCGCCTTTCTTGACCTCGGTGTTGCAGTCGGTCAGAACCTGGAAGTCGCCGTACCACTTGTTGACGTTCTTGATGGAAATCATACGGTTATCCTTTTCTGCAGACGCTTGACCAGCCACGAAGCGGAGAAGCTGACGACGAAGTACACAGCACCAGCGAACACCAGGAACTCGTTGGAGCGTCCGATGATGTCGCCACTGGCACGTGCCGAGTTGAGGAAGTCGACCAGGCCGACGGTGTACACCAGCGAGGTGTCCTGGAACAGGATGATGCTCTGCTGCAGCAGCAGCGGGGTCATCTTGCGAAACGCCTGGGGCAGGATGATCAGGCGCATGGTCTGACCGTAGGTCATGCCCAGCGCCTGGGCAGCACCCATCTGGCCCTTGGAGATCGACTGCACGCCAGCACGGACGATTTCGCAGAAGTAGGCCGCCTCGAACATCATGAAGGCCACGACGCAGGAGGTGAAGGCCCCGATCGGGGTATCTTCGCCGGTGATCCAGCGCAGCACGAACGGTACCGCCAGGTAGAACCAGGTGATTACCAGCAGCAGCGGGATGGAGCGGAAGTAGTTGACGTAAATACCGGCGATGTTTGCCAGCAACTTGTTCGACGACAGCCGCATCAAGGCCAGGATGGTGCCCAGCACGATACCGCCGACAACCCCCATGACCATCAGTTGCAGGGTCATCAGCATGCCGTTCCACAGGCCCGGCAGGGCGGGAATGATTCCACTGAAGTCCATTATTTGCCCCCCACGGAGATCAGGCCGGGAACGGCGACTTTCTTCTCGACCATACGCATCAGCAACATCAGGCCCATGTTCAAGGTGAAGTAGATCAGCGTCGCCAGGGTGAAGGCTTCAAACAGGTTGGCCGAAAATTCGGCGGTCTGCTTGGTTTGCGCCAGCAGTTCCATCAGGCCGATCAGCGAGGCCACCGAGGAGTTCTTGAACACGTTCAAAAATTCCGAGGTAAGGGGCGGAATGATGATCCGGTAGGCTTGCGGCAGCAGCACGTTCCAGTAGATCTGCGGCAGGCTGAAGCCCATGGCGCGAGCGGCGGCTTCCTGGCCGCGCGGCAGCGCCTGGATGCCGGTGCGCACTTGTTCGCAGACACGCGCAGCGGTGAACAGACCCAGGCAGATGACCACACTGATCAGCGCCGAGGTGGTTGGATTCAGGTCCTGTTTGAACCATTCCTGCAGGCCCTCAGGCAGCAGGTCGGGCACCAGGAAGTACCAGATGAACAGCTGCACCAGCAGCGGCACATTACGAAACAATTCCACGTAGCACGTGGCGATACCCGATACCAGACGGTTCGGGACAGTACGCATGACGCCGAGTACCGAACCCAGCAGCAACGCGATGATCCAGGCGGCGATAGCAATGGCGATGGTCCAGCCCAGACCGGTGACGTACCAGTCCAGATAGGTTTCGCTGCCCACGCCAGTGGACTTGAAGAATACGCCCCAGTCCCAGTTGTAATTCATCGGGATCTCCCCTCAGATCAGTTATTTCACGGGCACCTTCGAGCATCCGAGGGCGCAAGGCACCCTCGGATGAAAGGTTAGACACTAACTAGCTGGGGATCAGGACTTCTTTTCGTCTGCAGCTTTGTCGGTAGGATTGGCGATCAGCGCCTTGAGCTCGTCGCTCATCGGGAAGTTCAGGTTCAGGCCCTTAGGCGGGACTGGCTGATTGAACCACTTGTCGTAGATCTTGTTGATCTGGCCCGATTTGTAGAGGTCAACGATGGCCTTGTCGACTGCTGCCTTGAATGCAGGGTCATCTTTACGGACCATGCAGCCGTAGATTTCATAGGACTGCGGCGTGCCGACGATTGCCCAGCCTTTCGGATCCTTGGCCTTGGCCATTTCGCCGGCGAGCAGCGCGTCGTCCATCATGAAGGCCACGGCGCGACCGGACTCGAGCATCTGGAAGGATTCGCCGTGGTCCTTGGCCGAGATGACGTTCATCTTCATCTGCTTGTCGGCGTTCATCGACTTGAGGATGCGCTCGGAGGTGGTACCGGCGGTGGTTACCACGTTCTTGCCTGCCAGGTCAGGGAAGTCCTTGTACTTGGCGTTTTCAGGCTTGCCGTCTTGTGCTTTGGTCAGCAGACGGGTGCCGACTTCAAAGATACCGACCGAGAAGGCCACTTGCTGCTGGCGCTCGACGTTGTTGGTGGTCGAACCGCATTCGACGTCAACGGTGCCGTTCTGTACCAGCGGAATACGGGTCTGTGAGGTGACCAGGTTGTATTTGACGTTCAGGTCCGGCTTGTTCAGGTCCTTTTTCAGGGACTCGACGATGGCCAGCTGGATGTCATGGGAATAACCGACGGGTTTACCCGAAGCGTCGGCGATGTAGGAGAACGGGATAGAAGCGTCGCGGTGCCCCAGAGTAATGGTGCCCGAGTCGTTGATTTTCTTCAGAGTGCCGGTCAGCTCTGCGGCAGTGACTGGCATGCTGATCAAAGCGGCCGTGATGGCTGCGCCCAACAGGTGGGGAACGATACGCATCAAAATTTCCTCGACGTTGTTTTTTTTATGGAGCCGTTGGCGGGCTCTTTCGTTCAGCGAACACTGCAATGAAGCGTTGCGCATTCGGGTACTGAGTGTAGAGCATGAGTCGTGCCAAGCCCTGACTTTGATCATAACGCCGTGAAAAGACTGGGGATTAAACTTTTTTGACGCTTGCAGTTGCGACAGGTGCGTACGGAAATCCGAATGAACGGATGTTTTGCGTTCGGGAACCCGGCTACTCGACAGGTGTCTTCAGGGATTGACGTAATTACCACTTCGGGTGGGGTTCGGCGTGGTGTTCTGGCGCTTTCTCAATAATGAGCACACGCCATGACCTCAAAGCTGATCCCTGCAGATTCCATTGATGCCCTGATCGCCAAGCGCCTGCCTGCCTGGCTGAGCAGCGCCACGAGCGATCAGTTGCATGCCCTTCATCGTGCCTTGGGCAAGCAGCAAGCCAGTGAGCAACAACTGCACCAGCTGCTTGGCTCTATTCCGGCGCTGGACGACTTTGCCGCGCCACTGCTGGAAGCGGCCCTGCGCAGTAGCCATCGGCTGAGCACCGATGTGCGCACCAGCCGAGTGCGGGTGACGCAAGAGGTGTTCCTGCCTCCGGTTGTCATCAGTACACCTGCGCCAAAATACGCCCGTATATCGTCGCAGCGGGTGCTGGCTGCGGCATTGCACAATTATACGGATGAGGAAACCCGGCCCCGGGCGTTCACTCAAGCGACGCTGCTCGACGCTTCAGGAACGCCGTTATCCATTGCGTTCGAAGATTTTGCCCGGCTGTGCCGGCAACTGGATGTAGGTGGCAAATACCAGGCAGTCTTGCGTGAGCATCTGTTGCCGGCGGACTTACCCGGTAGCGTGCCCGGTCAGGCCCGACGACGCATCGAGGACCTGTTGGAAGAAGCGCAACATGCGCAGCTGGAAGTCACGGTTCGGCTGGCTGCGCTAAAAGGGCATATCGGCTCCCGCAGCTACCTGCAGATGCTGCCGGTCATTGCTCCCAAACCTGTGGTTCCGGCCGATTCCGCAGTATTGGCGTATCGCCAGTTGTTTTTATTGGGCGTGCGCATCAACGGCGTTGTTGTGGTGGAGATTCGCGAACCGACCGGTGATGCGCCTCTGCAAGGTCTCATCGTGTGGATCCCGGACGATCCGCAGCAACCGCTGCAGGAACACGCATCATGGCGGACCTTCTACCAGGTGTTGGGCCTACGTCTTCGTACCCCGGACTATGCGGCTTTTTTCGCCCGCTTCATCAGCGAGCGGGATCGCGTTGCCTTTTCCACCACGTTGAACGGGTTGCTTGATTCCAGCGACGGCAAATTGCCGCTTGAACTCGATGGGCGTGATTTCGCCATCGAAGAACCCTTGTTTGCCTATCTGCGCCGATTGCGAATAGAAAAGATCCTCGACGACGCTCGCATAATGGCCGTGCCAACCGGCGATGAAGACGCCGAGTCGCGGCGTAAAAGGCTGGAAGGGTACGAGAATCTTGGCCTGACCTTATTGAACCTGGCGGGGTTGCTGGTCCCGGGGTTGGGAGAGGTGATGCTCGGAGTCGCGGTCCTGCAGGTCGCCAATGAAGTGTATGAGGGCTATCAGGATTGGCAGCTGGGGGATCGCCAGGCGGCATTGGCGCATATGTTCGGTGTTGCCGAAAATGTGGTGCTCGGCGCTGCGGTAGGGGCGGGCGCCTCTGCTGCGGGCAAGCTGCTTGAGCGGGTGGCCTTCGTCGACGGCCTTTCACCGCTTTACACCGATGCCGGCCACTTGAAACTCAGTACGGGTGAGATGGCGACCTATCAGGTCAAGAATATCGGGTTGAAAGTCGGCCAGCACACGCAGCGTAAAGGTCAACAGCATTTACGCCTGCATGAAGGGACGTACCAGGTACAGGGCAGTGAGCTCAGTGGGACACTACGAATTCGCCATCCACAGCACCGCGATGTGTCTGGTCCCTTGCTTGAGCATAACGGTGCTGGTGGCTGGCGACATGTGCTGGAACTGCCACAGGAATGGGCTGGAGCCACCCATCTGTTGCAACGGCTGGGCTCAAGCCTGGCTGATATGACGGACGATGAGGCCCAGACCGTGCTGGAAAGCACCGGCTTCGACGAGGCTCGATTGCGCCGTCTGCATCTGGAGAATGCACCTGCGCCTGCGCGTTTGCAGGACGCGCTGGAGCGTTACCGGTTGCATAAACAGTTTCCTGAGGTACGGGGCGAGGCATTTGAAACGCTGGTGGCATCCCGGCAGATGCTGGAGCAGGCCTCAGTTGCCGTACTACGGCGTGACTTTGCGGGCCTGTCGATACGCGGCGCAGAGGAAATCGTCGAGCAAATCGATAGTCATCAGGTCGAGCAGATGCTCAGCACCAGACGGGTTCCGTTGGCCCTGGCCGAAAGAGCACGCTGGTACATACGCGACAGTCGCCTTGACCGCGCCTGTGCTGGTTTGCGCCAACCCCAAGCGGCCAATGCCGACACTGAAAAGCTGGCGTTGGGGCTAATCGACCACCTGGCACCCTGGCCCGATTCGGTGAGGATCGAAGTGCGCGTTGACCATCCCGCTGGCGCATTGCAGGCGCAAGCAGGTACGCAAGAGGCTGAGCAGCTCATGTGCGTTGTCAGGGGCGACAAGGGCTACGGCATCCATGACGCATCAGGACGGCTGCTGCCTATGGCAGCGGAGACAGACAGCCTGGCACAAGCTCTGTTGCTGAGCCTGGACGAAGGGCAGAAGGTGGCGCTCGGCGGCCCGCTGCTTGGCAAAGAAAGCTTGAGCGATGCACTGGTGAAGCAGGCCAGTAGCGAGCGCGAACTGGCCTCGCGACTGATCGGCCAGGCGCCGATCGCAGGAGGCGTACGACCGCCGCTGCGTTTTGGCGACGGACGTCTTGGCTATCCGCTCAGCGGTCGTGGTACAGGCAGCCGTGTGGCGATCAGGCGTGCCATCCGCCAGGTGTTCCCGACGCTCGACGATTACCAGTTGCACCATTATCTGTTGGCGCTGGAGCAACGCGAGGTCGCCCTTTGGGAGCACACTCATCAGCTACACAGTCAGCTGGCACGCCTGCGCGTAGTGCTACGGCAGTGGCGCGAAGAGCACGGCGGTGCTCTGGATTTACTCAGGCGCCAGCGGGTGTCCGATAAATTGCGTCGTTGCTGGCGACGCAAGGGGGAAACGCTCGAGGATGGCAGCTATTCGCTGGAAATCGAAGGCGAACGTGTCGGTCGGTTGCCCTCGCTCCCGGAAGATGTGGACTTCGGCCATGTGACCCGTCTTAAGCTGCGCAATATGAATCTTTCGGCGCTTGATGCCGACTTCCTGCCGCGTTTTCCAAAGCTGGTGTCACTTGATCTGCGTGACAACCAGCTTTCGACCCTCCCGGCAGGCATTGAGCAACTCAGTGCATTGAGGTGGTTGCGTCTGAGCAACAACCAGATCGTCATGAGTAATGCGGCAAATCTGCGTCTGCGGGCATTGACCAACCTGCAGCAGCTTGACCTTGGGCACAATCCACTGGGTGTGGCACCCGATGTAAGCGCGCTGGTGCACCTGCGGGATCTGAGCCTGCGCGCCACCGGTCTGAGCGAGTTTCCGGCAAGGGTCCAGCAGTTGCCCTGGCGAGGGCTTACCGACATGCGCAACAACCAGTTGCGACAGTTGAATCAGGAGCTTCATGGTCTGCGGATGCGGGTAGAGCGTGTGTCGTTGCACGACAATCCGCTGGATGCAGCCAGTGAGCAGTTTCTCGGCGAGGCGTCGACTTCATCCGGCGCATCGAATCCTGGTGTCAGTCATAACCTCTCGTTCCGTCATCAACTCGTGCAGGAAGCCGAGCGGGAGCGCTGGCTAGTCGGATCAACCGGTGCTCGGCGAACACAGCGAGATGCCCGATGGCTGTCCCTGAAAGAGGAGCCAGGCTCGGAGGGGTTCTTCCGTTTTCTTCGCGACTTTGCGCAATCCCCTGATTTTCAGCGGCACCCGCTCTACTACAGGATGCGCATGTGGCAGGTCATGGATGCTTGTTACGAGAACAGTGAGGTGCGTGATCAACTGTTCCTCCTGGCAGGCGGCGGGCGTGCCTGCGAAGACCAATTACTGATGATCCTCAGCCAGATGCAGGTCCGGGTGATTATCCATCAACAGACCGCAGGCTTGTCCCTGGCGCAGAGTGTAGTGCCATTGATGCAGGTGGGGCGCTCGCTGTTTCGCCTTGATCAGGTTGACTCGATTGCCGCCCAACGGATTCGCGAGTTGCGGGCCAGTGGAGGGCTGAGCGGCGGTGGTGAAGTTGACGACATTGAGGTCTACCTCACCTATCGGCTCAGGCTGGCTCGTACGCTTGGATTGCCAGGGCAGCCGAGCAGCATGCATTACGAGGCTTACAGTGGCGTGACGGCTGCAGATCTGAATAACGCCAGGGTGGCGGTATTGCTGGCTGAGACCAACGATAGCCTGGCAGAGGCCTTGACCGGTCGTGAATTTTGGCAGCAACACCTGCGCAACACTTACCCCAACCGCTTTACGGCGCTGGTTGATACATACCAGGTGCCTTTGGCGGATTATTTAGTCCAAGTTGAGGCTGGAGTGCTCAGCGAGCAGGCCTACCTGGAGCAAAGCAGGGCCTTGATGCATGAACTCAACGCAGCTGAGCGGGAGCTGTTCCTGGAGTTGACCCGGGAAGCCTATGTGCGCTGGCCGATCCAGTAGGGATAAGCCGGGCCGCCGCAGCGGCCCGACCCTGTCACGCGGACTTCAGGCCGCCTGAACGCGTGCCCGGTTCAATTCCAGGCGCTGGAGATATTCCCGCAGAGCCTGTTGCTCCGCTGCTGTAGTGAACAGGCCCAGCTTGCTGCGGCGCCAGAGGATGTCATCGGCGCTGACGGCCCACTCTTCGCTGCACAGATAGTCCACCTCGCGGGTGAACAAGCCGCCGCCAATGGCGTCGCCCAGGTCTGCCGGGCCTTGTACGCCTTCGAGCAGGCGCCAGACACGGCTGCCATAAGTGAGGGCCCAGCGCTTGGCGATTTCTGCCGGCAGCCAGCCACAACGGGCCAGGATGGCGTCGGTCAACGCTTGCGGGGTGGTCATGTCTTCGCCACCCGGCAATGTTGCGCTGGCCGTCCAGCTGCCGCGCATCTGGGTGAAGAACGGCGCGAGCTGGGCCATGGCCGATTCGGCCAGTTTGCGGTAGGTGGTCAGCTTGCCACCGAACACCGACAGCAAAGGCGCTTCGCCGGTGCTGGAGGAGAGTGCCAGGGTGTAGTCGCGGGTCACCGCCGACGGGTTGTCGGATTCGTCATTGCACAGCGGGCGCACACCGGCGTAGGTGTGGAGGATGTCGGTGCGGCTGAGTTGATGGTTGAAGTGCTCATTGACCACTTTGAGCAGGTAATCGGTCTCGCCTTCAGTGATTGCCACTTTGGCCGGGTCGCCGGTGTATTCGCGGTCAGTGGTGCCGATCAGGGTGAAGCGTTCCAGATATGGAATGGCGAACACGATCCGCTGGTCTTCGTTCTGCAGGATGTAGGCATGTTCGCCGTCGTACAGTTTCGGCACGATCAGGTGGCTGCCTTGAATCAGGCGAATGCCGTATGGCGCGTCGAGCTTGAGGTCATCCTGGATGAATTTGGCCACCCAGGGGCCGGCCGCATTGACCAGGGCACGGGCTTTGATCGACTGCTGACTGCCGTCAGCGTGTTCCAGCAGCACATTCCATACGCCATCGACACGCTGTGCGCTGACACAACGCGTACGGGTACGGATGTCTGCCCCGTGCTCACGGGCGGCCATGGCGTTGAGTACCACCAGGCGGGCGTCGTCCACGGCGCAATCGGCGTATTCGAAACCGCGGGTAATCACCGGTTTGAGCGGGTTGCCCGGACCGAAACGCAGGCCGCGTGAGGCACCGAGCTGTTTGCGTTTGCCCAGGTGATCGTAAAGGAACAGGCCGGCACGGATCATCCAGGCCGGACGCAGGTGTGGGCGGTGCGGGAGGACGAAACGCATCGGCTTGACGATATGCGGGGCCTTGGCCAGCAGGACTTCACGCTCGGCCAGGGCTTCGCGCACCAGGCGGAATTCGTAGTGCTCCAGGTAGCGCAGGCCGCCGTGGATCAGCTTGCTGCTGGCCGACGAGGTGTGGCTGGCGAGGTCGTCCTTTTCGCAGAGGAACACCGACAGGCCGCGTCCCGCCGCATCGGCGGCAATGCCCACGCCGTTGATGCCACCGCCGATAACGGCGAGGTCATAGATATCGGCAAGGGCAGGCGATGACAAGCTGGATTGCGGCACGGGAGGCTTCCTCAAAGACTTTCTAACATCGAATTTGAACATTGATGTTCATTTTCGAAAATACTAGCGCAACAGAATGCTACCTGCCAGTCGCTTTCCATAGAAAATACTGATCGGATGATAATTAAATGAAAAATAACGAACATTTGCGCTGCCACCGTTGCGGTGGCAGCTGTTACGGACTCAGACCACTTCCAGGCGAATCTTGTACTGGTTGAGCAACTGGGTGAGGGCGGGCACCGGCGCCTGGTCAGTGACCAGGCAATCGATCAGGCTGATCGAGCCCAGGCGCACCATTGCGTTGCGCCCGAACTTGCTGGAGTCGGCGGCGAGGATCACCTGGCGGGCATTGGCAATGATCGCCTGGGAAACCCGTACTTCCTGGTAGTCGAAATCCAGCAGACTGCCGTCTTCGTCGATGCCGCTGATACCGACCAGGGCGAAATCGACCTTGAACTGGTTGATGAAGTCGACACTGGCCTGGCCCACCACACCACCGTCTCGGCGTACATTGCCACCAGCCAGCAGCACTTCGAAGTCATCCTTGGCGCTGAGGATCGAGGCCACGTGCAGGTTGTTGGTGATGATTTTCAGGTGGTTGTGATTGAGCAGGGCGCGGGCGATGGATTCGGTGGTGGTGCCGATGTTGATGAACAACGAGGCGTGGTCAGGAATCTGTGCGGCGATGGCTTCGGCGATCCGCTGCTTCTCGTCGCGCATCTGATCGGCGCGCATGGCGTAGGCGGTGTTTTCGATGCTGGAATCATAGGCGGCACCACCGTGGTAGCGGCGCAGCAAATTGACTTCGGCGAGCTGGTTGATATCTCGGCGGATGGTTTGTGGGGTGACGACGAACAACTGCGCCATTTCTTCGATACTGACATAGCCGCGTTCGCGGACCAGTTCGAGGATTTGTTGTTGGCGAGGGGGCAGATTCATGGGCGGTCCTTTTGGGCTGCCAGGCAAATTGCGCCATGATGCCGGAGGAATTGGCTGGCGGCCAGCAGGGCGACAGCCTACCTGTAGGAGCGGATTTATCCGCGAAGGGGTGCGTCAGCGCCCCTGCTGTGTTGATGGGACGGCGTTGCCGCCCCTCGCGGATAAATCCGCTCCTACAGGAGATCGTGCTGATCTTTACTCTTCGTGCGGTTCCCAATCCCGCGTGCGATCCACTGCCTTCAACCAGCCGGCATACAGCTTTTCTTTGGCTGCTTCATCCAGCTGCGGGCTGAACTCGCGCTCGATGATCGCCTTGCCGCGCAATTCATCCAGACCGCTCCAGAAGCCGCACGCCAGACCCGCCAGGTAGGCGGCGCCGAGGGCGGTGGTTTCGCGCATTTGCGGGCGCTCTACACAGGTGCCGAGGATGTCGGCCTGGAACTGCATGAGGAAATTGTTGGCCACCGCACCTCCGTCCACGCGCAGCTCGCTCAGACGCTGGCCGCAGTCCTGCTGCATGGCATCGAGGACATCACGGGTCTGGTAGGCGATCGATTCCAGCGCGGCGCGGATGATGTGATCGACTTTGACCCCGCGGGTCAGGCCGAACAGTGCGCCACGGGCGTAAGGGTCCCAGTACGGTGCGCCGAGTCCGGTGAAGGCCGGCACCAGGTAAACACCGTTGCTGTCCTTGACCTTGCTGGCGAAGTATTCGGTGTCATGGGCGTCATTGACGATTTTCAGTTCGTCACGCAGCCATTGTACGGTGGAGCCACCGTTGAACACGGCACCTTCCAGGGCGTAGGCCACTTCGCCACGAGGGCCGCAGGCGATGGTGGTGAGCAGGCCGTGGGAGGATTTCACCGCCTTGTCGCCGGTGTTCATCAGCAAGAAGCATCCGGTGCCGTAGGTGTTCTTGGCCTGGCCCGGTTCCACGCACATCTGACCGAACAACGCCGCCTGCTGGTCGCCAGCGATACCGGCGATGGCGATACCGCTCTTGGTGCGGCCGTAGACTTCGGAGGAGCTGCGCACCTCGGGCAGCATCTGCCGAGGAATGTTCAACACCTCAAGCATCTTCTCATCCCACTCCAGGGTATGAATGTTGAAGAGCATGGTCCGCGAGGCGTTGGTGTAGTCGGTGACGTGTACCTTGCCGCCGGAGAATTTCCAGATCAGCCAGCTGTCGACGGTACCGAACAGCAGATCGCCGCGCTCGGCGCGTTCACGGGCGCCTTCGACATTGTCGAGGATCCACTTGAGCTTGGTGCCGGAGAAGTACGGGTCGGTGACCAGACCGGTGGTTTCGCGGATGTACTCCTGCAGGCCATCACGCTTGAGCTGTTCGCAGATCTCGGTGCTGCGTCGGCATTGCCAGACGATGGCGTTGTACACCGGGCGGCCGGTTTCCTTGTCCCAGACTACGGTGGTTTCACGCTGGTTGGTGATGCCGATGGCGGCCACCTGGTCATGGCTCAGGCCGGCCTGGGCCAGGGCTTCGACCATGGTCGCGCTCTGGGTGGCGAAGATTTCCATGGGGTCGTGTTCGACCCAGCCTGCTTGCGGGTAATGTTGTGCGAATTCACGCTGCGAGGTGCCTACCACGTTGGCATCGCGGTCGAAAATGATAGCCCGCGAACTGGTCGTGCCCTGGTCAAGGGCAATGATGTAGTTCTTGTTCTGGGTGTCTGTCATGTCGTTGGCCTTGCACTTAAATAGGGTGGTTGTCAGGGCAGGGCGAGCCCGGCTCGCCCGTTCGGCATCAGGATGCCTGGGTCTTGCCCTGAGGGTTGGCGTCGGTCTGGGCGCTCTCGCTCTCGGCAACCGGCAGGTTGCGGGCGATCACACCGCGGTACAGGGCGGCACCAAGGCTCGCCCCTATGATCGGCGCAAAAATCGGAATCAGGAAATAGGGAATGTCGCGACCGCCAGTAAAGGCGACTTCGCCCCATCCGGCGAGGAATGTCATCAGCTTGGGCCCCAGATCACGGGCCGGGTTCATCGCAAAGCCGGTCAGTGGCCCCATGGCGCTGCCGATCACGGCAATCAGCAAGCCAATCAACAACGGTGCCATGGCACCGCGGGGCAGACCATTGTTGTCGTCGGCCAGGGCCATGATCACCGCCATCAGTACGGCAGTGATGATCACCTCGACCAGAAATGCCTGGCCGGTGGACAGCGCCGGGTGTGGGTAGGTGGAAAACACTGAAGCCAGCTCAAGGCTGGCCTGGCTGCCACGAACCATGGCATGGGTTTGTTCGTAATCGAAGAACAGGTTGCTGTACAGCGTATAGACCAGCGCGGCGCCGCAGAAGGCCCCGGCGATCTGGGCGACGATGTAGAACGGTAGTTTGTGCTTCTCGAACCCGGCGAACAGCCACAAGGCGATGCTCACTGCAGGGTTGAGGTGAGCGCCGGAGACCCCGGCGGTCAGGTAGATCGCCATGCTTACGCCGACGCCCCAGATGATGCTGATTTCCCACAGGCCGAAGCTGGCACCCGCGACTTTGAGCGCAGCCACGCAGCCGGTGCCGAAAAAAATCAGCAGGGCGGTGCCGAGGAATTCGGCCATGCATTGGCTGGATAAGGTGGGTTGTCGCAGAGCTGTCGTCATTCGTTACCTCGGTTTTTGTTGTTGTGAGGCGCAGTGAGCGCTCGACAAAAGCCCGACAGAAATCCCCATTTCGGTCAGGCAGGCGGCAAAAAATGCACCTGTTCGGTGCATTGCTATATTCAGATTCGAAAAAATATAGACAAGAAACGCTTATGTCAAAGGTCGAAAGTGAACTGGTGTTCACAAACTGACTATTGGCAACGTGCTGATGCTGAATCGTTCCGGCGCCTGATTGGCTGGTTGAGGGTGAGGCTTAGTGGTTCGAGGAGGTCGTTTTGTCCTAAAGTAACCGGCGAAATGCTATTCACTTTCTGTTTGGAGTCCCGCATGACCCCCGCCCTGGATCTGCTGAAAAAGCTTCGCGCCGAACACCACATTCACAGTTATGAACATGATCCTAAAGCGGCGTCCTACGGGCTCGAAGCCGCGGAGAAGCTCAATCTTGAGCCGGTGCGGGTGTTCAAGACTTTGCTGGCTAGCAGTGAAAAGGGTGAATTGCTGGTAGCGGTGGTCCCGGTGATCGGTAGTCTCGATCTGAAGGGACTTGCCCACGCGGCCGGGGTGAAGAAATGCGAGATGGCCGATCCGGCAGCGGCCCAGCGTTCCACAGGCTACCTGCTGGGCGGGATCAGTCCGCTGGGCCAGAAGAAGCGCCTACGCACCTTTATTGATCAGTCAGCTCAATCTTTTGAAACGATTTTTGTCAGTGCCGGGCGGCGCGGGCTGGAAGTGGAGCTGGCGGCGGCGGTGCTGGCAGAACACACGCAGGCAGCGTTCGCCGCCATTGCCCGCGACTGACAACTGTATGCTGAAAATCCGACGACTCTGTCTCTGTTAGCCGCTGCCTGGTTACGGGCATGCTCAGTGTCCCAGAACAGAGAGAGTCGTCGCATGCAGCTGGAATTTCATCAGGTCGACGCCTTCAGTGAGCGTCCCTTTGCCGGCAATCCGGCCATGGTCTACCGCCTCGACCATTGGCTCAGCGATGAGCTGATGCAGCAGATCGCCGCTGAACACAACCTTGCCGAAACCGCCTTTGTGGTGGCGGATGGCGCGCAGTGGCAGATTCGCTGGTTTACCCCTACCACTGAAGTTCCCTTGTGTGGTCACGCGACCCTGGCCAGTGCCCATGTGCTGCTGGAGGTCTACCAGGTACCGAGCGAGCGCCTGCTGTTCCAGAGCCAGTCCGGGCCCTTGAGCGTGAGCCGTGAGCACGGGCGATTGCTGCTGGACTTTCCACGTATCGATCCGCAACCGGTAAGTCGGCCATTGCCGGTTGCCGAGGCTTTAGGCTGTCCGGTGCTGGAGGTGCTGCAGACCAAGGAATTGCTGGTGGTACTTGAGTCTGAACAGGCGGTACGCGACTGCACACCGGACATGGCGGCGCTGGTGCAATTGCCTGGATTGGGCGTGATCGTCACGGCGCGGGGCGAGAAGTATGACTTTGTGTCGCGTTACTTTGCTCCGGGGATTGGTATTCCCGAAGATCCGGTGACCGGTTCGACCCACTGCTGTCTGATTCCCTATTGGGCTGAGCGCCTGGGTAAGACTGAACTGCACGCCTTTCAGTGTTCCAGCCGCGGCGGGGAGCTGTTCTGTCGGTTGGAGGGCGAGCGGGTGAAAATTGGCGGTTATGCCCGGCGGGTAGCTAGCGGGACCTTGAGTCTGTAAAAAGCATCGCGGGGCAAGCCCGCTCCCACAGGTGTCATAACCGTGGGAATGGGCTTGCCCCGCGATTGCGGATATCAGACCGCCGAGCTATAGCGCCGAACACCGTTCTCCGGCACCGGCAGCTGCGCCGCCACACTGCCCGGTACGGCAAACAGCACCAGGTGATCTGCGGCCACTTCAATGCCTACCTCGGCCCCGACCTGATGGTCGATATGGCTAGGGAAAATCGCTTCAAGCTGGCTGCCGGTCGGCAGTTGCAGGCGATAGAGGGTCGAGGCGCCGAGGAAGCTCTTGCCGGTGATCAGCGCCTTGAGAGCGCTGTGCGGGGCATGAATGATGTCGTCTGGACGCAGCAGCACATCAACGGCGCAGCCAGGGGTGAAGGTATAGGCACGGTTGCCACGCAGTTCGCCCAGTTCGGTTTGCACCGACTCCGGGCTGGTCAGCTGGCCACGAATGAAGTAGCCCTGGCCAATGAAGCTGGCGACGAAGGGCGTGAGGGGTTCGTGATAGAGATTGTAGGGGGTGTCCCACTGCTCCAGGCGACCTTCCTTGAACACGCCGACGTGATCGCTGACGGCAAAGGCCTCTTCCTGGTCGTGTGTGACCAGAATGGCACTGGTGCCACGGCTCTTGAGAATGTCGCGGACCTCATGGCTGAGGCGCCGGCGCAGCTCCACGTCGAGGTTGGAGAATGGCTCGTCGAGCAACAGCAGTTGCGGCTCGGGGGCCAGTGCGCGGGCCAGGGCCACACGCTGTTGCTGGCCGCCGGACAGCTCGTGCGGGTAGCGTTTGCCGAGCCCGCCAAGCTTGACCAGTTCGAGCATTTCGGCCACGACCTGTTGCTGCTGCGGGTGCTTGCCGATGCCGAATGCGATGTTCTCGGCGACCGTCAGGTGCGGGAACAGCGCATAGTCCTGGAACACCATGCCGATCCTGCGTTTCTCCGGTGCCAGGGTAAAGCCGGCCTTGGAGATGACCTCGCCCGCCAGCTGGATCTCACCCTCATGCACCGGCTCGAAGCCGGCGATGGCGCGCAAGGTGGTGGTCTTGCCGCACCCCGACGAGCCCAGCAGGCAACCGATGTCGCCAGCGTTGAGGTGCAGGTTGAGGTTCTGGACGATGCGTTGCTCGCCATAGCCACAGGCGAGGTTGCGCAGGTTAAGCAGTAAAGGTTGACTCATGCGTGGTGATAGGCCGGTTCAACAAGAAATTCGAGAAGCGCCTTCTGTGCATGCAGACGGTTTTCAGCCTGATCCCAAGCGACCGAGCGTGGGTCGTCGAGCAGGTCAAGGCTGATTTCCTCGCCACGGTGGGCGGGCAAGCAGTGCATGAACAGGGCATCGGGTGCTGCCAGGTCGAGCAGTTCGCGGGTTACCTGGTAAGGCGCGAACAAGGCCAGACGCCGTGCAGTTTCCTCTTCCTGACCCATGGAAGTCCAGACATCGGTGCTCACCAGGTGCGCACCCTGCACGGCATCCTTGGGTTCACGGAAGATCTGCACGCGGTCACCGGCCTTGGCCAGAAACTCCGGGTTGGGCTCGTATTCGGCCGGGCAGGCGATGCGCAGCTGGAAGTCGAACTGGATCGCCGCTTCTATATAGCTGTTGCACATGTTGTTGCCATCGCCGATCCAGGCCACGGTCTTGCCCTGGATTGCGCCGCGATGCTCGAGGAAAGTCTGCATGTCGGCCAGCAGCTGGCACGGGTGCAGGTCGTCCGACAGGCCATTGATTACCGGCACGCGGGAATTGGCGGCGAACTCGGTCAGGGTGCTGTGGGCAAAGGTACGGATCATCACCGCATCGAGCATGCGTGACATGACGATGGCGCAGTCGCCGATCGGCTCGCCACGGCCCAGTTGGGTGTCGCGCGGGGACAGGAAGATGGCCTGGCCGCCGAGCTGGATCATGCCGGCTTCGAACGACAGCCGGGTACGGGTCGAGGATTTCTCGAAGATCATCCCCAGTACGCGGTTTTTCAGGGGTTCGAACAGTACGCCGCGGTTACGCAGGTCCTTCAGCTCGATGCCTCGACGGATCACACTGAGCAGTTCGTCGGGTGTGAAATCCATCAGGGAGAGAAAGTGCCTAGCGCTCATGTTTGACTACCTTTTTGCAACAGACCGCAGATCAACAATGCCGGTTTTCAGAAACAACGGAAGTGACCTGCGGCGAAAGCCGCACGGGGCGACGAAATAAGGGAAGACGCAATACTATAATTAAATGTCGCGTCATACCAAGTGGGGCGTGCACTGTGTGTATTGCTGGCAGTGTCGTAACCCATTGGCGGGCCGTTTTTTTTGTTTGCTACACAAGGGTTTTACACTGCCCGCTGAGGCCTTGGCAAACACCCGCGCGAATCGCTGCGCCTGATGCCGGTAGATTCACACGGCGAAACTCGCTGGTCGCGATGCACGCTCAGGCTCATAGTCTGGTGGATTACCAGACACCCGCAAGAGGTGGCCATGAACAAGACCTTGCATCACCGTGCCTGTCACCTGTGTGAAGCCATCTGTGGCTTGACCATTGAAATCACTCAGGAGCCTGGTGCAGAGCCACGCATCAATTCGATCAAGGGTGATCCCCTGGACAGCTTCAGCCGCGGCCACATCTGCCCCAAAGCCGTGGCCCTGCAAGACATCCAGAACGACCCTGACCGGCTGCGCGCGCCGCACAAGCGGACAGGCGACAGCTGGCAGGCGATTGGCTGGGACGAAGCCTTCGCGCTGGCCGCGCAAAAGCTCTGGACCGTCCAGCAGGCCCATGGGCAGAACGCCGTGGCGGTTTACCAGGGCAACCCCAGCGTGCACAACTACGGGCTGATGACCCACAGCAACTACTTCCTCGGTCTGCTCAAGACCCGCAATCGATTTTCCGCCACCTCGGTCGACCAGTTGCCGCACCACCTGACTAGCTACCTGATGTATGGCCATGGCCTGTTGCTGCCGATTCCGGATATTGACCATACCGATTTCATGCTGATCCTCGGCGGCAACCCCTTGGCGTCCAACGGCAGCATCATGACCGTGCCGGATGTCGAAAAGCGCCTCAAGGCGATCCAGGCCCGGGGTGGCAAACTGGTTGTCGTCGATCCGCGGCGCAGTGAAACCGCAGCCATGGCTGACCAGCATGTGTTTATCCGGCCTGGAGCAGATGCCGCGTTGCTGTGCGCCATGCTCAACACCTTGTTTGCCGAAGGCCTGGAGCGTGCGTCGGCATTGCCGGTCGATGGTCTGGACGAAGTGCGTATGGCCATGGCGCCGTTCACTGCCGAGTTGATGGCACCCCTGTGCGGCGTCGATGCGCTGGTCATCCGGCAACTGGCGCGTGACTTTGCAGCTGCCGACAAAGCGGTGTGTTACGGCCGGATGGGGGTATCGACCCAGGCTTTCGGCACGCTTTGCCATTGGCTGGTGCAACTGATCAACCTGGTCAGCGGCAACCTTGACCGGGTTGGTGGTGCCTTGTGCACGCAGCCGGCGGTGGATCTGGTCGCGAACACCGCGGGTGGCCATTTCAACGCCTGGCAGAGCCGGGTCTCCGGCTTGCCGGAGTACGGCGGTGAGCTGCCGGTGGTGGCGCTGGCCGAAGAGATGCTGTGCGAAGGGGAGGGGCAGGTACGCGCCCTGGTGACCGTGGCCGGCAACCCGGTGTTGTCCACGCCCAACGGCCGGCAGTTGGAGCGTGCGCTGGACGGGCTTGAGTTCATGCTCAGCATCGATCTCTACATCAACGAAACCACGCGTTACGCCGACCTGATCCTGCCGTCCACCTCGGCGCTGGAGAACGATCACTACGACACCACCTTCAACCTGTTGGCGGTGCGCAATGTCAGCCGCTTCAACCGGGCGATACTGCCCAAACCTGAAGGCGCGCTGCATGACTGGGAGATCTTCGTGGGCCTGGCCAAGGCCTACGCCGCACTCAGCGACAAACCTCTGAAACCCACTGTACCTCCGGCGCAGATGATCGACAGCGGCTTGCGCCTTGGACCTTATGGCGAGAGTTCGTCCTTCAATCTATCGATAGAGACCTTGGCTGAGTACCCTCACGGTATTGATCTGGGGCCGCTGCAACCGAACCTCGCTGGCCGTCTGAAAACTGCCAACCAGCGCATCCAGGCGGCACCTGCGCAGATTCTTGGCGATTTGCAGCGATTTGCCGCTCAGCAGCCGGCCGAGCCTGAGCAGTTGCTGTTGATCGGTCGCCGACATGTACGCAGTAACAATTCCTGGATGCACAACTATCACCGTCTGGTGAAGGGTAAACCGCGTCATCAACTACTGATGCACCCGGATGACCTGGCAGGGCGGCAGTTGCAGGACGGGCAGCGGGTCAGGGTCAGTTCGCGGGTCGGCAGCATTGAGGTCGAGGTACAGTCCTGCAGCGACCTGATGCCCGGGGTGGTCAGCCTGCCTCATGGCTTTGGTCATGCCCGTGCAGGCGTGCGCATGGACATCGCCTGCAGTCAGCCAGGCGCCAGTGCCAATGACCTGACCGACGAACGCCAAGTGGATGCGGTTTCAGGCAATGCAGCGCTCAATGGCGTGCCGGTGCAGGTGGTTGCCGCCTGATATCGGCAAGGCCGAGCGTCAAGCTCGGCTTTCCGATACAATGCGTCACCGTGCCGACAACCAGGTCGGAAAGTTCAGCCGCGAGGTGCTTCATGGATATCATTGAAACAATCAAAGAGCAGATTGCTAACAACACCATTCTGCTTTACATGAAAGGCTCGCCGAATGCCCCGCAGTGCGGCTTTTCGGCCAAGGCGGCGCAAGCCGTGATGGGTTGTGGCGAGAAATTCGCTTACGTGGATATCCTGCAGAACCCGGAAATCCGCGCCAACCTGCCAAAATATGCCAACTGGCCGACTTTCCCACAGCTGTGGGTTGCCGGTGAGCTGGTTGGCGGTTCCGACATCATGGCTGAAATGTTTGCCAACGGCGAACTGCAGACCCTGATCAAGGAAGCTGCAGCCAAGGCTGAGGCGGCCAAGGCCTGATCACAGGTTTGGTCAAAAAAAAGCCCCGCAATGCGGGGCTTTTTTGTGTCTGTTGTGGGAGCCGGCCTTGCCGGCGATCGACCGCAACGCGGTCGTCACTCTTACGGGCCTCATCGCTGGCAAGGCCAGCTCCCACATGACGAAGTTACTCGCCCATCTGCGACTGCAGGTAGTTTTCCAGACCGACTTTGTCGATCAGGCTCAGCTGGGTTTCCAGCCAGTCGATATGCTCTTCCTCGGACTCGAGGATGTCTTCAAGCAGCTCGCGGCTGCCGAAGTCGCCAACGGTTTCACAGTGGGCGATAGCGGCCTTGAGGTCGGCCAGACCTTTCTGCTCGATTTTCAGGTCGCATTCGAGCATTTCTTTGGTGTGTTCACCAATCAGCAGCTTGCCCAGGTCCTGGACGTTGGGAATGCCTTCGAGAAACAGAATACGCTTGATCAGTTTGTCAGCGTGCTTCATTTCATCGATGGATTCCTTGTACTCGTGCTTGCCGAGCTTATCCAGACCCCAGTCTTCATACATGCGCGCATGCAGGAAGTATTGGTTGATTGCGACCAGCTCGTTTCCGAGGATCTTGTTGAGATGCTGGATGACGCTAACGTCGCCTTTCATGATGGGGTCCTGCCCTATAAGTGTGCCTATAAGTAAGAGTTTGAGCCCCGTAACTTCGACTGTCAAACCTAAGTTATTGAATAATAAATGAAAATTAATCGGAATAAGAATGTTTGTGTTCCGCGTTATACCCCTAACTTGTTGAATTACAGGCATAAAAAAACCGGACACAGGGTCCGGTTCTTGGAATGGGCTGTTTTTACGCTGCAGTAAATTCCACAGGGTAGGGCAAGATAGCCTGGCTGACCTGCAGTTCGGTCAGGGTTTCACGCACAACCTGCTTGGCCAGGCAGGCACATTTGCCACACTGGCTCGCCACGTTGGTGGCGCTTCTGACTTCCTTGTAGCTGCAGCATCCTTCATAGATCGCATCGCGGATCTGTCCGTCGGTTACACCAACACAAAGACACACATACATAGGGCAGACCATCGCTGGTAAAGGCTCAATGCGAAGAAGCTTAATGTTAATGAGAATGCTTGTCAAAGCACAATGTGCCGGACTTTGGGCCAGAGCGACCAGCGGCAGCTTTCGAAGGTGCAGGGCCTGAAATTCGGCGAGCAGCGTCAGGCGGTGTATCATGGCCGACCTTTGCTCTGTCAGCTGGCTTATGCCAGCCTGCACAGCTGTTTCAACCATCAGGAGATATCGAATGAGCGTACTCGTTGGCAAAACTGCCCCGGACTTCACTGTTCCAGCCGTACTGGGCAATGGCGAAATCGTCGACAGCTTCAACCTGGCCTCGGCCATCAAAGGCAAGTACGGCCTGGTGTTCTTCTACCCGCTGGACTTCACCTTCGTCTGCCCGTCCGAGCTGATCGCTCTGGATCACCGCATGGCTGAGTTCCGCGACCGTAACGTTGAAGTGATCGCGGTGTCGATCGACTCGCACTTCACCCACAACGCCTGGCGCAACACCCCGATCAATGCCGGTGGCATCGGTCAGGTGCAGTACATCATGGCTGCTGACATGAAGCACGAAATCGCCAAGGCCTACGACGTTGAGTCCGAAGGCGGCGTTGCTTTCCGTGGCGCGTTCCTGATCGACGACAAAGGCGTTGTCCGTTCGCAGATCGTCAACGACCTGCCACTGGGCCGCAACATGGACGAGCTGCTGCGTCTGGTCGACGCCCTGCAATTCCACGAAGAGCACGGCGAAGTCTGCCCTGCCAACTGGAAAAAAGGCGACAAGGGCATGACCGCTTCGCCTGAAGGCGTTGCTGCTTACCTGAGCGAGAACGCTGGCAAGCTGTAATAGCGAGCGACAAAAAAAACCGGCCTTGATGGCCGGTTTTTTTATGGGTTCAGCAAGGCTTCAGTCGTTGAAGTCCTGCCAGCCGCCCATTTCCTTCCAGCGGTTGACGATGCCGCAGAACAGTTCGGCAGTCTTCTCGGTGTCGTAACGGGCCGAGTGGGCCTCACGACCGTCGAAATCGATGTCGGCACTCTGGCAGGCACGGGCCAGCACGGTCTGGCCGTAGGCAAGACCGGCCAGGGTCGCGGTGTCGAAGCTGGAGAACGGATGAAACGGGTTGCGTTTCATATCGTGGCGCGCCACCGCCGCGTTGAGGAAGCCCAGGTCAAAGCTGCTGTTGTGGCCAACCAGGATCGCCCGCTTGCAGCCATTGGCCTTCAGCGCCTTGCGCACGCCACGGAAGATATCGGTCAGGGCCGACTCTTCGCTGACGGCCATGCGCAGTGGGTGGTCCAGCTTGATCCCGGTGAATTCCAGGGCGGCCTGTTCGATGTTGGCACCTTCGAACGGTTCGACACGGAAGAAGTAGGTGTGCTCCGGGAACAGGAAGCCTTTTTCATCCATGCCGATGGTGACGGCAGCGATTTCCAGCAGGGCATCGGTAGCGCTGTTGAAACCACCGGTCTCGACATCCACTACAACCGGCAGGTAACCACGAAAACGTTCCGCCATCGGGTGGCGTGGGCCACCGCTTGGACCTTCCTGGTCGTCGTACAGATCTTCACTCACGCAGTTTCCTCCAGCAGGCGCCAGCGCAGTTGTTCACCGGCGCGCAGCGGGATAACGGTCTGCTCGCCGAACGGCAAGCTGCTTGGGGCGGTCCAGTCTTCACGAACCAGGGTAATGGTCTCGGTGTTGCGCGGCAGGCCGTAGAAGTCCGGGCCGTGCTTGCTGGCAAAACCTTCAAGCTTGTCCAGCGCGTTGCGCTGTTCGAACGCTTCGGCGTACATCTCGATGGCGGCGTAGGCGGTGTAGCAGCCGGCGCAGCCACAGGCCGCTTCTTTGGCGTGACGGGCGTGAGGGGCCGAGTCGGTGCCGAGGAAGAACTTGCTGCTGCCGCTGGTGGCGGCGTCCAGCAAGGCCACCTGGTGGGTGTTGCGCTTGAGGATCGGCAGGCAATAGAAGTGCGGTCGAATACCGCCAACCAGCATGTGGTTGCGGTTGTACAGCAGGTGCTGGGCGGTGATGGTCGCGCCGACGTTGGCCGGAGCCTCGTTGACGAACTGCACGGCATCGCTGGTGGTGATGTGCTCGAAGACCACTTTCAGGGTCGGGAAGCGTTCGACGACACGGCGCAGGTGCTCGTCGATGAACAGCTTCTCGCGGTCGAACACGTCGATCTCGCTACGGGTCACTTCACCGTGCACCAGCAGCGGCATGCCGATTTCGGCCATGGCTTCGAGTGCCGGGAAAATGTTGTCGATGCTGGTAACGCCGGAATCGGAGTTGGTCGTCGCGCCAGCCGGATACAGCTTGGCGGCATGCACGAAACCTGTAGCCTTGGCTGCGCGGATTTCTTCGGGCTGGGTACGGTCAGTGAGGTACAGCACCATCAGCGGCTCGAAGCGGCTAGCGGCCGGACGTGCGGCCAGGATGCGCTCGCGATAGGCGCCGGCTTCGGCGGCATTGCGTACTGGCGGTACCAGGTTGGGCATGATGATTGCGCGAGCAAAGGTGCGCGCAACGTCGCCAACGGTGTGGGGCAAGACGGCGCCATCACGAAGATGGATGTGCCAGTCATCGGGACGCAGGAGGGTCAGGCGGTCGGACATTGGGGATTCCAGGCGGGTCGAACTCAAGGTGAATGCTACCGGAAAAGCCGGGTCCGAGCACTCGCTATCAAGTTTTGCCACGCCTGACCGATAGCCTGCGGGTATACCGTGAAAATCTGTGGAGCCGCCCGTGCGCCAGCGTTATCTAGCCCTACTCAGCGTGTTTGCCTGCTTGCCGGCGACGGCACTCACTTTCCAGACCCGTCTGGAGAATATTGAGTGGAAGGTCGAAGGCGATCAGTTCGAATGCCGCCTGGTCCAGCCGGTTGCCGATTTCGGCAGCGGTGAGTTCGTGCGCCGTGCCGGTGAACAGGCGACGTTTCAATTGCGTTCGAGCAGCAATGTCCTGGGTACAGGTTCTGCAACCCTGCTGGCTGCAGCAGCGCCCTGGCAGCCAGGCCGTGGCGATATCAACCTGGGCTCGGTGCGCATGGCGCGTGGCGGCGTGCTGTTTACCAGCTCCCAAGGGCAGGCCAGTCGTCTGATCAATGGTCTGCTCGACGGCCGCAGTACGGTGGTCCGCAACTATGCCGGCGAAGCCGGGCGAGCGATGGAAGTGCGCCTGTTGCCGGTGAAATTCAGCAAGGCCTATAGCGATTATCAGGTCTGCGCCGCGAAGCTGTTGCCAATGAACTACGACCAGGTGCGCCAGACACGGGTCGATTTCCCTGGGAGCGGGATTGAACTGGACGCCAATGCCAAGGCGCGTCTGGACGTGATCCTGGAATTTCTCAAGGCCGATCCTACGGTCAATCGCATCGAGCTTGATGGTCACTCCGACAACAGTGGCAATCGCCTGACCAATCGTGATCTGTCCCGACGCCGGGCGCTGGCGGTGATGGAGTACTTCAAGGCGCATGGTATTGCTGAAAATCAGATCCGCGTTCGTTTCCACGGTGAGCGCTATCCACTGGCCGCCAACAACTCGGCGGCCAACCGCGCGCGCAATCGCCGGGTAAATATTCAGCTCGATCGGGTAACTCCGGTTGAAACGGCGTCAGAAAAAGCCCCGGAAACACCAGCAGCCCCTGCGGCGCAAACGGATACTGGCAAGCCGTTGATCAAGTCCTGAGGTGCGACCGTCCGTCGCGCTATCGACAGTTCCTGTCGCTTTGTCGTCACAAGCTGTCGCCCCACTGTAATTTTTGCGGCAAGGCCGGTAGAATCGACGGCTTTCCGTACAACCCCGTGGAGTGATGGCATGGCGGACGTAAAAAAGGTCGTACTGGCGTATTCCGGCGGCCTTGATACTTCGGTGATTCTCAAGTGGCTGCAGGATACCTACAACTGTGAAGTGGTGACTTTCACTGCCGATCTGGGGCAGGGCGAAGAGGTCGAACCGGCCCGCGCCAAGGCTCAGGCCATGGGCGTGAAAGAAATCTACATCGATGACCTGCGCGAAGAGTTCGTGCGCGACTTCGTTTTCCCGATGTTCCGCGCCAACACCGTTTACGAAGGCGAGTACCTGCTGGGTACTTCCATCGCTCGTCCGCTGATCGCCAAGCGTCTGATCGAAATCGCCAATGAAACCGGCGCCGACGCCATTTCCCATGGTGCTACCGGCAAGGGTAACGACCAGGTGCGCTTCGAACTGGGTGCCTATGCACTCAAGCCGGGCGTCAAGGTTATCGCTCCATGGCGTGAATGGGACCTGCTGTCCCGTGAAAAACTCATGGACTATGCCGAGAAGCACGGTATCCCGATCGAGCGTCACGGCAAGAAAAAATCGCCTTATTCGATGGACGCCAACCTGCTGCACATCTCCTATGAAGGTGGCGTGCTGGAGGATACCTGGACCGAACACGAAGAAGACATGTGGAAGTGGACCAAGTCGCCGGAAACCGCGCCTGACGTCCCTACCTACCTGGAACTGACCTACCGTAACGGTGACATCGTCGCCCTGGACGGCGTTGAAATGTCGCCGGCCACCGTATTGGCCACTCTCAACCGCATTGGCGGCGAGAACGGCATCGGTCGTCTGGACATCGTCGAGAACCGCTATGTCGGCATGAAGTCCCGTGGCTGCTACGAGACCCCTGGCGGCACCATCATGCTGCGCGCTCACCGGGCGATCGAGTCGATCACCCTGGATCGTGAAGTCGCTCACCTGAAAGACGAGCTGATGGTCAAATACGCCAGCCTGATCTACACCGGCTACTGGTGGAGCCCGGAGCGTCTGATGCTGCAACAGATGATCGACGCCTCCCAGGTCAATGTGAATGGTGTAGTGCGCCTGAAACTGTACAAGGGCAACGTGATCGTCACTGGCCGTAAGTCCGATGACTCGCTGTTCGACGCCAACATCGCAACCTTCGAAGAAGATGGCGGTGCGTACAATCAGGCCGACGCAGCGGGCTTCATCAAGCTCAACGCCCTGCGTATGCGCATTGCTGCAAACAAGGGTCGTTCGCTGATCTGAACGGCGCCTTGAAAGAAAACCCCGGCCTGGTCCGGGGTTTTTTTTTAGTTGTTGATCGACTGGGTTGCCAGGGTGGTCTGGATGCCTGTCTCCAGGTTGATTAGCGTCCAGGTGTTGCACAGTGGGTGGGTCTGGTCCAATGCCAGCATGGCAAAGTGTTCGAGCAATTGAGTTGCACATGTTCCGCTTATGGTAATGGTCACTGATGCTTGTGCAATCTGTGGCGGATTACCAAACGTATGAGCAGTGCCGTTGTCCGCTGCGAGGCTGATAGCTTCATTGTTTATCGGTAATTCAGTGGGTGCCTGTATTACGTCGCTAATCATCGTTTCTACCGCGGCGGATAGTTGCGCTGAAGTAGCAGGAGCGGAGGCGTCGGTGGATTCCTGTACTGGCAGTGAGTACAAAGATTTGTAGTTGAAGTTGAGTGTAAGGAAGAACAAGACTGTCAGAAAAAACGGAAAGCCTACAAGAAACCATGTGTAGGTGGTCTGGCTGTCTTCACTTAGAAATGGCAACGAAGCCAGTGCCGAGGCTTCGATGATTCCGGCGAATATTGCAATGATGGTCAATGGGCTTTTCGGCTCTGCGTTGCTCATCGCCGTGTCCTCGCTTTCACCCGGTCGAGTGGCTATTAGTCTGGATAACACGCCGGGTTGGCACCGGGCGGGATTTCTGGTCGGGGAGCTATTGCCTCGCATCTTGTATCGAAGTTTATAGATGTCGGTAAATGTGTATCAGGAATATAGGACTTTTCCTTCAAGTATTAAGGTACTGCTGGCTGGGCTGTTTAGGTGTTCTGGTGCTATTTTTAGTTTTAGAGGTTAACTCTGTTTCGTTCAAGGATACTGGTGTAAGTGTGAGAATGTGCAGGTTAAGGTTTTTTGTAGGACCGATCCTCTATGTGTGTAGGTTTTATCTTTGTGTGCTTTTGCTCGCGGGTGCCGCAATACAATATGTCGTGTAACTAGGCTATTGTGCGGGCTCAAAAAAAATCGAACAGCGAACAATTGGATCTGCCCATGAATAAAGTGCTGATCGTGGATGATCACCCGGTCATCCGCCTGGCTGTACGTATGCTGATGGAGCGGCATGGCTATGAAGTCATCGCAGAGACGGATAATGGCGTGGACGCGTTACAACTGGCACGAGAGCATGATCCGGATATCGTCATTCTGGACATCGGCATCCCCAAGCTCGATGGTCTTGAAGTTATTGCCCGGCTTACGACCACCTGCCCGGGTGCCAAGGTGCTGGTGCTGACTTCCCAGGCACCTGGGCACTTTTCGATGCGTTGTATGCAGGCAGGTGCCGCTGGCTATGTCTGCAAGCAGCAGGACCTCACGGAACTGCTCAGTGCAATCAAGGCTGTGCTGTCCGGCTACAGTTACTTCCCCAATCAAGCACTGCATTCGGTGCGTAGCAACCTGGGCGGCACCAGCGAGGCCGACATGGTCGAGCGTCTGTCGGGGCGGGAGATGATGGTCCTGCAGCAACTGGCGCGCGGCAGAACCAACAAGGAAATTGCCGACGGTATGTTTCTGAGCAACAAGACCGTCAGTACCTACAAGACCCGGCTGCTACTCAAGCTCAATGCCCGCTCATTGGTTGATCTGATCGAGCTGGCCCAGCGCAACGGCCTGGTTTGATATCGCCAGAAGCAACAAAGCCTCCACTCGGGAGGCTTTGCTGGTGAGGCCGGTACTCAGCAGCCAAGGGGTTCCTGGCTTGCGCAGTCGAGGCGTCAGAGGTCGAAATCGTAATCGGCCAATTGTTTTTGCAGGCGACGTTCTTCCAGCAGGTTATCGATGGTGCGGCGCTTGCTCAAGTTGGTCTTTGCCACTTCGGCCGGAACATCGTCCTCTGCGTCTTCAGTGGCGATGTCGTCATCAACAACCAGGTCTTCTTTATCGGTGCTCATAAGTCACTCCAAGCCAAGAGGGCCATTGGCGCACCTTATAGCGAGAATTTTCGAGCCGGTACAAAAGATTTTTTCAATCGGCCCGGCACAGTTTTCACTATCTGCTCAATCGTCTGAGGTTTTGTGCTTGTATTCACACAGGTCTTCGATCCGGCAACTTCCGCAACGGGGTTTACGTGCCAGGCACACATAGCGCCCGTGCAGGATCAACCAGTGGTGGGCGTCGAGCAGGTAAGCCTTGGGCACGAACTTCATCAATGCTTTCTCAACCTCCAGGACTGTCTTGCCCGGAGCAATTCCGGTGCGGTTGCTGACCCTGAAAATATGCGTGTCCACCGCCATTGCCAGTTGCCGGAAGGCGGTGTTGAGGACCACGTTGGCGGTCTTGCGACCCACACCAGGCAATGCTTCAAGTGCCTCGCGAGTTTCCGGTACCTGGCTGCCATGCTGTTCGATCAGCAAGCGGCAGGTTTCGATTACGTTGCGGGCTTTGCTGTTGTACAGGCCGATGGTCTTGATGTATTGCGACAGTCCATCGACGCCAAGGGCGTAGATGGCTTCGGGAGTATTGGCGACCGGGTACAACTTGGCGGTCGCCTTGTTCACGCTGACATCGGTGGCTTGCGCCGAAAGAATGACCGAAATCAGCAACTCGAAGGGGGAGGTGTAAGCCAGTTCTGTCTTGGGCTCGGGATTGTCTTCGTGCAGCCTGCGAAATATCTCCAGGCGTTTGGCGGCATTCATGGGGTCAACACTTTCCTTGACGACGTGAGGGGGCTCGCCGCAGGCAAACCCTGTTGTACAGGGCCAGCAGCAGGCCCAACAGAAAAAATGCCCCAGGCAGCAGGGCAGCCAGGCGTAGTCCTGCCCAGCCAGACAACAACTCGCGGCAAAGCCCCAAGGCGATACACAGGGCGGCGAATGCGCCTAGCAACTGGGCGGTGTCGCGCCAGTGACGGTTCTCGCCTTGAGCGTATTCGAACATCAGGCATTGTACGGCGATCAGTGTCGGGTAGGGGCTCAGCGCCTGATGTAGGGGCAGGGCCCAGGCGCGCAGACTCAACTCCAGGCAAGTGGTCAGCGCTGCGGCCAGCAGCACGCTGGCGAGCATTCTGCCGCGGGCCGCGAGCCAGCGGTGCAAAGAACCCATTGCCAAGTGATGCAGGGTAATCAGTAACACGCTGAAACCGGCGATGGCGCACGCGTCAAGCAGCGTCTGGGTGATACCCAGCAACGGGGCCAGGCTCACGGCGGCCAGCCATTGCCTACTCATCACTGCCTGCCTCAAGTAAGTGCTGACGATGTTCGTCGAAGTAGCGCAGGGCGTCATGCACAGCATGGATCACTGCACGCGAAGTCACCGTGGCGCCTGCCAGTTGATCAAACTGACCGCTGTCACGCTTCAGAGCCCAGGCGGCATCAGGTGTGGTCTGCCGGCTGATACCGATGAAGCCTTGTAGCCACTGGTTACCCGGTTCGACTAGCCTGGCCCCCAGGCCAGGTGTTTCCTGCTGACGTAGTACCTTGCTGGCGATCAGGCGGCCTTGCGTGTCGATGGCGATCAGCAGCTCGATCTGGCCTGCGTAACCCGGAGTCTGACTGTGCAGCACTACCGCGCTGGGGCGACCGGCAAGGGTGGCACGATAGCCTGCCAGCAGCCGGCTGTGGGCGAGGGTGGGGGCGCTTAGCACCAGGGGTGTCTGCAATGGCTGGTTGTCATAGGTTTTTTCTGGCAGGACGCTGAGCCAGGTCTGCGCCTTGAGTTTCTGCTCGGCCAGGGAGATATCCCGGGCACTGAAGTGCTGCCAGATCATGCTGCTGCCCAGGCTCAACAAGGCAATGAGCAACAGCAGCATGGCGCTGCGTATCGATGAGCGGTTCATGATGACACCGCTTGACGACGTTCGGCCCAGCGCTCCAGCGCCGGTACGCACAGGTTCATCAGCAGCACCGCAAAAGCGGTGCCATCAGGGTAGTTGCCCCATGTGCGGATCAGGTAGATCAACAAGCCCATGCCTATGCCAAACAGCAAGCGGGCCTGTGGCGACCTGGGGCCGGAAACCGGTTCTGTGGCAATAAAGAATGCGGCCAGCATGGTCGAGCCGCTGAACAGATGCAGTAACGGTGAGCCGTTGGAATCCGAGCCGGATCCATTCCAGAACAACAGGCTGATCACGAACAGACTCGCCAGCAAGCCGACAGGGGCATGCCAGCTGAAGACCTTGCGTTGCAACAGCAGTAAGCCACCAAGCAGGAAGGCCAGGTTGACCGTTTCGCTGCCTGCGCCGCCGAAATGCCCGAAGCCTGGATGAGTGCTGAACAACTCGTCGAGGGTCAGGCTGCGGTTGTTGCGCAGTCCATCCAGAAGGGTTGCCTGGGCCCAGGCATCTGGTTGCTCGCCGGTACTGAAAGCCAACACGTGTTGCAAGCTGCTGCCCAGATCCAGCAATTGCGCGCCGGGCCACTGGGTCATGTGCAGCGGGAAGGCCAGCAAAACCACGGCATAGCCGAGCATGGCCGGGTTGAACGGGTTCTTGCCGACGCCGCCATACAGTTGCTTGCCAAGGCCGATGGCACTGACCGTGGCGATAACCGGTACCCACCAGGGGGCGTAGGCAGGCAAGGCAGCGGCAAGCAGGGTGGCGCTGACCAGGGCGCTGCCATCATTGAGTGAAGGCAGGACCGGGCGTTGCTGCAGCTTCAGTAGAAGCCCTTCGCTCGCCAGGGCTGAGCCTGCGCACAACAACAGATTGAAGAGCATCCCCCAGCCATGCTGCCAGAGCAGCGTCAGCACCCCGGGCAGGCACGCCAGCAGCACCAGCAGCATGGTGCTGCGCAGGCGCTCGCTGTTATCAACGGCCGGCATGGGCGGTGGCCGGTTGCAAGGCCAGCAGTTGTGCCTGGGCCTGTTCGGCCTCTTGTTCCAGTTCGGCCAACTGTGCCAGCTGAGTAGCGTTCGGTGTCGCACCGAAGGCGCTTCTGGCTTTGTTCAGCTGTGCCCGGCTCATGGCGGCGGCAATCTTGGCTTTTTTCAGTGCGGCATCGGCCGCGGCGGCTTTCTGTGCCTTGACCCGCTCGATGGCGGCTTTGATCGGGTCATCGCTGGTTACGGCATGCTCCGGGGTGTTACTGGCGGCGCTGCGTTGACTGCGGGCGGCACGTTCGGCTTGCTTGCGCGCTTCTTCGCGCTGCAGGCGGCTGTTGCGCAATTCAAAACGACGACGGGCATGATTGCGTTTGGCGCTGCGGGCGGCCAGGGCCTCGGCGTCCTGGGCCATGCCACCGACAATCGGGATGATGTTGCTGGTTGCGCTCAGTGGCAGCAGGTCGATGCAATCTACCGGGCAGGGCGCCACGCACAGGTCGCAGCCTGTGCATTCAGCACTGATCACGGTGTGCATCAATTTGGCTGCACCAACTATGGCATCCACCGGGCAGGCCTGGATGCATTTGGTGCAGCCAATGCATTCGGCTTCGCGGATATAGGCGACCTGGGGCGGCGCGCTACCGCGCTCAGGGTCCAGGGCTATGATCGGCACCTGCAGCAGGTTGGCCAGGGCGGTGATGGTTTCGTTGCCGCCTGGCGGACATTTATTGATCGCTTCGCCCTTGGCCAGGCCCTCTGCATAGGGCTTGCAGCCAGGGTGACCACATTTGCCGCATTGGGTCTGCGGCAACAGGGCGTCGATGCGTTGAATCAGACTCATGATGTAAATAATCCGTTGAAGCCGAGAAACGCCAAGGCCATCACTCCCGCGCCGATCAACTCTGCAGGCAGGCCGCGAACGCTCTCGGGCATCGCCTCGTTGTCACTGCGTTGACGCAGGTCGGCGAACAGGCTCAAAGCCAGCCAGAATCCCAGACCGCCGCCCAGGCTCCAGGCCAGGGTCTGCAGGGGGCCGTAGGCGCCTTCAATGACCTGCAGGCTCAAGCCTAGCAGTGCCACATTGCCCAGCAGTAACGGCATCAGCCCGTCGAAGGGCAGGCTTGGTATCGCTCGAGACAACAGGCCGAGCAGCGGCTCGATCAACAGTACGCACAGGGGTAGCAGGACGAACAGGCGTAGGTAGTCAAGCTGCAAGGGTTGCAGGAGGTAGTGATACAGCAGTTGCCCCAGCGTGACGGCCAGCACCAGTAACGCCAGTGTTGCCAGCCCCAGGGCGTGCAGTCGACGGCGGTCCTGGCCAGCAGAAGGTTGCAAGGCCGGGTCGATGGCCAGCCCTTGATGCAGGACCAGGTTGTTGACCAGCGCGGCGCTGATCAGGGCCAGGATGAATTCGCTCATGGGGGTGCACATTGCCAGGGCTGTTCGCCATTATCCGGCAATGACGCGAGGATGAGAACGCCCCGGACGCAATCGTCCGGGGCGTGAGGCCTTACTTGATGCGCTGACCGGGTTTGGCGCCGCTGTCAGGGCTGAGCAGGTAGATTTCTTCACCGCCGGGGCCGGCAGCCATGACCATGCCTTCGGAGATACCGAAGCGCATTTTGCGCGGCTTGAGGTTGGCGATCATCATGGTCAGGCGACCTTCGAGCTTGGCCGGGTCCGGGTACGCCGACTTGATGCCGGAGAACACGTTGCGCTGCTCGTCACCGATGTCGAGGGTCAGGCGCAGCAGCTTGTCGGCACCTTCCACCGCTTCGGCCTTGAGAATCAGGGCCACGCGCAGGTCGACGGCAGCAAAGGTATCGAAGTCGATCTCGGCGGACAGCGGGTCTTTGCTCAGTTCGCCATTGCCGGTGACTACGGAAGTCTGGCTGGCGGCCAGGTCTTCCTTGCTGGCGGCGGTCATGGCCTCGACCTTGGCCGGGTCGATGCGGCTCATCAGCGCCTTGAACGGGTTCAGTTGGTGATTGCTCAGGCGGGTCTGGTGGTCGTCCCAGGTCAGTGGGGCAACATTGAGGAACGCCTCGGCGTCGGCAGCCAGCAAAGGCAGTACCGGCTTGAGGAAGATCACCAGCTGGCGGAACAGGTTGACGCCCTGGGCGCAGATGGCCTGGACTTCATCCTGTTTGCCTTCCTGCTTGGCCAGGGACCACGGTGCCTTGTCGGCGATCCAGGCGTTGGCGCGGTCGGCCAGGGCCATGATTTCACGCATGGCACGAGCGAAGTCGCGCGCTTCATAGGCTTCGGCGATGCTTGGCGCAGCGGCCAGGAAGGCTTCGGTCAGCTCGGGCGCGGCGTCGCCGGCAACCATCACGCCGTCGTTGCCCTTCTGAATGAATCCGGCGCAACGGCTGGCAATGTTGACCACCTTGCCGACCAGGTCGGAGTTGACCTTCTGCACGAAGTCTTCCAGGTTCAGGTCGAGGTCATCGACGCCGCGGCTGAGCTTGGAGGCGTAGTAGTAGCGCAGGTATTCCGGCGCCAGGTGGTCCAGGTAGGTACGGGCCTTGATAAAGGTGCCGCGCGACTTGGACATCTTCGAGCCGTTGACGGTCAGGTAACCGTGCACGTTGATGCCGGTCGGCTTGCGGTAGCCGGCGCCTTCGAGCATGGCAGGCCAGAACAGGGCGTGGAAGTTGACGATGTCCTTGCCGATGAAGTGGTACAGCTCGGCCTTGGAGTCCTTGTTCCAGAACGCGTCGAAGTCCAGCTCGGGACGACGGGCGCAGAGGTTCTTGAAACTGGCCATGTAGCCGATCGGCGCGTCCAGCCAGACATAGAAGTACTTGCCGGGTTCGTCGGGGATTTCGAAACCGAAATACGGCGCGTCACGGGAGATGTCCCATTCCTGCAGGCCGGCATCCAGCCACTCGGCGATCTTGTTGGCTACGGCGTCCTGCAAGGTGCCGCTACGGGTCCACTGCTGGAGCATGGCCTGGAAGTCGGGCAGCTTGAAGAAGAAATGCTGGGAGTCCTTGAGCACCGGGGTAGCGCCGGAAATCGCCGACTTGGGATTCTTCAGCTCGGTCGGGGCATAGGTGGCGCCGCATTTTTCACAGTTGTCGCCGTACTGGTCTTCGGCGGCACACTTGGGGCAGGTGCCCTTGATGAAACGGTCGGCCAGGAACATTTTCTTGTCCGGGTCGAAATACTGGGTGATCGAACGGGTGGCAATGTGCCCGGCGTCACGCAGCTTGAGGTAGATCTGGCTCGACAGCTCGCGGTTTTCTTCGGCGTGGGTCGAGTGGAAGTTGTCGAAGTCCACCAGGAAGTCGGCGAAGTCGCCACTGTGCTCGGCCTGGACGGCGGCAATCAGTTGCTCGGGGGTGATGCCTTCCTTTTCGGCGCGCAGCATGATGGCCGAACCGTGGGCGTCGTCCGCGCAGACATACACGCACTGATTGCCGCGATGTTTCTGGAAGCGCACCCACATGTCTGTCTGGATGTACTCGAGCATATGGCCAAGGTGAATGGAACCATTGGCATAGGGCAGGGCGCTGGTGACGAGAATCTGACGTGGCTCGGACATGGGGGCTCGGCTACTTTTTTCGGCTACTTGAGATGAAACAATGATCGGCCACTATAAAACGCCGGGAAATTTATTTCACCCCATGGACGTCTGTGGATGTTTCGCGGGTTAGCATAGTGGTCTGTTTTACTCAGTCTTTTTAACGGGAGTCTCCATGAGTGCCGTCACTCGCGCAGCCGTCGAAGCCGTTCTTCGCCAGTATACCGACCCTTACCTGAACCAGGACCCGGTCAGCGCCGGCTGTGTCCAGGCCATCGATATCCAGGGCGAGCGGGTCAGTGTCCGGTTGCAGCTGGGGTACGCCGCCGGCCTGTTCAAGAATGGCTGGGCCCAGGTCCTGCAAACTGCCATTGAAGGTATCGAGGGTGTCGCTTCGGCGCAGGTTGAAATCAATTGCGTGATCACTGCGCACAAGTCCCAGGCGCAGATCCCTGGGCTGGCCAACGTCAAGAACATCATTGCGGTGGCCTCGGGCAAAGGCGGCGTGGGCAAGTCCACGACCGCCGCCAACCTAGCCCTGGCCCTGGCCCGTGAAGGCGCGCGCGTGGGTATTCTCGATGCCGACATCTATGGCCCGAGCCAGGGCGTGATGTTTGGTATCCCGGAGCGCACCCGTCCGCAGGTGCGCGATCAGAAGTGGTTCGTGCCGCTCAAGGCGCACGGCGTCGAAGTCATGTCCATGGCTTTTCTGACTGACGACAACACACCGATGGTCTGGCGCGGGCCGATGGTTTCCGGGGCCTTGCTGCAACTGGTGACCCAGACTGCCTGGGACAATCTCGACTACCTGGTGATCGACATGCCGCCAGGCACCGGCGACATCCAGCTGACCCTGGCGCAGAAAGTCCCGGTGGCAGGTTCGGTGATCGTCACCACGCCGCAGGATCTGGCCCTGATCGACGCCAAGAAAGGCGTGGAAATGTTCCGCAAGGTCAATATCCCGGTGTTGGGTGTGGTCGAGAACATGGCTGTGCATATCTGCTCGAACTGTGGCCACGCCGAGCATCTGTTTGGTGAAGGCGGCGGTGAGAAGCTGGCCAGCCAGTATGGCGTCGAACTGCTGGCCTCGCTGCCGCTGTCGATGCTGATTCGCGAGCAGGCCGACAGTGGCAAGCCGACTGCGATTGCCGAGCCTGAGAGCCAGATTGCCATGGTTTACCAGGAGCTGGCCCGTCAGGTGGGTGCGCGGATCGTGCTGCAGGAGGCAGCGGCGCCTGCGATGCCGAATATCACCATTAGCGAAGATTGAGTGTGCCTTGCTGGCGATGGGCTGCGAAGCAGCCCTGGATTGGAACGCCAGGCATAAAAAAAGCCCCGCCTGTTGAGGGCGGGGCTTTTTTCAAGCTGTAAAGCGGAAGTTAGATAACTTCTACTTCTTCAGCCTGCATGCCTTTCTGACCGCGGGTAGCGATGAAAGAGACCGCTTGGCCTTCTTTCAGGCTCTTGAAGCCGTCAGCCTTGATGGCTTTGAAGTGTACGAACAGGTCGTCACCGGATTGTGGGGTGATGAAGCCGAAGCCTTTTTCATCGTTGAACCACTTAACGGTACCGGTTTGGCGATTGGACATGGTCTGTCTCCTTGGACAAAGTTAACTACGACTCAGGAAACGCCCTGGCCGAGACTGAGTGCAAAGAGGCAGAAAATTCATGAAGATGGGTTGATCGAAATCTTGCATCAGGTAGATATTCTCAGTGACACGTGCAGCACAGTGGCGTCACCATAACCCTTTTTCCAGAACGTGCCAATGGTCTTGTTCAGCTTTCGCGCAAATCATGACTGACGGTCCTGCAAGCCTGCCTGAAGGCCCCGGTACACGGGGATTCGACGCTTGGCGGTGGATGAAACTTTGAACCGGGCGCCGGGCCCGGTAAGATGCGCCACAGAATTTCTTCACCTCGTTACTTCAGGACACCCGCCATGAGCATCAAATCGGACAAGTGGATTCGCCGCATGGCGCAGGAACACGGCATGATCGAGCCGTTCGTCGAGCGCCAGGTGCGCGGTGAGAGCGACAACCGGCTGATCTCCTTCGGTGTCTCCAGCTACGGCTACGACGTACGCTGCGCCGACGAGTTCAAGGTGTTTACCAACATCAATTCGGCGACCGTCGATCCGAAAAACTTCGATGCCGGCAGCTTTGTCGACGTCAAGAGCGACGTTTGCATCATCCCGCCGAACTCTTTCGCCCTGGCCCGCACCGTGGAGTACTTCCGGATTCCGCGTAACGTGCTGACCATCTGCCTGGGCAAAAGCACCTACGCCCGTTGCGGCATCATCGTCAACGTCACCCCGCTGGAACCTGAGTGGGAAGGCCACGTGACCCTGGAGTTCTCCAACACCACTACCTTGCCGGCGAAAATCTACGCCAATGAAGGCGTGGCGCAGATGCTCTTCCTGGAGTCCGATGAAGAGTGCGAAGTGTCCTACAAGGACCGTGGTGGTAAATACCAGGGCCAGCGCGGCGTCACCCTGCCACGCACCTGATCCGAAAAAACGCGGGAATTCCCGGCGGCTGGCAAACTCTAATGAGATGAACTGTTCCGCCAGGCAGCAGGCCTGGCGGACTTCGCCGAGGAGCCGCTCATGAAACTCGATCCGGCCATCAGTGCCAAGCTGGCTGTTTTACAGCCTAATCAGGTCGGAGTGATGGCCTGGTCGCTGCTGGCCCATCCGCATCCGCATTTCGCTCATGCAGGCGGGGTACCCGGTCAGCCCGACCCGGACACCCCCGACCAGCCGTCACCTGACGAAAATCATCCGATGGAACCGGGTGAGCCGACCTTGCCTGACGAACCACCACCCGCGCCCGTCGCCTGAGGCTTACTTCAGGTTACCGCTCAAGAACTGACGCAGGCGTTCGCTTTTCGGATTTCCGAGTACCTCGGCGGGCGGCCCTTGCTCTTCGACCAGGCCCTGATGCAAGAACATCACCTGGGTCGCCACTTTGCGCGCAAAGGCCATTTCGTGAGTCACCATGATCATGGTCCGGCCTTCTTCGGCCAGGCCCTGGATCACCCGCAGCACTTCGCCGACCAGCTCCGGGTCCAGCGCCGAGGTTGGCTCATCGAACAGCATGACCTCCGGCTCCATGGCCAGTGCCCGGGCAATCGCCACGCGCTGTTGCTGCCCCCCGGAGAGAAACGCCGGGTACTGCTCGGCCACGCGCGCGGCCAGGCCGACCTTGTCCAGGTAACGCCGGGCGCGGGCTTCGGCTTCCTGCTTGCTGACGCCCAGAACCCGTCTTGGCGCCAGGCTGATGTTGTCCAGCACGCTCAGGTGGCTCCACAGGTTGAAGTGCTGGAAAACCATGGCCAGACGCGTGCGCAGGCGCTGCAGTTCGTCCGGATCGCTGACCCGCAGACCGAGGTGGTCATGGCTCATGTGCACCGGTTTGCCATCGAGGGTCATGCTGCCCTCGTTGGGTTGCTCGAGAAAGTTGATACAGCGCAGGAAGGTGCTCTTGCCCGAGCCGCTGGCGCCGATCAGGCAGATCACGTCACCGGTCTTCGCCTTCAGCGAGACACCCTTGAGCACATGGTGTTCGCCGTAGCGCTTGTGCAGGTCTTCGATGGTCAGTTTGTACATGCGCAGGCTCTCAAAGGTGACTATGGCTCAAGGCGATAACAGGTAACCGCTGCGGTAGGGCTGGCGGCCGGCCACATGCGCAATGACCATGCCGGCGGTAGCCATGCGCCGTAGCGAGCGGGCATACATGAGGCCGGGCTGGACGTTGCGTACCGCGGTCACCCGGTCGCTGAGCGGGTCGATGACTTCGGCGATCAACTGGTCAGCCTCCAGGTACTGGCCCGGCTTGGCGTGGAATACCAGCAAGCCGCCCAACGGCGTGGCCACCGGTTCCACACCCGCCAACGGGGTTGCCGGATACGACAGTGGCGGAAGGGCGCTCGCTTGGCCTTCGATGGCGCCGTATTGCGTCAGATAATCGAGAATCGCCGCGCAATCCTGCTCCGCCAGCGGGTGACTGACATCACCCTGGCCGCGCAACTCGACGGTGACCGAGAAACTGCCTTGCGGGATCGGGAACTGTTTGCCGAAACGCTGCTGCAGCTGCCACCAGACCAGGGTGAAACACTCGTCGAAGGACTGCCCGCCCGAATCGGTGGCCAGCAGGCTGGCCTGGGCGCCGAGGTAGCGCGACAGCGGCTCGACCTGCGGCCAGGCCTCGGGGGTGGTGTACAGGTGGGCGACGGCTTCGAAGTCGCAATGCAGGTCCAGAACCATTTCGGCATCGCAGGCCAGTCGCTGCAGGGTCAGGCGCTGTGACTGCAGCGGTGTATGGACCGGGTGGGCATCCAGGGCACGGCGCAGGCATTCGCGGATCAGGGCAACGTTGTGCGCCGGATCCTGGCTCAGGTGCGCTTCGATCTGATCGCCGATCTTGTCGCTCAGGTCGACGAAGTTACGATTGAAATTCTCGCCACTCTGCAGCTCGAAGCGGCCCAGCGGCATATCCATCAGCACCTGTTCCAGGCCGACCGGGTTGGCGATCGGCACCAGTACGATTTCGCGGCGCAGCAAGCCCTGGGCTTCGAGCTCGCCCAAGCGTTTCTTGAGGTGCCAGGCCACCAGCATGCCGGGCAGTTCGTCGGCGTGCAGCGAGGCCTGGATGTAGATTTTGCCGGCGTCCCGCGGGCCGAAATGGAAGCTGTGGATCTGGCGGGCGATCCCTGGAACCGGTGCCAGAATATCGTGGGTCGAGTGATGCATATCAGTCCTAGTGAGTCGGTCCTAGAAAAGCCAGCCAGCGCCGTTCGGCGAGGCGGAACAGGCCAACCAGAGCGAAGGTCACGCACAGGTAGATCAGTGCGGCGATACCGAACGACTGGAAGGTCAGAAACGTGGCCGAGTTGGCGTCGCGGGCGACCTTGAGCACATCCGGCACGGTCGCGGTGAAGGCAACCGTGGTGGAGTGCAGCATCAGGATCACTTCGTTGCTGTAGTAGGGCAACGAGCGGCGTAGCGCCGACGGCATGATGATATAAGCATAAAGTTTCCAGCCGCGCAGGCCATAAGCCTTGGCTGCTTCCACCTCGCCATGGTTCATGCTGCGGATCGCGCCGGCGAAGATCTCGGTGGTGTAGGCGCAGGTATTGAGGGCGAAGGCGAGGATGGTGCAGTTCATCGCGTCACGAAAGAAGCTGTCGAGCAGTGGCTGCTCGCGCACCGCGGCCAGGCTGTAGATCCCGGTGTAGCAGATCAACAGCTGGATATACAGCGGTGTGCCGCGGAACAGGTAGGTGTAGAACTGCACTGGCCAGCGGATCCAGAAACGCGGCGAGACGCGGGCGATGGACAACGGTATCGAGGCCACGAAGCCGATTGCCAGCGAGGCGGTCAGCAGCCACATGGTCATGGCCAGGCCGGTGATGTGCGTGCCATCGGTATAAAGAAAATCGCGCCAGTATTGCTGCAGCAATTCGATCATCGGATGGCCTCCCGAGTGCCAACGTTGTAGCGCCGTTCCAGCCAGCGCAGGGCGATGTTCGAGGCGCTGGTGATCAGCAGGTAGATAAAGGCTGCGACCATCAGGAAGTAGAACAGCTGGTAGCTGCTCTTGCCGGCATCCTGGGCGGCCTTGACCAAGTCAGCCAGGCCGATGATCGAGACCAGGGCGGTGGCCTTGAGCATGACCATCCAGTTGTTGCCGATGCCGGGCAGGGCGAAGCGCATCATTTGCGGGAAGACCACGAAGCGAAAGCGCTGCATACGCTTGAGGCCATAGGCGGTGGCGGCCTCGACCTGGCCGCGGGGCACGGCAAGGATCGCGCCGCGGAAGGTCTCGGTGAAGTAGGCGCCGTAGATGAAACCCAGGGTGATCACGCCCGCCGCGAACGGGTCGATCTCGATGTATTCCCATTCCAGGTAGTCGGTGAGCGTCGTCAGCCAGGTTTGCAGGCTGTAGAAGATCAGCAGCATCAGCACCAGGTCGGGTACCCCACGAATCAACGTGGTGTAGGCCTGGGCGATCAGGCGCAGCGGGCGCATCGGCGAGAGCTTGGCGCTGGCGCCGAGCAGGCCCAGGCCAACGCTGACCAATAGCGACATGAAGGATAACTTGATGGTCATCCAGGTGCCCTGCAGCAGCAAAGGGCCGAAGCCCTTCAGGCTGAAGGCCGAGAGTCCCAGAAACTGCAACAGGTCTTCGAACATGTAAGCAACCTATGCCAATGGCTGTGGGAGCGGGCTTGCCCCGCGATGAGGGCGGAACTTCCTCGCGGGGGCAAACCCGCTCCTACTGTTATTTGCCGCTGTAGAGGTTCAGATCACCGAAGTGTTTTTTCTGGATCTCGGCATAGGTACCGTCATCGTGTAACGCTTTGATACCTTTGTTGATCAGGTCCTGGAGCTCTTTGTTACCTTTTTTGATACCCACCGCGGTCTTCGACGGTAGCAATTCGCTTTCTACCGGTGCGCTGACTTCATAGCCTGCACCCTGGGGCGACTTGAGAAAGCCCAGTTCAGCCTGGAGCATGTCCTGAATGGAGGCATCCAGACGGCCGGAGGTCAGGTCGGCATAGACCTGGTCCTGGTTCTGGTAGGCCTGGGTCTTGACCCCGGCTTTGTCCAGCACGGCCTTGGCGTAGGCCTCCTGGATGGTGCCTTGCTCATAGCCGACCGTCTTGCCTTTGAGCGAAGCCGGATCGGCGCTCAGTCCGGAACCTTTTTTGTACACCAGCGAAGTCGGGCCGGAGAACAGTTCATTGGAGAAGTCGATGACTTTTTCCCGCGCCGGGGTGACGGTCATGGACGAGATCACCCCGTCGAACTTGTTGGCCTTGAGGCCCGGAATCATGCCGTCGAAGTCGCTCTCGACCCATTTGCATTTGACCTTGAGCTCGGCGCAGATGGCGTTGCCCAGGTCAATGTCGAAGCCCACCAGGCTGCCGTCGGCGGCCTTGGATTCAAACGGGGCATACGACGGATCGACGCCGAAGCGCAGCTCCTTGTATTCCTTGGCCAGGGCATTGCCCGCAGCCAGACACAGTGCAAGTGCAGAAAACGTCAGCCATGCTTTTTTCATTGTGTGTCCCTGGATTTGTAACCTAGTGGGGTGGCACTGGGCCGTTACCGGCCAGTGCCTGACATCACAATGACAGCAATTTTCACACCATGTCGCAGGAGCGGGCTTGTCCCGCGCTGTCAGTAGCGCGCATCCACCGGCTTGCCGCCGTTGGGCCAGTCCTTGACCTTGTCCGGGAAGTCCGGTCGCGGCTGTTGCGAGAACCAGGCGGCAACATCCACCGCTTCCTGGTCGCTCAGGCCACCCTGGCCCAGGGGAAAGCGCTCATGAAAGCCGATCGGCATGTTGCGTTTGACGAATGCGGCAGCTGTGTAGGTCCGCGCCATGCCGGCACCGATGTTGAAGGACTGCTCGCCCCACAGTGGCGGGAACACCAGGCTGCCATCCGCACGGGCCAACCCCTGGCCATCGGCGCCATGACACACCGCACACTGTTTGACGTAGACCTGTTGGCCGTTATCGAGGTCGGGCTTGATCGCTGGATCGATCTTGCCAACACCACGTCCAGCCACTTTGTCGCCGGGCTGGGTGTTGTTTTTCATCCACTCGAAGTAGGCGACCATGGCCTGCATGTCAGCTGACTGCGGCGCAATCGGCTTGCCGTTCATGGAGCGGCGGAAGCAGCCGTTGATGCGCTCTTCCAGAGTAATCACCTTGCCGGCGCGCGGCGCGTACCCGGGGAAAAACGCCGACACGCCGACAAAGGGCGAACCATCGGCTACGGTACCGGCGTTGAGGTGACAGCTTGTGCAATTGAGCGCATTGCCGACGTTGTCCGGCAGCAGTTCCTTGGTCTGCAGGTGCAGGCGCATACCGCGGATCACCTGATCGGCGTTGGCGGCGGCGAGCAGGTCGGCCAGGCGCGGGGTCTCGAAGGCAGTCGAATCAGTGGTTTGCGGATTGAGCTGAGCGCGCAGCTTTTTCACCTGTTCCGGGATGACCGCTGAACTGTCGTTGCCCCAGCGGCTGCGCACGAAACTGAGGATTTCGGCGATTTCCTGATCCGATAAGCGCGCGAAACCGGGCATGGTGTAGGTGCGCGAATGGGTGGCGGTCTGCGCGGTCTCCCAGCCAGTCAGGGTAATGTGCAGCAGCGAGGTTGGGTCCCTGGAGGCGATGCTCGGATTGCCGGCCAGTGGCGGGAACATGCCGGGCACGCCCGCGCCGTCGGTACGGTGGCAGTCGCTGCAGAACTGGGTGTAACCCAGGCCACCCCGGCTGCTGAACAGATCGGCCGGTGGCGCGGTCGGCGTCAGTGCCACGGCGGGCATGGGCAGGTCGTTTTCGCCCGGCGGCAGCGATTTGAGGTAGCTGGCGATGGCGGTCAGGTCGGCATCGCTGAAGTGCTGAGTACTGTGATGAATCACGTCGGCCATGTTTCCGGAGACCGTGGCGAAGCGGTTCTGTCCGGTTTTGAGCAATTGTACGGTGTCTGGCACCGTCCACAGATTGCGCAGGCTCAGAGCGCGCCAGTGCTCGACGGTTTCCCCGGCGAGGAAGTGCTTGCCACTGCTGCCGGTGTCACTCATGGCCTTTTCCTGAAAGGCGATGCCGCGCGGGGTATGGCAGGCGCCACAATGGCCCAGGCCCTGCACCAGATAGGCGCCGCGATTGATCAGCGGATCACGGTCCGGGTCGGGTTCGAACGGTTGATCATCGACAAATGCCCAGTTCCAGAATGCCAGCCCCCAGCGCATGTTGAACGGCCAGCTCATGTCGGCGGCCTGGTTGGACTGGCTGATCGGCTCCACCGCTTGCATCAGGTAGGCGTACAGCGCCTGCATGTCCTCCTCGCTGATTTTGGCGTAGGACGGGTAGGGCATGGCGGGATACAGATGGGTGCCGTCGGCGCTCACCCCTTCGCGCATGGCCTTGTCGAACTGCTCGAAGCTGTAACGCCCGATACCGGTTTCCGGGTCCGGGGTGATGTTGCTTGAGTAGATCGTGCCCATGGGCGTCTTCAGTTGCAGCCCACCGGCCATCAACGGACCTTGCGGGGCGGTGTGGCAAGCGATGCAGTCACCGAGCTGGGCAACGTAGCGGCCACGTTCGAGCAGTGACTTGTCGGTGGTTTGCGCCGCTGCCATGTCTGGCTCACTGGCGTGAAGGGCGGGTATCAGCAGCAACGTCGTGGCGCACAGGGCCAGGCGTGAAAGTACGGAAGCCATTGCAAATTCCTTTAGTCACCCGGCCTGGGTGGTCCCTTGGGCGCAGGTGTGCAATCGTTTTTATGATTCATCAGGCAGCACTGGGAGCGAGGCTCGTCCCAGTGTTGTTGTAGAGGATTTGCAGGTGGGTACAGTTGATGTGGATCAGCGCAGCCGGCATTGCACCGGCTGCGGGGTGCGAGAGGATTACTTGCCCGGCACCAGGGTCAGACGCTTGCTGCCATAGGCGCGGTCGAAGTTTTGCGGTTGCAGCGGCAAACTCATGTAACGGCCCTTGAACCAGGCGTCCAGGCCATCGGCAAAGTGCGGGCTGGCCGGGTTGCCGGACTGGCCGCTGCTGCTCTGCAGTTGCAGCGGTTCGATCTGGCCGAAGTCCACGACCATGCGCAGCGACGGCGCCAGCTGGGCGTTGAAATCCTTGCCCCAGGCATAGGGCGCAAGGTTCAGGGTGCTGTGGTCACCGCCGCTGGCCTGCGGGCCACGGCTGACTGCATCACCCAGGCCATGGAAGGTCGCTGTCGGCCAGCGGTACTGGTGCAGCTTGCCCCATTGCCAGGCGCGGCGGTCATTGCCCAGTTGCGCTTCACCGGCAGTGACTGCTGCAGCCAGGCTGCGGGCGAGGATCGCTGGTTTGTCTTCTTGCTGCGCGGTGCGCTGGTCGTTCCAGAACGGGCTGTCTTCACGGCCGAGCAAATGATCGGCCTGTGCCGAATAGGACAGCCGCGCATTACCGACGAAGGCCTGCCAGGTCGCCGAAGACTCCGGGCCGAGCTCATCGAGGAAGGTCTGTTTCGCGCTTTCCTGCAGAAACAGTTCATACAGTGCGGCGTCGGCCGAGGTGGTACTCAGGCGGCCATCGAAGGCCATCAGCCGCGTATAGGCTTCACGAGCCTTGCTGCGCTGATCGCCGGGCAACGCGTCGATCGCCTGTTTCAGCGGCTGAGCCATGCCGGGTGCTTCGAACATCTGCTTGAGCTTGGCGGCGAACAGGGTGGTCTGGTCGTTTTGCATGGTGATCAGGCTGCGGCTGTCATGCTTGCCGTTAGCGGCCAGCTGCCCCAGGCGCTCGGCGCGCTCGGGGTAGTACCAGCTGTTGGACAACTGCATGCCGTAACCTTTGGGCACGCTGCGCTGGTTGGCATTGCCAAGCCAGCCCTGCGGCGGGTCCTGGTCGTAAGGGTGGAGCATCGGGTCGGCGTAGCCATCCCAGTCGTAGCGCCCGTCCCAGCCCGGCGAGGGCAGCAGCCCCTGGCCTTCACGACGGTTGGGGAAGCGGCCGCTGACCTGCCAGCCGATGTTGCTGGCGTCGGCGAAGACGAAGTTCAACGCCGCGGCGCCGATTTCGCGGGTGTTGTCGAAGGCCCGCTCGACGTTCTGCGCCCGTGACAGGTTGAAAAATGCATCCAGGCTCTGGTCGCCCTTGAGCTGTGGCAGTTGCAGGGCCAGGCCCAGGCTGGCGTTCTGCGCCTGGCCGAGCAGCGTGCCATGACGGGTGTCGTACAGGGTTTCGCGCTGTGGGCGCTGGCCCTTGACGAAGAAGGTTTCGTTGCGCGCCAGAGCTGGCAGCCATTTACCGTCGGCCTGGTACATCAGGCGGCTGCCTTCGCGTTTAAGGCGTTCCAGGTACAGGTCCTGGTTATCGGCCATGACCGCACTGGCGCTCCAGGCCAGTTTGCCGTTGTAGCCGGAAAGCAGCAGAGGCAGGCCGGCAATGGTTACACCCGCGGCCTGGTATTTAGGTGCGCGTATCTGCACCGGCGTCATTGCCCAGGCTCCGAGGGTGTCGCTGGCCAGCAGGCTCTTGCCGCTACGGCTGCGTTGCGGGGCAATCGCCCAGTTGCTGGAACCGGCCGTGCCCAACAGGTTGAGGGTAGCCAACTGTTCGCTGGCGGCGCTCAGCGGTGCCAGCCCGGCCAGCGCGTTGCCCAGGCTCAGGCCTTTGAGCTTGTCGGCTTCAGCGGTCGGCAGGGGTTCGTCAGGGTAGCTGGGCAACAACCACGGCAGTTTGTCGCTGCCGACTTTCTGCGCCAGGGTCAACGCGGCGAGTTCTTCCTGCAGGTTGACCGACTGGCTGAAGTTGTACAGGCAGAAGATCAGTGCCGAGTCTTCAGGCTTCCAGTATTCCGGGCGGTAGCCGCTTTGCGCCAACGGCGCCGGGAGCCGGTCACGGTAACGGAACAGATAGGCATTGACGCCACGGGCATAGACTTCAAAGAAGCGCTTGAGCCGTGGCGAGGCATCGGCGTAAAGCTGGTTGGCGGTCTGTTTCAGGTTGGCGCCACGCATCAGCCGGTCGACTTCCAGTACATCCGGGCCGGCAATCTCGGCCAGGCGACCCTGGGCCAGCAAGCGCATGCCGACCATTTGCCCGATGCGGTCACCGGCATGCACATAGCCCAGTGCGAACAGGGCGTCGTGGAAGTTGCTGCTTTCGATCAACGGCATGCCCATGGCATTGCGTCGTACCGAGACGTTCTGCGCCAGGCCTTTAAGGGGTTGTACGCCGCTGGCCGGAGGCACGCTGTCGCGATAGCCACCCATCTGGCAGCCGCTCAGGGCAAGCACGCCGAACACCGCTGCGGCTACGCCGAACCGGGGGAGGAAAGGGGGGAAGGCTGGCGCGGCCATGGTCGGGCTCCTGCAGGGCGTGGCGTCTAAAAGGCGCTACGTTAGTGAGCCCGACCACGCCATGCAAGCGGGGCACAGCCTTTATTTTTCAGGCTGTTCAAAGGCCACTATCAGGCCCCGTGGCACTTCTTGAACTTCTTGTTGCTGCCGCATGGGCACGGGTCGTTGCGGCCGACATCCTTCAGGGCGTTGCGCACCGGCTCCTGGTGACCGTGGTTGCAGTGCGGACCGTGAACATGGCCGTGGTCATGATGATCATGATCGTGGTTGCAGTCAGGGCCATGAACATGGGGTTGTTGAGTCATTGCGGGTTACTCCGGTAAAAGATCGCCGGGAATTATCTCACCACTGCGCGATAAGTGCAGTTCGCGGGCGAAGAATAATCCGCTGTTGAGCTCGCCATCGAGGCGGTAACGCAAGGGAAGTTCAGTGTTTTTGAGCATTTTCGCCAGCGGTTTGACCTGTTTCCAGAGGTTGGTGCGCACGGGGATCTTGAAGGTCCGCCGGGCGTGTCCGCCGACACTGCGCCACAGGCTTTCCTCCCCCTCGACCAGTAACAGATCGTTCAGGTGCACGGTGTAACTCAGGTAGCGGATGAACAGGCGTCCGTCGTTGGGGTTGTCGACGCGTACATGAAGGACGAATTCTTGCTCCAGCAGGTGCATCTTGACCGCTTCGACCTTGACTAGGCGAACCTCGGGATCGCGGTAGTCACTGTCCAGCCAACTGGCACACCCGGTCAGTTGCAGTATCAGAAAGCTGAACAGCAACAGACGGGTCATAGGCGTTAGCTCCCCAGGTAACTGGCGCAGCACTTCTTGAATTTCTGCCCGCTGGCGCATGGGCAGGCGTCGTTGCGTCCGGCTTTCAGGCCGACTGTCGGGTCGATGAAATACCAGTGCCCGTCATTCTGCACAAAGGCCGAACGCTCGCGATGGCTATGTTCACCGTCATTATCGTGCCAGCGGGCAGTGAAGGTGACGAAGGCATGTTCAGGCTTGCCGCCAAATACTTCGGCGCTTTCCACTTCAAGGCCCAGCCAGGTGCTTTGCGCGCTCCAGGCGGCAATCGCAGCGCGGTCAAGGCCGGCCTGCTGCGCGGGCAGGGTGGTGTTCACCAGGTAATCGATCAGCCCCAGCACATAGGCGCTGTAGCGCGAACGCATCAGCGTCTGCGCATCGGGGGCCGGATGCCCGGCGTGATAGTGTCCGCAACAGGCGTCGAGCAGATTACCGCTGCCGCAGGGACAAACCGAGACACTCATTGTTTCACCACCAGTACTTGCCAAAATTTTGCGGATTGGCCCAGAACTTGGCATTGAGCCAGTCCGGGACCTGTTTGTATTCACGTAGATCATAGGTGAACAGGCTCAGGACCTGATCATCGCGCTGAAACTTTTCGTTGGCTTGCAGGGCCAGGGCGAAGAAATCGGTGTCTTGCCAGCCGCAGGCGCTCAGGTCGGCCAGCACTGCCACGCGGCTGGCATTGAGGTTGCGGATGCCGCCGAGCAACTCCAGGCCTTTGCGTTTGGGCAGATGCTCCAGGCAGTCGACCAGCAAGGCCAGGTCGAAGCGTTGAGCGGCCAGATTCTCTGGCAACGGGCCCGGTTGGGCCTGGGCAATTTCGACCTGCGGGTGCGCCTGGGCAAAGGCCTCCAGAGCTGGAAAACGCGTGCCGACCAGCAGCAGACGTTGCGGTGAATGGCGTTCAAGCAGCGCCGCCAGGGCTTGCTGCGGGGTTCGTTGGGAAAATCCGTCAATCATCGGGAATCCTCGGTCAGATGCGTCAAGACTAACGATCTCGGGCCGTCAGGCATAGTGTCTGACAGCCGCATCATGGCTTATTGCTGGCGGAGTCGGTTTGCGCGGTCTTTACTCCCATAGCATCGGTTTTAAACCGATTCCCCCTAGGAGACGCAACAAAATGAGCATAGTACGCACAGCATTACCTCTGGTTCTGCTAACCAGCGTCTTAACTGGTTGCGCAGGTTTGCAAAAAACTGACTGGCCGATATGTGCTGCCGTCGGGGGTGTGGGCGGCGCGGGATTGGGCGCCATAGAAAGTTCGAGCTGGGCTGGCTGGGGCGCATTGCTTGGCGCCGGCTTGGCGGCAGGCTATTGCTGGGCCCATGGCGATGGCGATGAAGATGGTGACGGCGTACCGGACAGCCGCGACAAGTGCCCGGGTACTCCGCGTGGCGTTCAGGTCGATGCCAATGGCTGCCCACCTGAGCCTGCGGTGGTCGAAGAAGCGGTCGTGGTCAAGGAAGAGGTCATCGTCATTCGCGACGTTCACTTCGAGTTCGACTCTGCCCGGTTGACGCCGGCCGACAAGGAACGCCTGAACACCATTGCAACCCGCCTGAAAAACGAGGCGCCGACGGCCAGACTGAGTGTCACCGGTCACACCGACAGCGTCGGTCGCGATGCCTATAACCAGAAACTCTCGGAGCAACGTGCCCAATCGGTCACCGACTACCTGGTCAGCAGCGGCGTGCCGCAAGCCAGTTTTGTTTCGGTGCAGGGTGCAGGCGAGTCGCAGCCGGAAGCTGACAATGCGACCGCTGAAGGGCGGGCAACGAACCGCCGTGTGGAGATTCGTATCCAGCGCTGAAGCGCAACCGGCCTGCGGCTTGAGAAGTGCCGCAGGCCAGTCTTTACTCCTGTGTGACCGGTAGACGCCGGTGACACAGGAGCAATTCCCATGAGTGTTTTCTCCAAGGCCGCAGTACCGGTGCTGGTGACTGCAAGCCTGATCTCCGGTTGCGCCACCCACAGCGATGGCAGCGCCCCACTCAATCAAAGGACCTGGCCAGTCTGCAGCCTGCTTGGTGGTTTGGTAGGTGGCGGGCTGGGGGCTATCGAAAGTTCTGCCTGGGCAGCCGGTGGTGGTGTTGCCGGGGCCATTGCCGGCGGCCTGATCTGCTATGCCCAGGACGGCGACGAGGACGAGGATGGTGTGTTCGACCGCCGTGATCGTTGCCCTGATACGCCGGCCAACACGCCGGTCAGCCACACAGGTTGCCCGCTCCCGCAATACCCGGTCACCGACAAGGCAGCGCCCGAGCCTGAAGTCATCACCCTCAATGACCAGGGCTCGGTGATGTTCGCCTACGACTCCGCCGAACTGACCAGCAGCGCCCATAGCCAGTTGCAGGGGCTGATGGGCAAGCTCAATGCGCCCGGTGTGACCAGCGTCAAGGTGATCGGTCATACCGATAGCCAGGGCTCGGATGCCTATAACCAAGCGCTATCCGAGCGGCGCGCCAGCAGCGTCGCCGAGTACCTGATCAGCCAGGGCCTGGCCCCCTCGAAAGTGACCAGCCAGGGCCGCGGTGAAAGTGAGCCGATTGCCGACAATGAGACCGACGCCGGGCGCGCGCAGAACCGCAGGGTAGAACTGCACCTCAATTGAACCTGCCTCTGGTGCGCGGCAGTGCCAGCCGTTACTGTTGCAGACGATGCCAGGGCTTCTGGCATCGCCTAAAAAAATAACAGCAGGGGGCGCGTATGAAGGGCTTACTGGGGCTGGGCAAAGCCCTGACGGTAGTGTTCTGGTGGGTGGTGCTGGTGAATTTGCTGATTCCCCAGGAATTCCCCTTCAATCGATTGATCGCTTTGGCCGGCGCAGCATTGCTCGGCCTGCACCTGCTGGAAGTGCTGTTTTTCAATGGCCGTCTGCGTGGGCGCAGCCATCGCTGGTTTGACCGCTTGCAAATCCTGCTGGTCGGTATCTTTCATGTCCTTTCGATTCCAGCGCCCCGTCAGGAGACTAAACATGCGTAAGTTGGTCTTGCTGGCTGCATTGTTCAGCCCCCTGGTGCTGGCGGAGTCGATCAGTGTCGCGCCGCACTCGTTGCTGCGTTTGCCGAATAAATCCAGTGTCGTGCACCTGCAGCGTCTGCACGTGGCCGATGCCGCAACGCTGCTGTTGCCGGCCAGTCTGGTCGAACTGAAAGTGGACGAGCTGCAGCTGGGCCAGGAGGCGCGCATTGCCATTGCCCCGGCCGAGAGCACATTGCGCGTTGAAGTGGCGCGGGCACAGCTGGGTGAGGGCAGTCAGATCGCCGCGCGTGGCGCTCCGGGTACTTATGAGCGGGCAGCGCTGGCCGGGCGCAACCTTGATCTGCAGTTGCATGCCGTGCAGGCGCCGTTGCTGGCGATCGATGCCCGCGGAGGTGCTGGGGCGCCAGGGTACGTCGGGCTTGACGGGGCCAACGGCAAGGCTGGCGGATGCACATGGGGCGAGGCAAGCCGTGGTGCCAATGGTGACAACGGTGGCGATGGCCATGATGGCGCGGCGGGCGGTCGGGTACGACTGGCGCTGCCGGCGGACTTTCCCGCAGAACGGATCAAGGTCCAGCTCGACGGCGGGGCGCCAGGTGTAGCGGGTGCAGCGGGCAAGCCGGGAGCAGGGGGCGCGAGCAAGGGTTGCCTGGTCTACCGGACGGCTGCGGGCGCCCCCGGGAAACCAGGGGTTGCCGGTCAGCCAGGATTGGCTGGCAATGCCGGCGAGTTGATCCTGCAGCGCTTGTAGGTGTAATTGTCGGTGGGAGCGGGCTTGCCCCGCGATTGCGGCCTGTCAGCCACATCGCATCGCGGGGCAAGCCCGCTCCCACCGGTTGTGTGTTACACCAGCAGGCGTGTAGTTGCCACCAACACCACGGCAATCCCGAGCAACAGGTTGATCCCCACCAAGCGACGAATCTTGCCCAACACCACCGCGCCCGTCGGCCAGTCTTGCGCCTGCACCGCTTTACGTAACTCCGGCAGCAGCAACGACTGCACACGAATGAACAGCGCGATCATCGCAATAGCGCCGCCAATCATCACCTGTACATAGCGCGGTGCCGCGTCCAGGCCGGCAAAACGCAGGTGCAGCATGCCTATGCCGCTGATCGCCAGGACCGCGATGGCTACCCAGACCCACACGAAAAAACGCTGAAACACTTCTACCCAGAGGCGTAGACGGTCAGGCCCTTGAAGGGCTGCAACCGCCGCAGGCCGCAGGATCAGCCAGGCGAAGAACATCCCGCCGACCCATACCAGGGCGGCCAGGACGTGCAGGCTATAAGGAAGGCTAAAGGCGCTCATCGGGATCTCCATTCGGCGCAAAGGGCAATAGCGGGGTATGATAGCGACCCAATCGAAACACTGAAAATTTATCCAGCCCTTCGGGCGCCCCGACACCATGATCAGCAACGAACTCAAAACCACGATTCAGGGCGCCTATTCGCGTTTTCTCGAAGCCAAGAGCCTCAAGCCGCGCTACGGCCAGCGTCTGATGATCGCCGAAGTGGCCAAGGTGCTTGGCGATATCGCCTGTGACGATGAAGGTCGGCGCGCCGGCGATCCCGCCGTGGTGGCGGTCGAGGCCGGTACCGGTACTGGCAAGACGGTTGCCTATAGCCTGGCCTCGATTCCCGCTGCCAAGGCCGCCGGCAAGCGTCTGGTGATAGCCACCGCGACGGTAGCCCTGCAGGAGCAGATCGTCTTCAAGGATCTGCCCGACCTGATGCGCAACAGCGGCCTGAACTTCACCTTCGCCCTGGCCAAGGGGCGTGGTCGCTATCTGTGCCTGTCCAAGCTCGACCTGTTGCTGCAGGAGGGCCATGCACAATCGGCCACTGCGCAGCTGTTCGAGGAAGAGGGCTTCAGGATCGAGGTCGACGAAGCCAGCCAGAAGCTGTTCACCAGCATGATCGAGAAGCTTGCCGGCAACCGCTGGGACGGCGACCGTGACAGCTGGCCGCAAGCCCTGGAAGACCAGGACTGGGCACGCCTGACCACCGACCATAGCCAATGCACCGGCCGCCATTGCCCGAACTTTGGCCAGTGCACCTTCTACAAGGCCCGTGAGGGCATGGGTAAGGTCGATGTCATCGTCACCAACCACGATATGGTCCTGGCTGACCTGGCCCTGGGCGGTGGCGCGGTGTTGCCTGATCCGCGCGACACCATCTATGTGTTCGACGAAGGCCATCACCTGCCGGACAAGGCCATTGGCCATTTCGCCCACTACACCCGTTTGCGCTCCACCGCCGACTGGCTCGAGCAAACTGCCAAGAACCTGACCAAGCTGCTGGCCCAGCACCCGTTGCCGGGCGACCTGGGCAAGCTGATCGAGCAGGTGCCGGAACTGGCGCGGGAGATCAAGGCCCAGCAACAGTTCATGTTCAGCGCTTGTGAGCAGGTGGCCGATTTCCGTCCCGGCGAGGATATGGAGGGCCGCGAGCGGCCGCGTCACCGCTTCGAGGGCGGTGTGGTGCCCGAGCACATGCGCGAGATGGGGATCGAGTTGAAGAAGGGCTTCTCGCGCCTGACCGATCTGTTCACCCGGCTGACCGAATTGCTGAAAGAAGGTATGGATGCCGAAGTCAATATCGGTATTGCCAGCCATCAGGCCGAAGAGTGGTACCCGTTGTTCGGCAGCCTGTTGATGCGCGCCCAGGGCAACTGGGAACTGTGGACCGCCTTCACCGCAGAAGACCCGGAAGACAGCCCGCCCATGGCCCGCTGGCTGACCCTGGCCGAGAGCGGGGCGCTGTTCGACATCGAGGTCAACGCCAGCCCGATCCTCGCGGCTGAAATGCTGCGGCGCAATCTGTGGAACGTTGCCCATGGTGCGCTGGTTACCTCGGCAACCCTGACCGCGCTGGGCAAGTTCGATCGCTTCCGCATGCGCGCCGGTCTGCCCAAGGATGCGGTCACCAGCGTTGTGCCCAGCCCTTTCCATCATGTCGATGCCGGTGTGCTACGGGTACCGGACCTGCGTGCCGACCCTCGGGATGCGGCGGCACACACCGCGGCGATCATTCGTGATCTGCCGGAGCTGGTTGAGGGTTCGCGTGGTTCGCTGGTGCTGTTCTCTTCGCGCAAGCAGATGCAGGACGTGTTCGATGGCCTGGATCGCGACTGGCGCAAGCAGGTGTTCATCCAGGGCAACCTGTCCAAGCAGGAAACCCTGAACAAACACAAGGCGCGTGTCGATGGCGGCGATTCCAGCGTCCTGTTCGGCCTGGCAAGCTTTGCCGAAGGCGTCGACTTGCCGGGCGCCTACTGTGAGCACGTGGTAATTGCCAAGATCCCCTTCGCGGTACCGGATGATCCGGTCGAGGCGGCCCTGGCCGAGTGGATCGAAGCGCGCGGCGGCAACCCGTTCATGGAAATCGCCGTGCCAGACGCTTCGCTGCGCCTGATCCAGGCCTGCGGCCGCCTGCTGCGTACCGAAGAGGACCGCGGCACCATCACCCTGCTGGACCGACGTGTGGTCACCCAGCGCTACGGTAAGGCTATTCTCAATGCCTTGCCGCCGTTTCGACGGGAAATTTCCTGACCCCCGGGGATCATTGCTCCGGGGCGTTGTCTATGTCTCAGTTCAAGGCCCGCAAGGGCCCCCAAGGAGAGCTCCAGCCCTATGATTCGCCGTACCTTGCCTGCTGTCTTCGCACTGTTGTTCAGCACACCGCTGCTGGCCGGGCAACAGACGCTGTTCAGCTTTGTGCGCCCGGCCGCCGTGGTCAACGTGGTGACCGAAGATGCCAGCTTGCCGCAATACAACGCAGAGCAGACGGCCGAGGGTGAGGTATTGCGGCGTGTAGTGTTCAACCCGGTGCAGCGCCCCAGCCTGCGGCTGAGCCCGCAAACCGGTGTCTGGGACTGGTCGGCGGCCACAGCCCTGACCTTGCGCCTGCAAAGTGGCATGGACTGGCCGTTGACCGTGGATGTCACGGTGTTGAGTGGTGACGGCAAGACCCTCACCAGTCGTATCGACCTGCCCGCCGGGCCGGCACAGACGGTATGGGTGCCACTGACGGCCAGCTCGCCACTGAGCCAGGGCATGCGTGCCGGGCCACCGATGCCCTGGGTGCATGAAGGCCAGCGCTGGGTGCTGACCGGTAGCAGCGGTGCGCTGGACTTGAAGCAAGTGGTGTCGGTGACCTTGTCGATGAACAAGCCCAATGTCGCCCAGAGCCTTTTGATTGAACGCGTTGGCATTCAGGACGACGACCAGCTGCAAAAGGCTGCGTATACCGGTTTGATTGATGGCTATGGCCAATCAACCCGCGGCCGCTGGCCGGAAAAAATCGTCAGCGATGACCAGCTCAAAGCCGCCGCGACCCGTGAACAGCAGCAACTCAAGGGCTGGCTGGCTGAACGCACTCAGTTGCCGCGCGACAAATTTGGCGGCGTGACGACAGGACCTGGCTTCGATGCCAAGGGCTTCTTCCGTACCGAAAAACGTGATGGACGCTGGTATCTGGTCACCCCTGAAGGCCATCCGTTCTACTCGCTGGGCGTCAACACCGTGGCAGCCGACGGCGGCCGCACCTACGTAGCCGGGCGCGAGTCGATGTTTACCGCCTTGCCGCAAGCGGGCGAGCCGCTGGCGCAGTTCTATGGCGAGGGTAACAACAACGACGGTAACGGCTCGGCTACGGGGCGCAACTTCAATCAGGGGCGCTGGTTCGACTTCTATGCTGCCAACCTTGAGCGCAGCCATGGCAAACCCTGCACGCCGGTGGCGGCGACCGACACCACGGCAGCTGTGGACTGCCCAGTGCCGGCGCTGGACCTCAAGCGCTGGCAGGGACATACCCTCGACCGTCTGCAGGCCTGGGGCTTCAATACCTTGGGCAACTGGAGCGAGCCGGCCTTGGGGCAGGCCAACCGTCTGCCTTATACCTTGCCGTTGTCGATCGTCGGCGATTACACCAGCATCAGCACCGGGATGGACTGGTGGGGGCGTATGCCTGATCCGTTCGATCCGCGCTTTGCCATGGCCACCGAGCGTGCCGTGGCCATCGCTGCCCGTGACCACCGTGACGATCCCTGGCTGATCGGCTATTTCGCCGACAACGAACTGGCCTGGGCAGCTCCCGGGGATGACCCCAAGGCCCGTTACGCCCTGGCTTATGGCACCTTGCGCCTGACCACCGACGTGCCGGCAAAACGGGCGTTCCTCAAGCAGTTGCGCGACAAATACCGCAACCAGGCCGGGCTGTCCAAAGCCTGGGGGATTGATCTGCCCGCCTGGGAGTTGATGGAAGATCCTGGTTTCGAGCCGCCGCTGCCGAGCGCGGAACACCCCGAGATCGAAGCCGACTTCAAGTACTTCCAGAAGGTCTTTGCCGAAACCTACTTCAAGACCATCGCGGACTCGCTCAAGTGGCATGCGCCCAATCACTTGCTGCTGGGCGGCCGATACGCGGTCAGCACACCTGAGGCGGTGGCGGCCTGTGCCGAGTTCTGTGACGTTCTGAGTTTCAACTTCTATACGCCCAAACCCCAGGACGGCTACGACTTCAGCCAGCTCAATGCCCTGGACAAGCCGGTGCTGGTGTCGGAGTTCCAGTTCGGCTCACGTGACCGCGGGCCGTTCTGGCCAGGGCCTATGGAAGTGGCCAAGGAAGAAGGACGGGCCCCGGCCTATGCCGCTTTCGTCAAGGCCGCCCTGGCCGAACCGTCGATTGTCGGTGTGCACTGGTTCCAGTACCTGGACCAGCCTGCCAGCGGTCGCTTGCTCGATGGCGAGAACGGTCACTTCGGGCTGGTGGGTATCACCGACCTGCCATTCCAGGGTTTTGTCGACAGCGTGCGTAAGAGCAATCTGCAAGCACAGGAGCAGATCGGCAAGACGGGCATCAGCGAAAACGCCGCAAAAGCCCCGTAGCGAAGGCGTGGCGGCCTGAGGCAGGCGAATTGCCTCGGGCCCGCTGGACGACGCTCTGTCCAGTGTCTGTTCCCAAAACCGCCGCAGGCTGAAACAATGCACGCCATTTTCGATAGCAGTATGCGCGGGGAGCGGCTGGGTGCAGATTCAGGGTCATTACGAGCTTAAGTTCGAAGCCGTGCGCGAGGCCTTTGCGGCGCTGTTCGACGATCCTCAGGAGCGTGGCGCGGCGCTGTGTATCCAGATTGGCGGGGAAACCGTCGTTGACCTCTGGTCCGGTACCGCTGACAAGGACGGCGCCGAGGCCTGGCACAGCGACACCATCGCCAACCTGTTCTCCTGTACCAAGATGTTTACCGCGGTGACGGCTTTGCAACTGGTGGGTGAGGGCAAGTTGGCCCTGGATGTTCCGGTTGCGCGTTACTGGCCGGAATTTGCCCAGGCTGAGAAGCAGGCGATTACCCTGCGCCAGTTGCTCAGCCACCGGGCCGGGGTACCCGCGCTTCGCGAGCTGATGCCCGCAGAGGCTTTTTACGACTGGCAAACCATGGTTCAGGCGCTGGCTGCCGAGGCGCCCTGGTGGACGCCTGGTACTGCTCATGGCTATGCGGCTATCACTTATGGATGGCTGATCGGTGAGTTGATTCGACGTGCCGACGGTCGCAGCCCTGGCGAGTCGATCGTAGCCCGCACCGCCCGCCCGCTGGGTCTGGACTTTCACATCGGCCTGGCTGACGATCAGTTCCACCGGGTCGCGCATATTGCCCGAGGCAAGGGCAACATGGGCGATGAAGCGGCCCAGCGCCTGCTTCAGGTGACCATGCGTGAGCCGCAGGCGCTGTCCACTCGCGCGTTTACCAACCCGCCCGGCATGCTCACCAGTACCAACAAGCCGGAATGGCGGCGGATGCAGCAGCCGGCGGCCAACGGCCATGGCAATGCCCGCAGCCTCGCCGGTTTTTATGCCGGTGTGCTCGATGGCAGCCTGCTGGAATCGGAATTGCTCGACGAACTGACCCGTGAGCACAGCCTGGGCCAGGACAAGACGTTGCTGACCCAGACCCGGTTCGGTCTGGGTTGCATGCTCGACCAACCGACCGTGGCCAACGCCACCTTTGGTCTGGGCAGCAAGGCCTTTGGTCACCCGGGCGCCGGCGGCTCTGTTGGTTTTGCCGATCCGGAGTACGATGTGGCCTTTGGTTTTGTCACCAATACTCTGGGCCCTTACGTATTGATGGACCCGCGTGCCCAGAAGCTGGTGCGTGTCCTGGCAACCTGCCTTTGATCGGTTAGCCCCAATGTTACCTGAACCCTTTGTCTATTCTGGCTTCCAACGATTAGCGCAATTGGGCGGAATTTCTTTCATTTTCATGGTGTATCACTGATGTCTTCACATAAAACCTTAGCTATTGCCCTGTGCCTGGCCATGACCGGTTGTGCACAGCACTCCCAGAAAGGTGCGGCCGACAGTGGCATCGACTGGTGGCCCTTTGGCTCGGACAAGGTTGCCAACCAGGAAGTGAAGGAAGTGGTTGTCGAGAAAGTCGCCAAAGCCGATGCCAAGTCCGAGAGCAGCAGCCGCTGGTGGTGGCCGTTCGCTGACAGCGACAAGGCCAAGGTTGCGGCCGTGCCGAAGATCGACCACAAGGCCACCCAGGCCTGGCTGGACAGCTACGAACCGCGCCTGCGTGAAGCCATCAAGGACAGCAAGTTCGAACTTGAGCGCCGTGAAGACGTGCTGATCGTTACCGTACCGGTAGACAGCTCCTACAACCCGGATCGTCCGGCCATGCTTCTGCCGGTCACCCTCGGCCCCATCACCCGTGTGGCCAAAGCGATCGAAACCGATAAACAGACCGCCGTACTGGTGCTCGGCCACGCCGACACCAGCGGTGCCGCCGCCGGCAATCAGAAGCTCAGCCAGGAGCGCGCCCAGTCGGTAGCAGCGATCTTCCGCCTCAGTGGTCTGGAGCGTGATCGCCTGATGTTGCGCGGCATGGGTTCGGAAATGCCGCGTGCGGCCAACGACAGTCTGCAGGGCCGCGCCCTGAACCGTCGGGTAGAACTGGTGCTGACCCCGCAAAACACCATGGTCGCGTTGCTGGCCAAGTACAAGCAGCCGACGCCGAGCCCGGCCGAGCTGGTCGCGGTGCAGGATGCCAAGGCTCCGGTCAAGGCCGCGGTAAAGCCTGACGCCAAGGCTCCGGTGAAGAAGGCCAGCAGCAGCAAAAAAGCCGCCCCGGCCAAAGCCACGACCGCCAAGAAGAAAGCCCCTGCAGCCAAACCCGCGGCCAAGAAGCCTGCGCCTGCTGCCAAGAAAGTGGCCGCCAACACCAGCCCTGCGAAGACCAACTGATCGTCAAGGAACGCAGCAATGACCAAGACCCTGGCCGATATGCGCCGCGATTACACCCGTGATGGCCTGGCGGAAGCTCAGGCCCCGGACCAGCCTTTCGCATTGTTTCGCCAATGGTTCGACGACGCGGTGAAGACTGAGCAGCCACCGGTGGAAGCCAACGCCATGACGTTGGCAACGGTAGACGCCGATGGCCGTCCGCATTGCCGGATCCTGTTGCTCAAGGGCCTGGATGACCAGGGTTTTACCTTCTTCACCAACTACGACAGCGCCAAGGGTCAGCAACTGCAGGCCAATCCATTTGCGGCCATGACGTTCTTCTGGCCGGCCCTGGAGCGTCAGGTGCGGATCGAAGGCAAGGTGGTCAAGGTCACGCCGCAAGAGTCGGACGAGTATTACCAGGTGCGCCCGATGGGTAGTCGCCTGGGCGCTTGGGCCTCACCGCAGAGCCAGGTGATTGCTGATCGCGCCGAGCTGGAAGGGTTGGTCAAGGCCACCGAACAGCGTTTCAGCGATACCCAGCCGCATTGCCCCGAGCACTGGGGGGGGTACCGTTTGCTGCCAGAGCGTATCGAGTTCTGGCAGGGCCGTGCCAGCCGCCTGCACGACCGTCTCAACTACCGCCTGCAACAAGGCAACTGGCTGCGCGAGCGTCTGGCGCCCTAATCGGCCCGGTAAGCGGCGGCCTCGCGTTCCAGCCAGGTCGCCAGCTCGGCGCGTTTGATCTTCTGTGCCTTGGCATTGTCCAGACATTCAAGCATGTAGGCTTTCTTGCCTGCGTCCGTACCGGCCATTGACAGCGCCAGGTCGCGGTCCATCCAGCGGCGGATGCGCACATACAACCACCAGTGAAAATACAGGCCAGCCAGAGTCGTGATGACGACGATGAAGTAATCCATGTCTATCCTTGCGCTAAAGGTTTTCAGGCTGCATCGGTGACACAGGCTGTATGGAAGCTGAATGGAATCAATTTTACCCCGCATCGGTCGTGACAGTCGTCAATGCGCGGAGTCTAATGAACACCTGTCTTATGGAGGTCATCCTATGCGTAAATCTGTTTTGCTGGTTGCCAGCTTCACTACCCTGTCGCTGCTGCTCGGCGGTTGTGCCTCGAGCCTGACCGGCGACACCTACACGCGCGATGAAGCTCGCCGTGTGCAAACCGTGCGCATGGGGACCATCGAAGCACTGCGGCCGGTGAAAATCGAAGGTACCAAAACGCCTATCGGTGGTGGTGCTGGCGCCGTTGTCGGTGGTGTAGCGGGTAGTGCCATCGGCGGTGGTCGCGGCAGCATCGTTGCCGCGGTGATTGGTGCCGTGGCCGGTGGCCTGGCAGGCTCTGCCGCTGAAGAAGGCCTGACCCGCACCCAGGGCGTTGAGATTACCGTGCGTGAAGACGACGGCAGCATGCGTGCCTATGTACAGGCGGTCCAGGAAAACGAGATTTTCCGCGTTGGCGAGCGTGTCCGGATCATGACCGTAGACGGAACCAGTCGGGTCAGCCACTGATACTTCAGCTGTAAAAAGAAAACCCCGACTCGGCAGTGCCGGTCGGGGTTTTTTATTGCCCGGGCCGGATCAGGCGACGGCTGCCTTGCGGCTCGCCAGTGCGGTGACGCCGTAGCCGATCAGGGCGGCGAGGATCGACCCGGTAAGAATGCCCATGCGGTCCATGCCGGCGTACTCGCTGCTGCCCGGAACAAAGGCCAGCGAGCCAACGAACAGGCTCATGGTAAAGCCGATACCGCAAAGGATGGCCACGCCCAGCACCTGGCCCCAGTTGGCCCCGCCAGGCAAGGCGGCCAAGCCCAGCTTGACCGCGATCCAGGTAAGGCCGAACACCCCTACGGTCTTGCCCAGCAACAGGCCGATGGCAATACCCATTGGCACGTAGTGGGTGAAGCTTTCCAGGGTTACCCCGGCCAGCGATACCCCGGCGTTGGCGAACGCGAACAGCGGCAGGATGCCGTAAGCCACCCAGGGGTGCAGGGCATGCTCCAGCGTCAGCAGCGGAGAAGGTTCGGCGTTGCGTGTACGCAATGGAATGCACAGCGCGAGGGTGACCCCGGCGAGGGTGGCGTGGACACCGCTTTTGAGTACACAGACCCAGAGGATCAGGCCGATCACCATGTACGGGCCGAGTTTGACCACCCCGAGCCGGTTCATCGCGATCAGCGCCAGCAAGCAGGCGCCGGCCAGCATCAGCGACAGGCTCGACAGCTCACCCGAGTAGAACAGTGCAATGACAATGATTGCGCCCAGGTCATCGATAATTGCCAGGGTCATCAGGAACAACTTGAGCGACACCGGCACGCGCTTGCCCAGCAGCGCCAATACGCCCAGGGCAAAGGCGATGTCGGTGGCCATGGGAATGGCCCAGCCGGCAACGGCGGCCGGGTTGTCCTTGTTCAGGAACCAGTAGATCAGCGCCGGTACCACCATGCCGCCAATGGCGGCAGCACCCGGCAGGACGATCTGCGAAGGCTTGGACAGGTGACCGTCGATTATCTCGCGCTTGACCTCAAGGCCGATCAGCAGGAAGAACAGGGCCATCAGGCCGTCGTTGATCCACAGCAGCAAGGGTTTGGCGATTTTCAGTGCGCCGATCTGGGCGACCACAGGTACATCCAGCAAGCCGTTGTACAGGTATGACAAGGGCGAGTTGTTGATGATCAGGGCCAGGGCGGCAGCAGCAATCAGCAATAGACCGCTGGCCGCTTCCAACTGAAAGAAACGTGTGAAGGTGCTTCGCAGCAAGGGCGCTCTCCATCCTGAGGATTCCGATAGGGGGACACCCTACCTTGTGAGGATATGCATTAAAACAAAAACTATATTCTTTTTTGTTATAAGCTGTGACTAACCTGGCCAAGGCAGCCTAGCAGTTGGGTGGGAATATTTTGCCTTGCTGTATCTGTTGGAGATGTAGGGAGTTTCTTAACATGCTCCCTTATAAATCGAACTTTTTCGGGACTGGACCATGAACGATCACCGCCAGTGGGCACGTGAAGCAATCCGTATCATCGAGGCTGACTTCCAGCGCAGTGCCGACACACACCTGATCCCGCTGCCCTTGCCGGGTTTTCCCGAGGTCGAGCTGTACTTCAAGGACGAATCCAGCCACCCCACCGGCAGCCTCAAGCATCGCCTGGCGCGCTCGCTGTTTCTCTATGCCCTGTGCAATGGCTGGCTACGTCCAGGGGCGCCGGTGATCGAAGCCTCCAGCGGCTCGACGGCAATCTCCGAAGCCTACTTCGCGCGCCTGCTCGGCCTGCCCTTCATCGCCGTGGTGCCCGCCAGTACCTCTCAGGAAAAGATTGCCCAGATCGCGTTCTACGGTGGTCAGAGCCATCTGGTGAATGACCCTACGCAGCTCTACGCAGAATCCGAACGTCTGGCGCGGGAAACCGGCGGTCACTTCATGGACCAGTTCACCTACGCCGAGCGCGCCACTGACTGGCGCGCCAACAACAATATTGCCGAATCGATCTTTACCCAGATGCGTTTCGAGCGGCATCCGGAGCCTGCCTGGCTGATTTCGAGCCCGGGCACTGGCGGCACTACCGCGACCCTTGGGCGCTATGTTCGCTATCGCCAGCATGCCACCCGGGTGCTGTGTGCCGATGCCGAGCGCTCGGTGTTTTTCGACAGCTATACCAGCGGTGACCGCTCGTTGTTGCTCGATTGTGGATCGCGAATCGAGGGTATTGGCCGGCCACGGGTAGAAGCCTCGTTTCTGCCTCAGGTGATCGACGCCATGATCAAAGTGCCCGATGCACTGTCCCTGGCGGCCATGCATTACCTGGCTGAACGCCTGGGGCGTCGGGTGGGCGGTTCGAGCGGTACCAACCTGATCGGTGCGCTGATGGCGGCACGGCAGATGCAAGCGGCGGGGGAGGCGGGATCGATCGTGGCGATTCTGTGTGATGGCGGCGATCGTTATGCGACCACCTATTATGACCAGGACTGGCTGGTAGCGCAGGGGTATCAGCTGCAGGGCTTGATCGCGGCAGTGACAGCCTGTGTGGAACGGGGCGAGGCTTTGCCTGAGACGGTATTGCGCGCGGGGATTTGAAGCGTATCGCGGGGCAAGCCCGCTCCCACATGTGGGAGCGGGCTTGCCCCGCGATTGCTCTATCAGCCTTCCAGGCCCAGCATACTGCGAGCCACCGCCTCGGCTATGCGAATCCCGTCGACACCCGCCGACAGAATGCCACCGGCATAACCTGCACCTTCACCCGCCGGGAACAGGCCCTTGAGGTTCAGGCTCTGCATGCTGGCATCACGGGTGATGCGCAGCGGCGATGAGGTACGGGTTTCGATACCGGTCAACACCGCGTCATGCAGGTTGTAGCCCTTGATCTGCCGATCGAAGGCCGGCAAGGCTTCACGGATGGCTTCGATGGCGAAGTCAGGCAGGCTCGGGGCCAGGTCGCCAAGATTGACGCCGGGCTTGTACGACGGCTCGACACTGCCCAGGGCGGTGGATGGCCTGCCGGCGACAAAGTCACCGACCAGTTGGGCCGGCGCCTGGTAATTGCTGCCGCCGAGTACATAGGCATGGGCTTCAAGCTGTTCCTGCAACTCGATACCTGCCAGCGGACCGCCCGGATAATCCTGCTCCGGGGTGATGCCGACGACGATGCCGGAGTTGGCATTGCGCTCGTTGCGCGAGTACTGGCTCATGCCATTGGTGACCACCCGGCCCGGCTCGCTGGTGGCCGCAACCACGGTGCCGCCCGGGCACATGCAGAAGCTGTAGACCGAACGGCCGTTCTTGGCGTGGTGCACCAGTTTGTAATCCGCCGCGCCCAGTTTCGGGTGCCCGGCGTATTTGCCCAGGCGAGCCTGGTCAATCAGCGATTGCGGGTGTTCGATGCGGAAACCGATGGAGAACGGTTTGGCTTCCATGAACACGCCACGCGCATGCAGCATGCGGAAGGTGTCACGGGCGCTGTGGCCCAGGGCCAGGACCACGTGACGCGAGTGCAGTTGTTCACCGCTCTGCAGCACCACGCCGTTGAGCTGGCCATCGTCCATCAGCAGGTCGGTGACTTTCTCTTCGAAGCGCACTTCGCCGCCCAGCGCCTGGATCTCGTGGCGCATGTTCTCGACCATGCCGGTCAGGCGGAAGGTGCCGATGTGCGGCTTGTTGACGTAGAGGATCTCCTCCGGCGCGCCGGCTTTGACGAATTCGTGCAACACCTTGCGGCCGTGGTGCTGCGGGTCCTTGATCTGGCTGTAGAGCTTGCCGTCGGAGAAGGTCCCGGCGCCACCTTCACCGAACTGTACGTTCGACTCGGGGTTGAGCACGCTTTTGCGCCACAGGCCCCAGGTGTCTTTGGTGCGCTGACGCACTTCCTTGCCGCGCTCGAGGATGATCGGCTTGAAGCCCATCTGCGCCAGCAGCAGGCCGGCGAAAATCCCGCACGGACCGAAGCCGACCACGATGGGGCGCTCTTGCAGGTCGGCAGGGGCCTGGCCGACCACTTTGTAGCTGACGTCCGGCGCGACATTGACGTTATGGTCGTCGGCGAACTTGTGTAGCAGCTCGGCTTCGTTGCTGGCCGTCAGGTCGATGGTGTAGATGAACAGCATTTCGCTGTTCTTCTTGCGCGCATCATAGCTGCGCTTGAACAAGGTGAAGTCCAGCAACTGGTCGTCGCTGATTCCCAGGCGTTGCACGATGGCCTCGCGCAGGGCTTCATCAGGATGATCCAGCGGCAGCTTCAGTTCGGTGATTCGTAACATGGCAGGGTCCAGTATCCCGGCCATGAACGGCCGGCGGCTTTACACAAACCGCCAAGTATAAGCTGTTCGCCGCCTTTGCAGGCAGGATTAACGCGGGCGCCGATGATCAGTCGTTACGTGAGCCGCCGTAGTAGGCGCAACCGCGCAGGGTCTGGCCGTTCACCCGCAGCTCGGCGCTCAGGTGGCTGACTGCACCACTCATGGTGTCGACGCAGCGTTGCGGAGCGACCCAGAGATCGACACGCTGACCGTTGGCTTCGGTGCTGAGACTGAAGCGTCCATCAGGCAATTGTTCTTCCAGGAACGGCACGGCCAGTTCCGGCACGCCCGGGCGAGTCAGGACCATGCCCTTACCGCTGGCTTTGAGGTCCCAGTCCGGCTCGTTGCCGTGTGCACGCACGGTCAGGCGCTTGAAGTTGGGATCACTGCAGGCGCTGCTGGAGTTCTCGATCCGATACAGGCGCTGGACATTCAATTGTCCGTCGTTGCCGGCATTCTGGCCTGCGGAAAGGTTACCGCTGATGTCCGCGAACAGCGTGCCCGGTTCGCCGGCCAGGGCAGCGGCTTCCTGCAACACACCGGTGTTGCCGCTATCGAAGACGGCAAAGTGGCGACTTTCTGTACATGGCTTGAACAACAGCTGGCCGCCCTTGGCAGTCAATTCGCCCTGCATCCGGGTCATGCCTGCGGTAGAAGCTGCCTGCGGTTTTTCCGCCAGCATCTGGCAGCCGGCGAACAGCGGCAACAGGGCGACAAGCAACAACGAAGGGGCGGCACGCATCAAGCAAACTCCAGGGTCTCTACCGAAAGGTGCCGCCACGTTACGCAGGCTGGACGCTGATCACAAGGCCTCAGCCGACATGATAGGTCTGGCCGGTTTGCAGGCCCTCGACGCTCTTGGCATAGGCCAGCGCCACATCTGCCGCCGGTACCGGTTTGAACCCGCGGAAATACGGGGCGTAGGCCGGCATGGCTTCGACCAGTACGTTGGGGCTGATCGAGTTGACCCGCAGGCCACGGGGTAACTCGATGGCTGCCGCTTTGACGAAGGCATCAATGGCGCCGTTGACCAGGCTGGCCGACGCACCGGTACGGATCGGGTCGTGGCTGGTGATGCCGGTGGTGAAGGTGAACGAGCCACCGTCGTTGATGAACTCGCGGCCGATCAGCAGCAGGTTGACCTGGCCCATGAGCTTGTCGTTCAGGCCCAGGGCAAAGTGCTCTGCAGTCATCTCGTCCAGCGGCGCGAAGGTGACATTACCGGCTGCGCAGACCAGGGCATCGAAACGCCCGGTTTGTTCGAACAGGCGGCGAATCGAAGCGCTGTCGCTGATATCTACCTGATAGTCGCCGCTGCTGCGGCCGATGCGCAGCACTTCATGACGTTGTTCCAGCTCTTTGGCCACCGCCGAACCGATGGTGCCGTTGGCGCCGATCAACAGGATTTTCATTGAACCGTTCCTCGCAGTTTTTTGGGGACAAGGCTCAAGTCTAGTGTGGATTTTTTTGCGGATAAGCGTGCTAATAGGCAACCTTTGGTTTTCATCTGGAAACAATCAATGAGCGACCTGGATGATCTGGCGGCCTTCGCCGTGTTGATGGATGCCGGTAGCTTCACCCAGGCCGCGCAACAACTGGGGTGGAGCAAGGGGCAGTTGTCCAAGCGCATCAGTGCTTTGGAGGCCAGTCATTCGGTAAAGCTGCTGCACCGCACCACGCGGCGTCTGAGTTTGACTGCAGCGGGTGCCATGTTACTGCCCCAGGCCCAGGCATTGGTGCGGCAAATGGAGGGCGCGCGTCAGACTTTGGCCATGCTCAAGGACGAACTGGCTGGCCCGGTGCGCATCACGGTACCGGTGTCGCTGGGCGAGACCTTCTTCGAAGGCTTGCTGCTGGAGTTCGCCGTCGACTATCCGGATCTGCAGGTGGAGCTGGAGCTGAACAATGGTTACCGGGATCTGTTGGCGGAGGGCTTCGATCTGGCGATTCGCACCGAGGTCCAGGACGATGCACGCTTGGTTGCGCGCCCGCTGTTGGCCATGCAGGAACTGACCTGCGCCAGCCCAGCCTATCTGCAGCGTCAGGGCGAACCGCACATGCCGGCGGAATTGAGCGCTCATCGCTGTTTGCTCAACAGCCACTACAGTGGGCGCGAAGAATGGTTGTATCACCACCAGCATGAGCTGCTGCGGGTGCAGGTCGCCGGCAGCTTTGCCAGCAATCACTACAGCCTGCTGAAGAAAGCTGCATTGCTCGGCGCCGGCATCGCCAGGCTGCCTTCCTACATGGTGCATGCGGAGCTTGCCGATGGCCGCTTGCAGTGGCTGCTGCGTGACTACCAGACCCGCAGTGTGCCTCTGTTTCTGGTGCATCCGTATCAGGGCCGGATGCCCAGAAGAGTCCAGGTACTGGCCGACTATCTGCTGCGCTGGTTCAAGCGCAGCAGCCAGGCGTTGCAGACGCTGTAGGGATTACATCTTGTTGTCGTGCTTTTCACCTTTCATCATTTTGTCGTCTTTGCCCATCATGTTTTTGTCCATCTTGTCTTTGCTCATGTCCATCTTGTCGTCGGCCATGTGCTTATCCATTTTCATGTCCTTTTCCATGCTGGCTTCCTTGTCCGTTTTCATGTCTTGGGCGGCATGCACGGCTGGCAGGAAGGCCAGGCTCGAACCGAGGCTGAGGATGAGGGCGGCGGCGCTGATGGTTTTGTTCATGGTGGGACTCCAGTAGGTTAGAAGGGCGAGTGCCACTGGCTGTGGCTCACCTGCAGCACTAGAGTCCGCTGCCCGGGAGGCGTTACAGCGGGCAAGAAAAAAGGCCCGTAGGCCTTTTTTCGATTGCGCTGCAGAAGGTCAACCGCCCAGGTAGGCGTCGCGGACCTTTGGATCGGTCAGCAGTGCTTCCCCGGTGCCCTGCATCACCACCCGGCCGTTTTCCAGCACATAGGCACGGTCGGCGACTTTCAGGGCCTGGTTGGCGTTCTGCTCGACCAGAAACACCGTCACGCCATCACGCCGCAGTTGCTCGATGATGTCGAAGATCTGCTGAATGATGATCGGTGCCAAGCCCAGCGACGGCTCGTCCAGCAACAGTAGCTTGGGTTTGCTCATCAGCGCCCGGCCAATCGCGAGCATTTGCTGCTCGCCACCGGACATGGTGCCGCCACGCTGGCTAAAGCGCTCTTTCAAGCGTGGGAACAGTTGCAGGACTTTGTCCATCTGCTCCTGATAGTCGCCCTTGTTGGTGAAGAAGCCGCCCATGGCCAGGTTCTCTTCCACGGTCAGGCGGGCGAATACCCGGCGACCTTCAGGAACCACGGCAATGCTCTTGCGCATGATGTGCGAGGAGGGCTGGCCGACCAGCTCTTCACCCAGGTACTTGATGCTGCCGCTATGAGCCTGGGGCGAACCGCACAGGGTCATCAGCAGGGTCGACTTGCCGGCGCCGTTGGCGCCGATCAGGGTGACGATCTCGCCCTGGCGGATCTCGACGTTGACGCTGTGCAGCGCTTGGATCTTGCCGTAGAACGTGGAAACGTTTTCGAACTGCAGCATTTACGCTTCCCCCAGGTAAGCTTTGATCACATCAGGGTTGTCGCGGATCTGCTCCGGCGTACCGTCGGCCAGGGGAGTGCCCTGGTTGATCACGACGATATGGTCGGAGATGCTCATGACCAGCTTCATGTCGTGCTCGATCAGCAGCACCGTGACGTTGTGCTCTTCGCGCAACAGGCTGATCAGCGCCTTGAGGTCTTCGGTCTCTTTCGGGTTCAGGCCGGCCGCCGGTTCGTCGAGCATGATGATCCGTGGACGGGTCATCATGCAGCGGGCGATTTCCAGGCGACGTTGCTGGCCGTAGGCAAGCGTGCCGGCGGGACGGTTGGCGAACTCGAGCAGGTTGACCTTCTCCAGCCAGTACCGTGCGTACTCTTTCGCTTCGTGTTCACTGCGGCGGAAGGACGGGGTCTTGAGCAGGCCGGCGAGGAAGTTGGTATTCAGGTGCCGGTGCTGGGCGATCAGCAGGTTTTCCAGCGCGGTCATTTCCTTGAACAGGCGCACGTTCTGGAAGGTCCGCACCACGCCCTTGCGGGCGATCTCGTGACCAGCCAGGCCCTGGATCGGTTGACCATCGAGCAAGATAGTGCCGTCACTGGGCTTGTAGAAGCCGGTCAGGCAGTTGAACACCGTGGTCTTGCCGGCACCGTTGGGGCCGATCAACGCCACAACCTGTTTTTCCTTGACGGTCAGGGCCACGCCGTTGACCGCCAACAAGCCGCCGAAGCGCATGCTCAGGCCGCTGACTTGCAGAATTTCGCGGCTCATCGACGCAGCTCCATATGAGGACGTTGCATAGGCAGCAGGCCTTGCGGACGCCAGATCATCATCAACACCATCAGCGCACCGAACATCAACATGCGGTATTCGCTGAATTCGCGCATCAGTTCAGGCAGCAGGATCATCACGATGGCCGCGAGAATCACGCCCAGCTGCGAACCCATACCGCCCAGTACCACGATGGCGAGGATGATGGCCGATTCGATGAAGGTGAACGACTCCGGCGTTACCAAGCCCTGGCGTGCGGCGAAGAAGCTACCGGCGAAACCGGCGAAGCAGGCACCGAGGGTGAAGGCCGACAGCTTGATCACCGTCGGGTTCAGGCCCAGGGCTCGGCAGGCGATCTCGTCTTCACGCAGCGCTTCCCAGGCACGCCCGATCGGCATGCGCAGCAGACGGTTGATCACGAACAGCGCCAGCAGGGCCAGCAGCAGGGCGACCAGGTAGAGGAAAATCACCTTGTTGATCGAGTTGTACTGCAGACCGAAGAACTCGTGGAAGGTCTGCAGACCTTCAGCAGCCTTGCGTTCGAAGGTCAGGCCGAAGAAGGTTGGTTTCTCGATGTTGCTGATCCCGTTCGGACCGCCGGTGAGCCCGGTGAGGTTGCGCAGGAACAGACGGATGATCTCCCCGAAGCCCAGGGTCACGATGGCCAGATAGTCACCGCGCAGACGCAATACCGGGAAGCCGAGCAGGAAGCCGAAGGTCGCCGCCATCAGCCCGGCAAGCGGCAGGCAGATCCAGAAGCTCAGGCCGAAGTAGTGCGATAGCAGGGCATAGGTGTAGGCGCCGACGGCGTAGAAGCCGACATAACCCAGGTCGAGCAGACCGGCCAGACCGACCACGATGTTCAGGCCAAGCCCGAGCAGTACGTAGATCAGGATCAGGGTGGCGATATCGACTGCGCCGCGCGAACCGAAGAACGGCCAGACCAGGGCAACCGCGATCAGGCCCATGATCACCCAGCGCTGGGTCTTGGGCAGGGTCAGGAAGTTGCTCATGGCCGGCGAGATCAGCTTGCGGTCCGAGCGGCGGCGGGTGAGCGCACCCCATTGCTTGTCGAACAGTACGCGCAGGAACATCAGCACCGAACACAGGGCGATGATCCACAGGGTCATGGCCCCTTGGCTATGGACGATCAGGCGGATGCCATCGATGCTGAGTTTCAGGCCCAGCACCGGGAAAGCCACGGCCCAGACCAGCAAGGCGCTGAAGAACGCCTGTTTGAGATTTCTGTTCATACTTTTTCAACCTCCGGACGGCCGAGGATGCCGGTCGGACGGAACAACAGCACCAGAACCAAAAGACCGAAGGCCACCACGTCCTTGTACTGGTCGCCGAAGATGTCGGCGCCAAAGGCTTCAGCCACCCCCAGCACCAGCCCGCCGAGCATCGCGCCCGGAATACTGCCGATGCCGCCCAGCACCGCCGCGGTGAAGGCTTTCAGGCCTACCAGGAATCCGGCGTTGGGGTTGATCACGCCGTACTGCATGCTCAGCAGTACCGCCGCCACAGCCGCCAGGGCGGCACCGATGACGAAGGTCAGGGCGATGATGTTGTTGGTGTTGATACCCAGCAGGTTGGCCATCTTGATGTCTTCGGCGCAGGCGCGGCAGGCGCGGCCCAGGCGGGAACGGGAGATGAACAGGGTCAAACCGGTCATGGCCACTAGCGTGACGACGAAAACCAGGATCTGCATGTAAGAGATCAGCACTTCCTCTGCGCCGCCTGGGCCGAAGGAGATACTCCCCGGGATCAGGTTGGGGATGGACTTGTCCTTGGAGTCCTGGGATAGCAATACGGTGTTCTGCAGGAAAATCGACATACCGATGGCAGAAATCAGCGGGATCAACCGGTTGCTGTTACGCAAGGGGCGGTAGGCGACCCGTTCGATACTGTAGCCATAGGCACTGGTTACGAAGATCGTGGCGACGAAGGCGACGGTCATCAATATCGGCAGTGAATCGATGCCCATCATGGCCAGCCCGGCAAGGGCAATGAAGGCCACGTAGGAACCGATCATGTAAACCTCGCCATGGGCGAAGTTGATCATTCCAATGATGCCGTAAACCATTGTGTAGCCAATGGCTATCAAGGCATAGGTGCTGCCAATGGTCAGACCATTAACCAGCTGTTGGAAGAAGTGATAGATCTCAGGCATTACAGCGCTCCTAAAAACCTGATACGCATTTCACTGGTGGGGCTGCCCCCGGCCTGGTCTTGTGGTCTTGAGCCACTTCGACACCGGCAACTGCCAGCGAACCGCTGGTGACGGTTTTAAGATTTTCAGGTGAACCTGCTCCCGGATCGCGGGAATCAGGCCCATGAACCTCGTAAAACAAAGCCCACTGCTCGCACAGTGGGCTTGTAGTCATGTAGTCAGACGGGATTACTGAGGGGAAACTTCGGTTTTAGGTTTGCCGAAATGCCATTCGTAGACCACGAATTTGAAGTCTTTCAGGTCGCCCTTGTCGTCGTACGACAGGTCGCCGGTCGGGGTCTTGAAGGTACCGGCGTGAATGGCAGCAGCCACTTTGTCGGTGTCTTCGGATTTGGCAGACTTGATGCCCTCGGCGATCAGCTGGACAGCGGAGTAGGCCGGGAACACGAACGGGCCGCTCGGGTCCTTGCCATCGGCCTTGATGGCGTCAACGATTGCCTTGTTCGCAGGATCGGCGTCGAACGACTTCGGCAGGGTTACCAGCAGGCCTTCGGAGGCGTTCTGGGCGATTTGCGAGATGGAGTCGTTACCGACACCTTCTGGGCCCATGAACTTGGCTTTCAGGCCTTTTTCCTGGGCTTGGCGCAGGATCAGGCCCAGCTCTGGGTGGTAGCCGCCGTAGTAAACGAAGTCGACGTTGGCTTGCTTGAGCTTCTGGATGATCGAGGAGAAGTCTTTGTCGCCGGCGTTCAGGCCTTCGAAGACGGCAACCTTGGTGCCTTTGCCTTCCAGGGTCTGCTTGACCGCGGTGGCGATGCCTTCACCGTATTGCTGCTTGTCGTGCAGGACGGCAACCACTTTCGGTTTGACGTGGTCGGCGATGTAGTTACCGGCGGCTGGACCCTGGGCGCTGTCCAGGCCAATGGTGCGGAACACCAGCTTGTAACCGCGGCTGGTGATTTCCGGGCTGGTGGCAGCCGGGGTGATCATGATCACGCCTTCGTCTTCATAAATGTCGGAGGCGGGCTGGGTGGAGCTGGAGCACAGGTGGCCGATTACGTATTTGACGCCATCGTTGACCACTTTGTTGGCCACGGCTACGGCCTGTTTAGGGTCGCAGGCATCGTCGTATTCTTTGGCTTCAAGCATCTTGCCGTCAACGCCGCCCTTGGCGTTGATGTCTTTGATCGCCTGCTTTGCACCGACGAACTGCATGTCGCCGTACTGAGTAACCGGACCGGTTTTCGGGCCGGCGATGCCGATCTTGATGGTATCGGCTGCAAACGAATGGCTGGCAACCCCGGCCAGAACCATTGCGGCAAACAGCTTGGAAATCTGCTTAGTAGCCTTACTCATAGTGCTCCACTCATTCTGTTGTAATTTTTATAGTCCTGCGGCCAGAGCTTGAGGACCGGAGTGCTCCGATTTTGCCCTGGCAACTGTACCGGTACAGTGTAGAGCGCTGCTTCGTCGCTTGAAAAGCAGGCCCGCTGGGGCAAATTCGGCGCGTGTCGCTTAATTGACAGAAACTTACAAGAAAGCGGCTTGGTCTTGCCCTGATTCCCGTGGCAATCCTTCGCTTTCAAGTCCTTTTCGATCAATTACTTATTTGAAACCGGGTTTTTCTGCAAAAATACCGACCTCTTACAGTAGTCGAATTATTTCTGGCAGGAACCCATGACTGATCAACCAAGCACCCTCTATGCCAAACTGCTCGGCGAGACCGCAGTAATCGAGTGGAAAGCCCTGGAGCGTTTTTGGGCCAAAGGTGACCTGATTTGGGTCAGCGAGCACCTGGACCTGATCGAAGTTGCACAGGCAATGGCCGAGAACCGCAGCGAAACCTTCGCTGCATGGCGCAATGCTGGCACTGTTGGCCCGCTGTCCGCCGAGCAAGCGCTAGACCTTCAGAGCCGCGATCCAGAGATCTGGGCGGTGGTGGTTTCGCCGTTTATTGTGATTCAGGAAAAGAAAAAAGCCTGAGTGCGCCCCAGATTGGTGCGTGAAAACAAGCAGCGAGGAGATTTTGGTGCGCGGGACTGTTCAGCGAGGGTGGCTGTTGGTAACAGTTGAGTGTGCTTAACGTTAACGGTAACAGATCGCGGGGCAAGCCCGCTCCCACAGGATTACCTGTAGGAGCGGGCTTGCCCCGCGATGCTTCTGATCAGTAATCCACTTTTCCAGTATGACTGTTCAGCGAAATCACCCGGGTCTTGCCGATCCGGTGACGGAAGATTTCGCGCAGGTACTTCACGGCCTTCTTCACGCATTCGCGCGACAGTCGAATGTCATTGATCGAGACGAACTTGCTCTTGTCGTTGATCAGCTCGCGGTATTTCTTCTCGTACATCGGCTTGATCGCATACCAGTTGGTATCGAGGATTTTCGCCGGGTTTTCGAATTCATTGAGCAAATCATCGATGCGTTCTTCATCGAAGGTATCGCTGGTGATGAATTCCAGGATGGCGTTGTCCAGGGTGTCGTCGAAACGGTACGGGTTACGCGCAAAGCAGCGCTTGATGAAGGCCACGATCAAGGTCAGGAAGTCGTCCGACAGGCACGGGCTCTTGGCGATCAGGGTGGTCAGCGACAGGTTCGCCGAAGCGCCGATCACCAGGGCATAACGCTTGAGGGTGGTGTTGGGGAACAGGCTGTTGAGGTGGGTCTTGAGCCGGTTCAGGTCCATGTACGAAAGTTTGTAGTCCTTGGGCAGCGAGACGATCGACACCACCGACGAACAGTTCTTGAAGAAGTGCAGGTCGTGCAGGGCTGCCGCGTCATAACCGGAGGCCTTGTACTGTTCCAGCGCTGCGCGATAGCGCTTGGACTCGATCGGCAACAGGCTGATGCCTTCGATCGCCTGGGTCACCTTGTTGAAGTGCGGCAGGTCGATGGAGCGGAAGAACAGGTCGTCGATGTTCAGACGCGGCTGGTCCTTCTCGAACACTTTGAATTTATCCGAATTCGGTGACGGCTGTTCCGGTACCACGGACTCGGCGTAGGCAATTGCCACGGGGCCGGCCAGGCTCATGAACAGGTCGTTGGCATCCAGGCGAATGGTTTCGCCGATGTCGATGCCGGCGCGACGGAAGTAATTCTGGTCGTAGTCGGTGGTCACCGCCTGGGCGGTCAGGATGTTGAAGATCTGCTGGGAGATGTACTGGTTGGCGTGCTTTTCCATGGCATTGACATCAATGTTCTGGATGTTGCCGTCATCATTCTCTTCGGCGTAGCGCATGATGTCGTTGGAAATCAGCATCATCGCGTTCCAAGGGCGGATACGGCCCATGACGCTGGCTTCGCTGCTGTCTTCATTGTCGAAGTTGTAGGAGAAGTCCCACTCTTCGGACAGGTACTTGCACAACAGGCGTCCGGCGTTGATGTGCAAAGCCTCGGACATTTCGCTGCGATGATCGGAAATATTCGGCAGCACGCAGATGCCGCTGGTGAAGATCGGTTCGAAGACGAACGAGTGCCCGCTCTTACCGTCGTTTTCGTCGGCCGGCTTGGTGTCGAAGGTCTTGTTCATGTACGAGTACTGCTGGGCCAGGCCAAACTCCGAGGCCATGCCCGAACCGGTACCACCACCGGCGCTGAAAATGTAGAAGTACAACCGCGACTGGTTGGCCTTGATCCCGCAGGAGTCGATCAGATACGAGTGGATCAGCTTCCAGTCGGCGCTGGAAAAACGATGGGTTTCCTTGTTGAGGATGATCTTGGCCAGGTACTGGCCGAGGATCGGCGCGTTACCGGCGCCCCCGGCATGGACTTCCGAGAGGTCCATGATCTTCATCTTGCTGTAGTCGCGGATGAAGCCGCTTTTTTCACCCTTGCGCGAGAAGCGGATACGACCGGCAATGTCTTTGTCCAGGTCGCCCAGCATTACCAGCGGCTCAACCAGGAACACCGGCTTGCTGCCCTTGTTCTGTACCAGGCGCAGGTTGTTGCGGATCCAGCGTGCGGGACTGTAGCTGGGCTCGCTGCCGGCGCGATCTTCGTTGTTGAATTCGTTGAGATAGAAGGTGCGGGCGTTGTATACAAGTTCGGCGACATCGAGGGCGATGTTCGAGCCGCAACGGCCCAGGCCGATCAGGCAGACTGATGGGAACTGCTGATCCAGGCGTAGCTGGCTATCGTCTTCGACGTGGACACTGGGCGGAAACACCAGATCGCGCAGGCCGTCGAGGTTGTCGAGGATGCGCTGGATATCGGGCTCGGTGAAATACAGGTACTGCTGCGGGTTAAGCGTTCGCGGGCTGTAGAATTCTCTGGGCACTGGAGCGCTGAACGCGGGAGTGGGTGAAGTCAGCTCGGAAACCGCGTTGGCAGAAGTAGTCTTGGAGGTCATTTTGCGCCATTTGCCTGGGGGTGGGTGGCTGTTCTAGTAGATATCATAGAGCCATCACTGGATAAGTTTCGCGACTGTATCAGTGCGCATTTGGCGTGAGCGATAGGGGTCTGCCCTAGTGCTATAGGAGTTTTCCTTGCCACGCCTGCAAACTGAATCGTCCAATCTTTCAACTTCTTTAATCTGTCTGGAGCTGTTCATGAGCACTGCACGTCCTTCACTGGGGTTTGCCGGAATCGGTCTGATGGGATTGCCGATGTGTCGGCGCTTGTTGGCGGCGGGGTATCCGTTGACCGTCTGGAACCGTTCGCCGGACAAGTGTGCAGCGCTGGTCGAGGCGGGCGCGCGGCAGGTGGAGACTCCGGCCGAGCTGTGTCAGGCGGCTGATCTGGTGCTCTTGTGCCTGGCCGATACGGCGGTGGTGCGTGAGGTGGTGTTCGGGCCTGAAGGTGTGGCCAAGGGGGCCAAGGCCGGGCAGTTACTGGTGGATTTCTCCAGCCTGGAGCCGACCGCGACCCGGGAGATGGCCGCGGAACTGGCTGCGCTCAGTGGCATGAGCTGGCTCGATGCGCCGGTCTCAGGTGGCACGCCAGGGGCCGAGGCGGGCAGTCTGGCGATTATGGTCGGTGGCGATGCGCCAGACCTTGAACGCGTGCGCCCGGTGTTGCTGACCCTGGGCCAACGGGTTACCCATATGGGCCCGGTCGGGGCTGGGCAGGTGACCAAGGCCTGCAACCAGATGATCGTGGCCTGCAACGCTTTGGTGATTGCCGAGGTGGTGGCGCTCGCCGAGCAATCCGGCGTCGATGCCAGCCTTATTGCTGAAGCCCTGGCCGGTGGCTTTGCCGATTCCAGGCCGTTGCAGATTCTGGCGCCGCAAATGGCGCAGAGCTGCTTCGAACCGGTCAAATGGCATGTACGTACCTTGCTCAAGGATCTGGATACAGCAGTGAAGTTTTCGCGCGAACAGGGTTCGGCAACGCCGCTCAGTGGCCTGGCCGCGCAGCTGATGCGCTTGCACGGAAGTCAGGGCTATCTGCAAAAAGATCCGGCGACATTGATCGATCTGTACCGGCGTAAGGATTGAAGCTGACCAGCGACGATTCGTCTCGCTGGTCAAGTTGACTGAGGATCGCGCGCAGCTCACCCAGGGGGACGGGGCGGCTGAGCAGATAACCCTGGACGAAATCGCAACCCTGCTGGGCGAGGAACTGGTATTGCTCCATGGTTTCCACGCCTTCGGTGATCACCTGCAGGTGCAGGGTATGGGCCATGACGATGATGGCCTGGACAATTTCCATGTCCTGCCGGCAGTGCGGTACATCCTGAACGAAGGAACGATCGATCTTCAGGGTGTCCAGGGGCAGACGCTTGAGATAGGCCAGTGATGAGTAGCCGGTGCCGAAGTCATCGATCGACAGCGAGACACCGAGGGCGCGAATGCCCTTGAGCAGTGCGATGGTGCTGTGAATGTTGCCCATCAGCGCGTTTTCAGTGACTTCCAGTTCCAGCTGACCGGCTGAAAGCCCTGCCCGTTGCAGGGCGTCCTCAACTTCTCTGACCAGTGTTTCACGGCCGAGGGTCACCGCCGAGCAATTGACCGTGACCTTCAATCTGCCATAACCATGACGATTGAGTTGCGCCAGGTCTTCACAGGCATGGCGTAGCACCCACAGATCAAGGTCGGCGATCAGGCCGTTGGCTTCGGCGATGCCGATGAAACGCTCCGGGCTGAGCAAACCGTGCTGCGGATGTTGCCAGCGCACCAGGGCTTCAAGCTTGGCCACCTGACCGGTGTGCAAGTCGAAGATCGGCTGGTAGTGAATACGCAGGCCCCGCTCTTCGAGCAGGGCGATGCGCAGCTCTTCTTCCAGTTGCAGCTCCAGCGTGGCGCGGGTCTTGAGGCTGCTATTGAAGAAATTCAGGCTGTTACGTCCGCAGCCTTTGGACTGATACAGCGCCAGATCGGCATTCTTGAGCAGTTCATCACAGCTGCGGCCATCGTCGGGGAAGACGCTGATACCAATGCTGGTGGTCATGACCATGCGCCGTCCGGCCAGGTCGATCGGCTCTTTCATTTTTTGCATGATGCGTTGGGCAAGGTGCCGGGCTTCTTCGCGGCTGCTCAAGGCAGTCAGGATGCAGAACTCGTCACCACCAAAGCGGGCCACCACGTCCTGGCTACGGGTCGCCGCCTTGATGTAGCCGGCAATGACCTTGAGCAGCTCATCGCCGGCATCGTGACCAAGGCTGTCGTTGATTCGTTTGAAATGATCGATATCGAGGAACATCACCGCCAGCATGCCTTCATTGCTGCTCTGTTCGACCAGGCGCTCGGCAAACACCTGATTGAAGCCGCGACGGTTGATCAGGTTGGTCAGGGCGTCGTAATGAGCGGCCTGCTGCAGCGACACCCGCGCCTGATCCAGTTGGCTGAGCAGGACATTGACCCGGCGCAGGTCGTGCTCCTTGCTTTGCAACTTCTGGTCGGAGAGGGCGGCACTGATACTGCTGGCGCTGACCAGCAGGGTGATGAAAGCGATGGTCAGGCCCAGTTGCAGGTTGTTGTCGGTACCTGGCAGGACCACCACCGCGTCGTTGGGGATAATCAGGGTCATGCCCGCCATGCCGGTGAAGTGGGTGGCGAACATGCCGCCGGCCATCAACAGACTGGCCGCGTATTTGAGCAACAGATGAAGGGTGCCGCTGCCATAGCGAAAGTAGCGCGCCAGCAACAGGGCCAGCAGGCTGGTGATGATGGCAACTGCAATCGAGGCGGCGAACATGTCCGGACGATAGAATTGTTCGGCGTTGGAGCGCATCGCGGACATGCCGATGTAATGCATCGCAGCGATACCCAGGCCAATGCAGGTGGCCACCTGGAGGAAATGGCGGACACGCAGGTCATTGCGGCCCAGGGTGTTCATCGCCAGCCAGCCGGCGAACAGCATGACGATCAACGACAAGCCTGTCAGGGCGAAGTCGTAGTGGAGCTCAATGGGCGCCTGGAAGGCCAGCATGCTGATGAAATGCAGGGCCCAGACACCACCGGCCAGGCAGCAGGCGCCGAGCAGACGCCATTGGCGCTGGGCCACGGGCTGCTCTACATGGTTCAGGCGTTCAGCCATGCTCAAGGTGGCGAAGCTGCCTGCGCCAGCGACCAGAAAGGCAAGTACGACCAGGTAAGGGTTGTACTGGCACTCTAGAATGATCTGTCCGTTTGCCGGAAGATCGACGAGCATCTGTAGCCCCAGCCACTCCATAGCCTGCCTCTTTGTCGAGTTTTCACTCGTCCCCCAAAAGCCTGTCTGGAGACTGTTCTGCAGGAGTATAGAAAGAGGGCACTAACCCATGCGGATTAATGGCACTTTGACTTCTACGATTTGGGCATTGGGGTAATAGCGGGGGGTTCTAAAGCATCGCGGGGCAAGCCCGCTCCCACCGTGATTGATGTAATCCTGGTGAGAGCGGGCTTGCCCCGCGATGAGATCGACAGACTGAGTTTATCCGGCGACCAATACCCGGATCGCTTCCAGGCGCAGCGCGGCTTTATCCAGCATTGCCAGGCCTTGTTCACGTTGCTTGCGAACCGCTTCGATCTCGCTGTCGCGCACGCTAGGGTTGACCGCTTGCAATGCGGTCAGACGTGCCAGCTCTTCGTCGGTTTCCGCCGCCAGGCGACGCTGGGCTTCGGCGACACGTTCGGCGTGACGCGGCATGATCTTGGCTTCACCACTGTTGATCCGTGGCGTCAGCACATCGCGCTGGGCCTGGATGAACTTGTTGGCGCTGGCCTTTGGCACGCTCTCGAGCTGGTCGTTGAGGGTTTCGAACGATACCCGTGAGGCCAGGTCGTTGCCGTTGGTGTCGAGCAGGCAGCGCAGTGCCGCCGGTGGCAGGTAACGGCCCAGTTGCAGGGCACGCGGAGCGACCACTTCGCTGACGTACAGCAGTTCGAGCAGCACGGTGCCGGGTTTGAGCGCCTTGTTCTTGATCAGCGCCACCGCGGTGTTGCCCATCGAACCGGACAGCACCAGGTCCATGCCGCCCTGGACCATCGGGTGTTCCCAGGTAATGAACTGCATGTCTTCGCGAGACAGCGCCTGGTTGCGGTCGTAGGTGATGGTCACACCTTCGTCGTCGCCCAGCGGGAAGCTGGCGTCGAGCATTTTTTCGCTCGGTTTGAGGATCAGGGCGTTTTCCGAGTGGTCTTCGCTGTCGATGCCGAAGGCGTCGAACAGGGTTTCCATATAGATCGGCAGGGCGAACTGATCGTCTTGTTCAAGGATCGCCTCGACCAGTTCCTGACCTTCGCCAGCGCCGCCGGAGTTGAGCTCCAGCAGGCGGTCGCGACCGCTATGCAGCTCGGCTTCCAGGCGCTCACGCTCGGCGCGGGCCTCATCGACCAGAACCTGCCATTCACCGTCGTCACCACTTTCGAGCAGTGGCAGCAGGCGTGGGCCGAACTGATGTTGCAGGGCGTTGCCGGTCGGGCAGGTGGCGAGGAAGGCGTTCAGTGCCTGGTCGTACCATTGGAACAGGCGCTCTTGCGGGCTGTTCTGCAGGTACGGTACATGCAGTTCGATGGTGTGCTTCTGGCCGATACGGTCGAGACGACCGATACGCTGCTCGAGCAGGTCAGGGTGGGCAGGCAGGTCGAACAGCACCAGGTGATGGGCGAACTGGAAGTTGCGGCCTTCACTGCCGATTTCCGAGCAGATCAGCACTTGCGCGCCGAATTCTTCGTCAGCGAAGTAGGCGGCGGCGCGGTCACGTTCGAGGATGCTCATGCCTTCATGGAACACCGTGGCCGGAATCCCGGAGCGCACGCGCAGGGCGTCTTCCAGGTCCATGGCGGTTTCGGCGTGGGCGCAGATCACCAGAACCTTGACCCGCTTGAGCATCTTCAGGGTGTCGATCAACCAGTCGACCCGAGGGTCGAAGCGCCACCAGCGTTCTTCTTCGTCGGTGTCGCCCTGAGACTGGAATGCCACCTCGGGGTACAGTTCGGCGTGTTCGCCAACCGGCAGCTCCATGTATTGATCGGGGCTTGGCAGCGGATAAGGGTGCAGATTGCGTTCCGGGAAGCCCTGAACGGCGGCACGGGTGTTGCGGAACAGTACGCGGCCGGTACCGTGGCGATCGAGCAGCTCGCGAATCAGACGCGCGCTGGCCTGGGTGTCGCCGTCGTTGACCGCAGCGAGCAGGGCTTCGCCTTCGGCACCGAGGAAGCCTTCGATGGTGGCGTGGGCTTTGGCCGACAGGCGACCTTCGTCCAGCAGCTCCTGTACCGCTTCGGCGACCGGGCGATAGTGCTCGCTTTCGGCTCGGAAGGCCGCCAGGTCATGGAAACGGTTCGGATCGAGCAGGCGCAGGCGCGCGAAGTGGCTGTCCTGGCCCAGTTGCTCAGGGGTTGCGGTCAGCAGCAGGACACCAGGAATGACCTGGGCCAGTTGCTCGACCAGCCCATACTCAGGGCTGACCTGCTCTTCATGCCAGACCAGGTGATGGGCTTCGTCGACTACCAGCAAGTCCCAGCCGGCGGCGAACAGCGCGTCCTGGGCTTTTTCGTCTTCGGTCAGCCATTCCAGGGCGACCAGCGCCAACTGGGCATCTTCAAACGGGTTGCTGGCGTCGCTTTCGATAAAGCGCTCGGCGTCGAACAGCGCTACCTGCAGGTTGAAGCGGCGGCGCATCTCTACCAGCCACTGGTGCTGCAGGTTCTCCGGCACCAGGATCAGCACACGGCTGGCACGGCCCGAGAGCAACTGGCGGTGGATCACCAGGCCGGCCTCGATGGTCTTGCCCAGGCCCACTTCATCGGCCAGCAGTACCCGTGGGGCGATACGGTCGGCGACTTCGCGGGCGATATGCAGCTGGTGGGCGATAGGTTGGGCGCGGGTGCCGCCCAGACCCCACAGTGCGGATTGCAACTGGCGGCTGGTGTGTTCCAGGGTGTTGTAGCGCAGCGAGAACCACGGCAACGGGTCGATCTGTCCGGCGAACAGGCGGTCGCTGGCCAAGCGGAACTGGATGAAGTTCGACAGTTGGGTTTCTGGCAGGGTGCAGGCCTGGTTCTGCCCGTCGAGGCCGTGGTAAACCAGCAGGCCGTCGACGTCATCGACCTCGCGAACGGTCAGTTTCCAGCCTTCGAAGTGGGTGATCTGGTCACCGGGCGAGAAGCGCACCCGGGTCAGGGGCGCATTGCGCAGGGAGTACTGGCGGGTGTCGCCAGTGGCCGGGTAGAGCACGGTCAACAAGCGGCCGTCCTGTGCCAGAACGGTCCCCAGACCTAGCTCGGCTTCGCTGTCGCTGATCCAGCGTTGCCCCGGTTGATACTGCTGCGCCATACTGCCTGACTCCCGCTTTGAAAAGCCGACTATCTTAACGGATAGGACTGTGCAGACCAAAGAGTCTAGCAATATCAGCGACAAAAACCGCTGCAGCTACACTTCGAGCCAGTGCTTGCTGTAATCAGCCCCTCATATTCTTGCTTGTTGGCTCAAGGCCTCTGTTGGCTAGCCGACACAGTGGCGACAGGAGATCTACCCCATGCTGCCGCCCATCATTCCGCTTAGTGCTGCACCCGTGACATCGCAACTGGACCCGGTCAAGCCGACCCCCGACATCAAGCCGGTGGTGCCTGCGCAGCCAACGTCCAGTGAAGGGGCGATCGACCTGAAACACCGCGACCCGGAAAAATCGGCGCTGTTGCTGCGTGAAGAGCAGCGACGCCACCAGGGCCGACGCCAGTCGGCCAGAGACGACGAGCTCTACCAGCCGTTGCCGGGAGATGAAGTCAACGCTGACAACACCGTGCCCGTTGCGCCACTGATGGGTGAACAGCCGCGTCAGGGGCTGTTGGTGGATATCGAAGTCTGAGCGTGCAGTGCTGTCACTGGTCAGCGCAGGCAACAGCCTTCATTATGAACGGATCGCAGTCCGCTTCCTGAGTCAGACCATGAGCCAAGATGACAACCTGATCGACCTCGGTGCCGAACGCGCCCGGCGTGTCCACGACCTCAATGAAAAACGCCTGAACGAAGTGCGCCAGGCGTTCGAGCAGGCCATGCCGCTGGGCAAGACCAAGAAAAAGCCCAAGGGCAAACCCAAGAAGCGTTGAAAACTTGATGCAGGTCAAGCCTGCACCCGCCTTGCGCGCCCGGTTCCGGGCGCTATTGACCTCGATCAATTTCCTTTCGTCATCCATTGGTTACCTTGAGCCCATCAGACAGGTACAGGCAAATGGAGGCCGACATGTTCTTCGATAATGTGGTTATCGCTGGAGTCATTACAGTCGGCCTGATGCTGCTGTTCTTTGTCGGATTCGGAATTTTCATCTGGAAGGACTCGAACAAGCGCAAACAGCGCTGATTCTTCCGGTACACGAGCACGCAAGGCATTTAGGGCGACTTCGGTCGCCCCTTTTTTTGTCCGCAAGAAACCTTTCCGCTGTGCTGGACTTTTATTAGTTAGCTAGCTAATAATCTGTTCCTGATTCTTTCACCCCATCCTGTCTATCGTTACAACACAGTCAGCCAAGGTTCGTCCCGTGCCCATCACTTTGCAGGCCCTGTTGGCGCCGAACAAACTCGCCGTGCAATTTGCCATCAAGACTTTGCTGGGCGGTGGCCTGGCCTTGTGGCTGGCACTGCGCTGGGGACTGGAGCAACCGGCCTGGGCACTGATGACGGCCTTTATTGTTGCCCAGCCCTTGTCGGGCATGGTTTTGCAAAAAGGCCTGGCACGGCTGTTCGGGACCCTGGTCGGCACGGCCATGTCAGTGCTGTTCATGGGGCTGTTTGCACAGACGCCCTGGTTGTTCCTGTTGGCTTTGGCGCTGTGGCTGGCCTTGTGCACCGCTGGCTCGACCATGCTGCGCAGCGCCTGGGCCTATTCGTTCGTGTTGGCCGGTTACACCGTAGCGATCATCGCCTTGCCGGCGATCAATCATCCGCTGGCGGTGTTCGACCAGGCCGTGGCGCGCTGTACCGAGATCTGCCTGGGGATTGTCTGCGCCACGGTGACCAGCGCCTTGCTCTGGCCCATGCGCGTTGAACAACAGCTAGGGGGACAGGCGCGCCAGGCCTGGCTCAGTGGCTTGCAGGCGGCCAGCGCGACCCTGACCGGTGAAGCTCAGGCGCGCAAGGGCTTGCTGGAAATTCTCGGGCGCATCGTTGCCGTCGACGCCCAGCGTGAACATGCCTGGTTCGAGGGGCGTCTTGGCCGAGAGCGTGCCAGGGCAATCCGCGGATTGAGTCAGAAATTGCTGATTCTCCTGCGCATCGCCCGTTCAGTGCGGCGGCAGTGGCAACAGCTGGACGAAGCCCAGGCGCTACATCTGCAGCCTTGGCTTGATGAGGTGCATGATGCCCTGGCCGTACCCGATCAGGCCGGCCTGTTACGCCTGCGTCAACGGGTCTGGGATGCGGCGCACGATGACAGCATCAGCTCGGCCGAACATTATTGTCTGGCACGCCTGACCTTGCTGCTGGACAACGCCATGGCCGCGACCCTGGCTTTAAGCGCAGTGGAGGAGGGCAAGGCACCCGCGGATGTCCCCGACAGCCTGGCCGCGCATCGTGATCTGCCGCTGGCACTGTTGTTCGGTTCGCGCAGCGCCCTGGCTTTTCTGGCCATGGCCGGTTTCTGGCTGGCCACCGCCTGGACCGCGGCTCCTGGCGGCCTGGTGTTGACCTGTGTGGTCTGCAGCCTGTTTGCCAGCCGTGAGAACGGCGCGCAGATCGGTATGAGCTTTCTGCGCGGGATCCTGCTGGCCATCCCCGTCGCATTTGTGGTCGGGCAGATCCTGCTGCCGCAGTGGAGCGGCTTTCCCATGCTGTGCATGTCCATGGGTGTGCCGTTGTTCTTTGGCGCACTGGGCATGGCCAACCCGCGTATCGGGGCGACCGCCACGTCCTACTGCCTGCATTTCATCGTCCTGGTAGCGCCACTCAATGCCATGAGCTTTGAGGTTGCGAGCTTTCTCAACAGTGCCCAGGCCATGTTGATCGGCGTGGGGGCGGCGGTGCTGGCGTTCAAACTGTTGGTGCTGCGTAATCCGGCCTGGCACGGCCGCCGCCTGCGCGCCGCGACCCAGAACGACCTGGTGCGTTTGACTCGCCGTGAGCTGCGCGGCGCCGATACCTGGTTTGGTGGCCGTATGGCCGACCGTTTGCTGCAGCTGGCGCGGCATTACTCGGCATTGACCGAGCAGGAGCGCGGCCGTTGGGATGATGGCGTGCATGGCCTGGATATCGGCGATGAGCTGTTGCACTTGCGCCACTGCCTGGCCGTTGCCCGCGCACCGCTGGCAGGCGCCGACCGCGAGTATCTGCAGCAACTGGAAGCGGTGCTGGCACGAGGCCCGGCGCCGGGAAGAGGCCAGCGCCTGGATGCCGCCAGTGCCGCGTTCATCGAGGTCCTGCAACGCCAACCCCCCAGCGATCCGATACGCCTGGCGGTGGGGGCGGTGTTGCAGTTGCAGCGCAGTTGGGACAAATGGTGCCGTCGACAGGAGGAAATTCATGGGGTTGCGTGAGTGGGCGCTGGGTGGTGTGTTGCTCAGCCCGTTTTTGATTTACGTGGTGTTGGCCCTGGTGCTGACCGCTGCCGTGCGCCTGCTGCTGCGCCTGACCCCGTTGGGGCGTTGGGTCTGGCATGAGGCGTTGTTCGATTGCGCATTGTTCATTTGTGTATTGACCCTGGTAACCCTGGGACTTGGGCCTTTGTAAGGAGAGTGACCATGCGTGCATTGCTACGTATCGCAGTAACCTTGTGCCTGGTGGCAGTAGCGGTGTTTGCCGGCTGGAAACTCTGGCAGTACTACATGCTCACCCCGTGGACCCGCGATGCGAAAATCCGCGCCGACGTGGTAATCATTGCCCCGGACGTCTCCGGCTGGGTGCGCGAGCTCAAGGTGCAGGACAACCAGCAGGTCAAGGCTGGCGAATTGCTCATGTCGATCGATCGTGACCGCTTCGAAGCGGCGCTGGACAAGGCCAGCGCTGTGGCCGAAACCCGCCAGCAGCAGTTACGCCTGCGCGAGCATGAAGCTTCGCGCCGTGCCGCTTTGGGGCCGCAGGCGATCAGCACCGAACTGCGTGAAAACGCACAGATCAATGCCGCAGTGGCCCGTGGTGAATTGCGCCAGGCTCAGGCCGACGTCAAGGCGGCGGAGATCAACCTGGCCCGCAGCCAGGTCAAGGCACCGCGCGATGGCCATATCACCAACCTGCGCCTGGCCGAGGGCAACTACGTCAATGCCGGGCAGCCGGTGATGGCGCTGATTGACGACTCGACCTTCTACGTCCAGGCGTATTTCGAAGAAACCAAACTGCCGCGCATCCGTGTCGGCGACCCGGTCAAGGTCTGGCTGATGAGCGCCGGCGAGCCCATGCAGGGGCACGTCGAAAGCATCAGCCGCGGTATCACCGACCGCAATGCCAACCCCGACAGTCAGTTGCTTGCCGAAGTCGAGCCAACCTTCAACTGGGTGCGCCTGGCCCAGCGCATTCCGGTGCGGATCAAACTGGACCAGGTTCCCGAGGGGGTAACCTTGAGCGCAGGCATGACCGCCAGCGTGCAGGTGCGTGAAGACCAGGTGCAGCGCTGATCAAGGCTGCTGGCGTGTAGCGGCCAGAACGATTTCGCGGATGCACACATGCTGCGGTTGCTGGTAGGCATAGGCGATAGCGCCGGCAACATCCTCGGCGCTGAGCACCTGACCGCCCATTTCGGCTTTCCAGGCCTGGTAGCCGTCCTTGATCCCGGCATCGGTGGTATGCCCAAGCAGTTCGGTTTCCACCGCGCCCGGAGCGATAGTCACCACCCGCACATTGTGGGCCGCGACTTCTTCGCGTAGGTTCTCGGAAATGCCATGCACGGCGAACTTGGTGCCGACATAGGCCACATGGTTGGGAAAGGTCTTGCGTCCGGCCACCGAGCTGACATTGATGATCGTGCCCTGGCGCCGCTCGATCATGCCGCCTACAAGGGCATGGATACCATTGAGCAGCCCTTTGACGTTGACGTCGAGCATCTGCTCCCACTGATCGGGGTCCTGTTCGTGCATCTGCCCCAACAGCATCACGCCGGCATTGTTGACCAGCGCATCGGCCGGGCCATAGAGGCTTTCAGCTTCTTTCACGGCCGCGACAAAGGCCCCGCGGTCACGGACATCCACGGCACGGCACAGACAGTTCGGCAGGGCCAGGGCCTGCATTCGTTCCAGGCGCCGGGCCAGCAGTAACAAAGGATGCCCCGCGTTCGACAGCAGGCGTGCGGTGGCTTCGCCGATACCCGAACTGGCGCCAGTGATGATAATCAGTGGTTTGTGCATGATGGTCTCCAAGGCATAATTGATTTCAATGGCTCAAGTGTATTTGCTTGGGTTTCGTCTGAAAAACGGCTTATTTCTCTCGCTGGTATCGGAATTACCTATGGATGTTCGCCATCTGAAGGCGTTTCTTGCGGTCTTCGAGGAGCGCAACATCACCTCGGCTGCGCAACGGCTGTGTGTCGCCCAACCGACATTATCGGTCACCATCCGCCAGCTCGAAGAGGAGCTGGGTGTCACGCTGTTCCTGCGTCAGGCGCGTGGTGTCGAGGTCAGTGAACAGGCCCGGCAGTTATACCCACAGGCGCAACGCCTGGTAGCTGAGGCTCAGGCCTTGAGCCGACGTTTCCGCGAGGGGCAGGACCGCCTGCCACTGCAACTGGGTGTAGAAGCGGATATCGCCGCCAGTCAGGTTGAGGCATTTGTCCGCTTGGCCATTCAGGCTGTCCCCGCTGTGCAACTGACCTTGCTCGACGGTTGTGTCGGCGATGCGCGGCTCGGGGTCGAAGCCTTGTGCTGTGAGGATGAGTTATTCCTGGCGCTCTGGGATGAGCCTTTCGTGTTTGCCATGGCCACAGGCAGTAGCACGACTGACCGCTGGATCACCTGCCCGCAGCACGTTTCCCATCAACGCCTGCTCGCGTTCTATGGCAATGGCGAGCAGGTCGGGCATGCCGGTTCCCTGCAGCAGGCCGTGCCGATGGTCGCCGCAGGGTTGGGGGCAGCGTTGTTGCCACAGTCGCTGGTCGAGCGCCATCCCGGGCTGCAGTGGCGCCCTTGGCAAGGTTCGGCACTGACCCGCCGGGTGGGGCTATGTTTTGCTGCTCAGGCTCTGCAACTGCCAGTGCTTGCACAACTGCATCAGGCCCTGGGCGGCGTGCAGGTCGCTTAAAGGAACATACCGCCCGACACTTCCAGACGCTGGCCATTGATCCAGCCGCCACCCTCGCCGAGCAGCAGTGCGACTGCCGCGCCGATATCATCCGGCAAGCCCACCCGGCCCAGGGCGGTATTGCTGGCGATAAAGTCGTTGACCTCGGTGTTGTCGCGGACCACGCCGCCACCAAAATCGGTCTCGATGGCGCCCGGCGCGAGGATGTTGACGCGGATGCCCCGCGCCCCCAGTTCCTTGGCCTGATAGCGAGTCAGTACTTCCATGGCGCCCTTCATCGCCGCATAAGCCGCATAGCCGGGCAGGGCGAAGCGGGTCAGGCCGGTGGAAATATTGACGATCCGGCCCTGGTCGGCAATCAACGGCAACAGCCGCTGAGTCAGGAAAAACGGCCCCTTGAGCTGGATATTGCACAGCTGGTCGAACTGCGCCTCACTGGTTTCGCTGAACGCCGCGTTGATGCCGATACCGGCATTGTTGACCAGAAAATCCAGCTGCTCGCGGCCAAACAGCGACTTGAGGGTCTGGCGCAATTGCTCGGCGAAGCTGTCGAAGCTGCCACTGTCGCTGACATCCAGTGCCAGCATTGCGGCGCGCACACCTGATTGCTCCAGAGTCTGCACCAGCGCCTGGGCTTCCTGCGCCTTGCTGTGATAGGTGCCCATAATGTCGATGCCCTGGGCCGCCAGGTGCAGCGCGGTATTTTTGCCCAGGCCGCGGCTGGCGCCGGTGATCAATGCGATTTTCCGATTCATGCTCTGTACCTCGGGGTGAGAGGGGAGAAGTCGAAGAAAGTCTATTGGTCGGCTGAATGCTGATAAATCCACGGTTTTCGGAAATACTGGTCGGTACTTGCGAACAATCGAGCCTGCAACCATGAACAAGCTGGAGTTGCTGCGTACCTTTGTCCGGGTCAGCGAGCTGTCGAGTTTCACCCTCGCCGGGGAAAGTCTGGGGCTACCGCGATCAACGGTCTCCGAGCAGGTCAGGGCCCTGGAGAGCCTGCTCGGTACGCGCTTGTTGAATCGCACTACGCGGCGGGTCCAGGCCACTCAGGATGGCTTGCATCTGTACGAGCGTAGCAAAGACCTGTTGTCGCGCATGGATGAGATCGAAGGCCTGTTCCACAGTGAAAAGGCCGCGCTGATCGGTCGTTTACGCATCGATCTGCCGACCTTGATGGCGCGACGTATCATTCTGCCCAACCTGCCGCAGTTCATTGACTGTCACCCGGGGATCGAGCTGGAGATCAGTTGCACGGATCGTCAGGTCGACCTGTTGCGTGAGGGGTTCGACTGTGTGCTGCGCATCGGCACCTTGAGTGACCTGGACCTGATTGCCCGGCCGCTGGGTTTCCTCGCTCAGATCAACTGCGCCAGTCCACGCTATTTACAGCGTCATGGCGTGCCAGAGAGTCTGGCCGACCTGCATCACCACCAGTTGATCCACTATGTAAAGAACCTGGGCAGCCGCAGTCCGGGTTTCGAGTACCTGCAAGCCGGTGCCTTGCAGGTTCAGCCCATGGCCGGGGCCGTTACTGTCAACAGTACCGAGGCCTATGAAAGTGCCTGTGTGGCCGGGCTTGGTCTGATTCAGGCACCAGCGGCAGGGCTGCAAGGCTATCTGGATCGCGGCGAACTGGTGGCGCTGCTGGCGGATTTCGTTCCGCCGCCGATGCCGGTTTCGTTGCTTTATGCCAGGCAGCAACATGTGCCGCCGCGCCTGCGTGCGTTCATGGATTGGCTGGCAGCGTTGCTTGAGCCTCGTCTGGATCAAGCGGCAGGCGGAAACTGAACAGGGTTCCAGCTTCCTGGCTCGAGATCACCTCCATTCGCCCACCATGGGCCAGGGCGATCTGGTTGGCGATGTACAGACCCAGCCCCAGGCCGGATTGCACCGTGTCGTTCAGCGGGTGAGAAAACGGTTGGAACAGCTGCGCCAGAACCTGCGGGGCAATCGGTGCGCCAACGTTATGCACGCCGAGCACGAAGGCTCGATCACGAATCTGTGCACTGACGTCTACCGGCTGGTCCTGGGCACCGTGGGTCAGGGCATTGGCTATCAGGTTGGAGAGTAACTGGGAGACCCGCTCGCGATCACAATTGACGCCGCTCAAGTCGCCGATGTGCAGACTGATCTGGCGCTGCGGGTGAACACGTTGCAGTTCCGAGGCGACGTGCCTGAGGGCATCGCCCAGGTCCGGGCACGGCTGGATATTGACGGTGATGCCATTGCCCAGGCGCCCACGGGCAAAGTCCAGAACATCACGCACCAGCTGTGTAGCGCGCCGACCGCTGGTGAGGATGTGCTGGGCAATGGTCCGGCTTTTTTCATCCGGCAGGCGTTTAGTCAAGAGTTCGGCCCCGGCCGTGATCGCAAACAGCGGATTGCGCAGGTCATGGCCGAGCACGGCAATGAACTGCTCGCGCAGCTCGGCCATGGCCCGTTCCTTTTGCAGGGCCTGCTCGGTTTTCTGGGCGTTTTCCTCGCTTTCTATCTGGATCGACAGCAAGCGTGCGAAGGACTCCATCATCGGCTGGATGGGACTGCCTTTGAGCGCTGCAGGCTGGGGGTCAAATGCGCAGATAGTGCCGAAAAAGCTACCATCGGTACGAAACACCGGTACCGAAATATAACTTTCGAACCTGTAGATTCGCGGCGTGGGATGGTTGCAGTACAGCTCGTCCTCGCTGGCCTTGTCGATCACTATGGTCCGGTGAGTGCCGCGAATTTCGTGGCACAGGGTAGAGGTCAGGTCCAGCTCGCCGCCCACTTTGAGGCCAAAGCCCAGGGTGTCGAGCACCGCACAGGCGGTCCAGCTGTTGTCACTGACCCGGGCCACGGCGGCAAAACGCAAGCCGGTGGATTCACAGATTACCTGCAAGATGGCCGGCACCACGTTGATCCGGCCTATCGTGGCGATATCGGCGGTAATAGCGTTGTTCATCGATCATTCACGGCAGCTGGCGACTTGAACAATCAGTGTGGGTCAAGTCTGGCGAGCCGGCCTGGATCGGCCGAAAAAATCCGTACCCGTCGGCCAGGATTTTCCATTAACCTTGGACCTCGAGTCGCTCCAGCAGAGAGAGACCACAATCGCCCCGCGTGCCAATCCCTTTCGTCCTGCGTCCTTGTGGATGCTTCAGTGAGGTTTGACATGCACATCACATCACAGGATATCTGTGCCGCCGCCGACCAGCTCAAGGGTTTTGTCGGCTTTCACCGCAAGCTGGGCAAGCATATCGTGCGCTTCAGCGAAGACTCCTTCGGCATGGACGTCGCCGATGACAGCATCACCCCCAGCAGCGAATTCGTCTGGCAGGACGGCGAGGGCGAAGTCATGACCCTGAGCCGCGCACTGATCGAAATTCTCCTGGCGCAGAATGTTGATGAGCGACTCAATGTCAGCGAGCCATTGCGGATTTACCTGCGTCGCCGCGACCTGCCGGAGATTGCCGCGCAACGGCGCCTGCGCACGTAATCCCGGTAGGAGCGGGCTGTCAGCTACATCGCATCGCGGGGCAAGCCCGCTCCCACAGGTTGGCGCAACAGTTGTTCGAAAGCCTGCTTGTCGATCGGCCTGCTCAGGTAGAAGCCCTGAACTTCGTGGCATTTTTCCTTGCTCAGGGCCTTGAGTTGCTGCTCGGTTTCCACCCCCTCGGCGGTAACCGTCAGGCCCATGGCCTTACCCAGGTTGATGATCGCCTGGACCACGGCACGGTCGTTACCGTCACTGCTCAGGCCGGCAATGAAGCGCTTGTCGATCTTGATACTGTCGAAGGGGTAGGTGCGCAGATAGCCCAGTGACGAATAGCCGGTGCCGAAGTCATCCATGTTCAGGCGCACGCCCAGCTCCTTGAGCGCCGTCATGGTGCCCAGCGCGCCTTCGATATCGTTGAGCATGACGTTCTCGGTAATCTCCAGTTCCAGGCGCTGGGCGGGAAAGCCGGTGTCGACGAGAATCTTGTAGACGTCGCTGACCACATCACTGCGGGAAAACTGTGCGGGCGACAGATTGACCGAGACCAGCAGCTCTTGCGGCCAACTGCGTGCGGTCTCGCAGGCCTCGCGCAACACCCAGCGCCCCAGAGGCACGATCAGGTCGGTCTGTTCTGCCAACGGAATGAAGGTATCCGGCCCCAGCAGGCCCTCGACCGGATGCTGCCAGCGCACCAGGGCTTCGACCGAAACGATCTGCAAGGTATCCAGGCGATAGCGCGGTTGATAGTGGAGGACGAATTCGTTGTTCTTCAGCGCTTTGCGCAGGTCGTTTTCCAGCTGACGGCGGTACTGGATCTGTTCGTTCATCTCCGGCGAAAAGTAGCGCCAGGTGTTTTTGCCATCGGCCTTGGCCTGGTACAGGGCGATATCGGCGCAGCGGATCAGCTCGCCGGCATCAAAACCCTGCAGGCGGGTCTGGGCGACACCCAGGCTGGCGCCGACGTGCAGAATCTGCTCCTCGAAGTGGATCGGCTGGTGCAGATTGTCGATCAGGCGCGCGCAAAAGCGGTCGATTTCGTTGCGGCTGTCCATGCCGTTCATGACCAGGACGAACTCATCTCCGCCCAGGCGCGCCACCAGGTCACCGTCACGGGTCGATTCGCGAAGGCGGGTGGCGACTTCCAGCAGCACCGCATCGCCGGCGGCATGGCCGAGGGAGTCGTTGATCGGCTTGAAGCTGTCCAGGTCCAGCAGCAACAAGGTCAAGGGGGCGGCGTCCTGGCCTTTGAGCAGCGCCTGTTCGAGAAAGCGTGACAGCTTGTTACGGTTGGCAAGACCAGTCAGTGCATCGTGCATGGACAGGTGCTGGATGCGGGCGTGGGCTGCCACTTCATCGGTGATGTCACTGGCGGTGCCGCGAAACCCGGCGAGCTTGCCTTTGATCATGATCGAGCGCGCCGACACCCGGCAAAAACGCAGCTGACCATTCTGGTCGCGATAGCCGCAACGCAGATTGGCCATTTGCCCCGGGTCGGAATCGGCCTGGTTGTCGAGCCAGAGGGTCAGGGGGGTGGTTTCGCAACTGAGCAGTTGATTGATCGGTTGTCCCAGCCAGTCCTCGGTGCTGAACCCCGTCACCGCGACAAAACGCTGGGACAGGTAGCTCAAACGATGGTGGCGGTCGGTTTCCCAGATCCAGTCCGAGGCGGCCTCGGCTACTGCTCGAAAACGTTGTTCGCTGGCTTCCAGAGCCAGGTTGCTGGCCTGCAGGCGCTGCAGGGTACCGTCGATTTCCCGCGAAGTACGCAAGGCGTAGCGGAAGAAGTAGACCATCAACAGCCCGAGCACCAGCATGGCGCCGAGCAACGGCGGCAGCACAGCCCAGAGCAATTGATCGCCTGGGCGCGGCGTAAGCCACTCCAGACGGTAGCCGGTAGTGCCCAGGGGCAGGCTCGACTCGTCGGCCGCCAAGGCCCCGGTTTTTTCGATGCGCATCCCTGTCAGTCCAGCGCCGGCGCTCAGATTGGCCAGTTTTTCCGGGGTCAACTGGTCGACGAAAATCATTACCGAGGTGGTTTGCGGGTCAATGCCCAGCTCTTCATCGTCAGGACGGATGGCAGCGGCCGACAGCACTGCCGGCCAGCCATTGAACAATATGTGCCGGGTGATCTGCTGGCGCTCGGCGGCAACGTTCCGGGCCTGGGCAATGATCGGTGCCAGCGCGTCATCTATATAGGTGCTGGCCGGTGCACTGCTGAGCTGGCCTTTGAACAAGGCGTATTTGGTGCTGTGGTCATCGACCACGAACACCCCTTCAAAGCCGCTGGCGGTGTACAGCGAGTCTCCGACGTTCTTTTCTTCATGGGCCCACTTCAGGTCTGCAGCGCCATTGAGGTGCTCGTAGGCGGCATCCCATACGGCGTAGCTGGAGAGGAACTGCCTGGCCGCCTCAAGCCGCTGCTCCAGTGCTTTGTGCGCGTAGAAGCTGCTTTTTTCACGTTCGTCGGCGTTGAGCGAGGTGGCAATGTTGAACAAGGCCCCGAGGGCAATCAGGCAGGCCAGGGCAAACAGCGTGGCGATACTGGCGATGAGCTTACGCGTTTGCAGGGTGGGGGGCGGGCTGGTAGACGAAACCTCGACGATCCTGTCCATACGCATCCTGATCCTTGGTGAGTTGCGTCCCGGCGGCTGCGCCGCCGGGCGAACGTTCAATCAGGATAGGCCAGCTTCAGCGCTGTGAGGTCCGGTTGGGCGAAATTGACCTGGTTGCGTCCGCTTTTCTTCGCCGTATACAGGGCTTTGTCGGCTTCGTTGAGCCAGTCCTGGGCGTCAGCCAGACCCTCGCGGCAGCTGGCAAGGCCGATGCTCAAGCTGATACGCAGTTCCGGCAACTGTGGATTGCGGTAGCTGCCAACCCGCTCGCGCAGGCGCTCCATGGCCAGGCTGGCTTGCTCAAGGTTGGTGTTGGGCAGGATCAGGCAGAATTCGTCGCCGCCATAGCGGCCGGCCAGATCGTCCTCGCGCAAGCCGAGTTTGAGCTCATTGCTGAGCTGACTCAGTACGCAGTCGCCCACCACATGTCCGTAAGTATCGTTAATGGCTTTGAAGTGATCGATGTCGATAAGCGCGATCACCGCCTGGCAATGTTGTTGCTGGCAGGTCTGGAACTTGAGCTGCAGCAGGTCTTTCCATGAACCGTGATTGAGCAGGCCGGTCAGGCTGTCGGTGCGGCTCAGGGCGCTGAGGCGGCGTTTATGCTCGGAGAGATTCATTGCCAGCCGGTAGCAGACCCAGCCGACCGCCATCGGATACAGGGTCAGCATTGGCAGGCAGGCGTAAACCTGCAGAGGCGTCGCCTGCAGCTGCAAACCGGCACCGAGCAGGGCAATCGAAAGCCCTGCACCCAGGCCCTGGATAAAGAGCCCCTTGAAGAACAGGCGCTGACCACCCGCGGCGAAGTTGTTCATCGCCATCATTGCCAGGATGGTCACGCTGGGCAGTGGGTTGAACTGCATGGCGGCAGTCCAGAATCCACCCATCAACGAATCGACCAGCAAGTTGCGGTATTCGGCGTGATAGGGGACGGCGGCGCGTCGAGCCAGTTGAAACGCCAGGTGTGGCCAGATCAGGCCATTGAACAGCAGCAGGCCCCAGACCCACACTGGCATCTGCAGGGTTGAAATGCCGGCCATGACACTGAGCATGCCGATGCCCAGGCCGATAATGCGCGGCAGGTATATTCTCCTGACAAATGAAAGTCCCTTGCCGCTTCTATTATCCATCATGGTAGCTGGTCTATTCCGGGGCGCCGTTTATCGCATAAAACGTGTGAATATTGTTGAACAATCGCAGGCTATTGAAAAATGGCCTTACAAGCCATTTCACGGTTGATGCAGCCACCTTGGGGTAACATGAAATTAGCCCTTATCCTTGGAGTGCTTCTACTCATGGCCCCTTTGCTCCCCGAGGCCGGTGAACCGGCGCAGCGCCAGGATGGGCGATACCACAACCAGCGGGCCTTGCCGCAAGACAGCGTGTTTAAAAAACTGCGCATCGGCTTCAAGTTCCTGTTCCTTGGCAAGCCGCCGGGAACCCGACCGGATGTAGAGATTGCCGTGCAGCCTCTGAGCCGTCAGCAATTGCTCGAAGCGCCGGATCGCAGCCTGTGGCGCCTGGGGCACTCCACGGTACTGCTGAAACTGCACGAGCGCTTCTTCATCACCGACCCGGTATTTGCCGAACGCGCCTCGCCGGTGCAATGGGCCGGCCCCCAGCGCTTTCACCAGCCACCACTCAAACTTGAAGAGCTTCCGCCGCTGACCGCAGTGATCCTTTCTCATGATCACTATGATCACCTCGATGAACAGGCGATACGCCAGCTGGCCGATCGGGCCGAGCATTTTCTGGCGCCGATGGGCGTTGGCGACCTGTTGATCGAGTGGGGGGTTCCGGCGTCCAAAGTTCGCCAGCTGAACTGGTGGCAGGAAACCCAGGTCGAGGGCATCCGTTTCGTTGCCACCCCGGCGCAGCATTTTTCCGGACGTGGGCTGTTCGACAGCAACAGCACCCTGTGGGCGTCGTGGGTGATCCTGGAGGAAAACCTGCGGCTGTTCTTCAGCGGCGATACCGGCTACTTCGACGGCTTCAAACAGATTGGCGAGCAATATGGCCCGTTCGATGTAACCCTGATCGAAACCGGTGCCTACAACCTTGAGTGGCCTAATGTGCACATGCAGCCGGAGCAAAGCCTGCAGGCGCATAAAGACTTGCGCGGGCGCTGGCTGCTGCCGGTGCATAACGGCACCTTCGATCTCTCGGTTCACAGCTGGCATGAGCCGTTCGATCGTATTCTGGCCTTGGCCAATGCCGCTCAGGTGTCGCTCAGTACTCCGCAGATGGGTGAGCGGGTCAGCCTCGACCAGCCCCATAGCGGTCCGGCCTGGTGGTTGCCCAAACCGCAGCGCCAACCGCATTCGGCTGGCGAGCGGGTGATGGCGATGAAGGAGCTGTAGGCGCGCCGGTTACTGTCGTGAGCGTTCGCGCGCTTTTTCCTTGTTCTGTGTCGCGGGTGGAGAAGGGGGCTTGCCGCTGTCGCTGCGTATCTGGGCATGACTGATCAGGGCGAAGATGAAGCTGCCACCGATAATGTTGCCAACCAGGGTAGGGGCGGCGAAGTCCAGCCAGAACACCTGCCAGCTGACCTCTCCGGCCCAGGCGAGGTAAGAGACTTCCACCGAGCCTACGACGATATGAGTGAAGTCGCCGAGCGCCATCAGGTAAGTGATCATCAAGATGATCCAGATCTTGGCGTGCTCCATGGAGGGAATCATCCAGACCATGGTGGCGATCATCCAGCCAGAGATGATGCCTTTGGCAAACATCTGGCTCAGGTCGTTCTCCATCACCTTGCGACCGACATCGAGAAAGGCCTGGTCGGTCTTGCTGTCGAAGATCGGCAGGTTCAGCATCACGTAAGACACCAATATGGTGCCAGCCAGGTTGCCGAGCAGAACCACAGACCATAAACGCAGCAGACGTCCGAGGTTGTTCAGCGTCGGTTCAGTCATGACTGGCAGCACGGCAGTCAGGGTGTTTTCCGTAAACAGTTGCTGGCGCGCCAGAATCACCGCCAGAAAGCCGGCCGAATAACCCAGGCTGGCAATCACCTGGCTGCTGTCGCCTTCCGGCAGCCGCGCATAGAACAGTCCCATCGCCATCATCGACAGCCCCATGCTCAGCCCGGCGGCTAGCGCCGACCACCAGAGGGCGGCCAGGGTGCGTTCCAGCTCCTGGTCACCCTGATAGCGGATGATCTCGTGTAACACGGCGGCACGGGGCGGTTGATTCTGGCTGACTTCCTGCTCTTCATCCGCTGACAGGCCCGGGGTTTTGCTGCTTTCGGTCTCGCTCATGGCAGTGGCTCACATGGGGTGCCTCTACTACAGATCAGCGCCGAACCCGTTTAGTTGCCTGCTTGCAGGGTATTGGTTGAAGTACCTATATATAGCTATCTGAAACCAATTTGAAATAAGTCCTTGACGTGCCTGTGGATCTCTCTATAATTCGCCCCACTTCCGGCGCAGTCGGAACGGAAAACT